>NZ_JBHULI010000021.1:740-50446 GCF_042684365.1 Gracilimonas halophila | reverse complement strand
TGGGCCGCAACCCTCACCGAATCCCCAGCCATCGGCGTAGCCTCAGAAACCTCCACCGCGTACCTATAGGGCCCACACCACGTGTTGGCAAGGTCGCTGCAGGTTTCTATCGTGGCTGTGAAGCTAAGTGTATCTAACCCTAACACATCTGCCTCTATGGACAGTTCACCCGCTTTTTCCCCAGCTACTAATAGCGTGCCGGCCATGCCACTGCTGTCGGTTACAACCTCAGGGCTAATAACAGTCCCATAAACGGAGGACCGAGGGGATTCTGGCCGCTTGAACCTAACTGTAACCCCGGGCATAGGCTGATTACTTTCATCGTATACTACCACTTCCAGTGGCGCCCTTGTTGTATCGGTAGGTAAAATGGTTTGGCCATCACCTGATACAATCTGTATAGACCCTGGTTGCGTATTCAATACAGAAGCTACATACGGGGAGCTTTCCAGTGACTGCCCATCATAGCTCACTTCTATAGAATCTACACCGGCCGTTGTTGGGGTATATGTCGCTAGATAATGCCCGTCATCAGTCTCAATGAACGCGCTAATGTCAATATCTGTATTAGCGCCTCCCACGACCGCCGCCGACAGCTTGGTAGCCCCACCCAGTATAATATTTCGATCTTTATCCATTAAGGACACCTTAAGCGATATATCCTCACCAAGTATTACATCACTTAGCTCCACGTTAGATGCAGTAAGATCTACCCCACCCGGGTTGACCACAAACAGTTGCTCGGTGATTCGCTGCTCGCCAAGAGCATTGGTACTATACTTTAAGGTATCTACGCCTAATGCATCAGACTCATAGTACACAATGATGTCATGGTCAGCAGGCGGTATCATAACTTTTGAAACGGTGCGCTCACCGGTTGGGCTTGTGTAAAATGGGCGACCTGATGAGCTTTCCAAGAAAACAGGCACACCGGGATACTGTGCATACGCTTCCTGATCATCATCAGAAACCAGCTTAATCGTTAGAAATTCGCGTGTATTCATTTGCGAATTAATGATTTCACGCTCTGTGCTTAAGCGATCCGGGCGACTAATCAGAACCTGAATATCTTCAGAACCAAGAATTGGCCTTGCTCCGGAGGGTGGAGTCGGCTCCAGTCCTATGTACTTAACACCCGGCACTATATCCTCATAAAATACCTGGCTGTGAGTCTTATTCTTCTCAATCAATGTAGAATTGATAGGTTCAATATCTACAGCAGCCTCATAGAAATGGCCTGTTTCAGAATCATCCATTAGTCTAACTTCTGTATCTCCTTCTGAATAGCTGGTCAAGTTTCCATGCTCATCAAGGATTGCAACAATACCTGCAATTCGAGCACCATTTAGCCTGCTTTCCTGTGAAGCTTTTTGATTAGCCGAGCTTGCTCCACCATATTCCGGTAGTTGCGAATTAGCTGCCATTGAAGTCATTAATGAATCATATTCAACCTCAGAAGTTTCGAATGTTGTTTGGTATGGAGGCCCGGGGTTAATGGTAAATACATTAGATGTGTCCGAAATTACTGAGTCAGCCAATGCAGTAAGCGTATATTCGATACCGGCTCTCTCTATTATGATATTATCGAATCTGTAAATACCATCTTGGGGCACTGATAACGTATCTCCTTTTAATCTGGCATCAAAAGCGCGTTCACCACCCGTGCCTTCTGTAATAGTTATATATGCTTGCTTATCATACCAAGTTACAAGAGAATCATACTGATTAACTACTCTGAATTGCAGTGAATCTATATACTCTCCAGCTTGTGTTTCAGAAGGAGGCGAAGATATCCACTGCAGCCTAAGTTCAGGTGCATCGATGCGCAGAGCCACTTTCAGGCTGTCAGAAACACCCCTGGCGTCCTCTGCTTTAACCTGCACCTGATACTCTGATGCAGCTAGCGGTGTTCCGGAAACAACCCCCTGCTGGTTCATCGTAAGCCCTTCAGGCAATGAACCTATCACACTCCAACTTACAGGCGCTAAACCACCATCTACCTCCAGCGTGTCTATATAGCCTGATTGCTTGGCTACCCAAGAACTCAATTTTGATGTCGTAATATTGAACCTGTCCTCAAGGTAATCCGGCGAGCCATTACCATCTTTGTCCGGGAAATCATCGCCATCATCAGGATCTGTAAAGTCTTCTTCCTCCACATAATCCGGCACCCCATCGCCATCACTGTCGGGGTAGTCGTCCGGATCGTTCGGGTCACTTCCCTCTTCTTCCTCCACCGAATCCGGCACACCATCGCCATCAGAGTCGTCTCCGTCGCCCCCGTCATTCGGGTCCAGCCCGTCGGTTCGCTCTTCCACATAATCCGGGATTCCATCGCCGTCGCTGTCTTTATAATCGTCACCATCCTCAGGGTCGGTACCGTCTTCTTCTTCCACATGATCCGGTACGCCATCGCCATCCGAATCTTTGGCATCACCGCCATCTTCGGGGTCCGTACCCTGCTCTTCTTCTACCGTATCCGGCACGCCATCACCATCGCTGTCTTTATAGTCATCGCCATCCTCAGGGTCAGTCCCATCTTTCTGCTCCTGCTCATCGGTTACTCCATCACCGTCAGAATCCACATCCCCGGCTATGGTCGTAAAGGTCCAGCTGCTGTCTGTGCTGATACCGGCAAACGGGTTACCGCCCAGGTCTACAAACGATCCCGAGTCGGCCTGCACATAGTATCGGCTGCCCGCCATCAGCGTATCCGCCAAGCTTACACGCGCCAGGCTATCGCCCACCACCGTCACACTACCGCTTGTCACATCCACCTCACTGATCGCCGTATCCGTGCTGTCAAACACGCTCAGCATTCCCACTGAGGCCAGCACCGACTCATCAAAGCGTAGCTCCAGTACCGGACGCACGCTCACGCTATCCGCCCCATTGGCCGGACTCAACCCGCCTTCGCTCACCAGCTGCGGGGCCCGCGTATCTTTGCTGTTATCCTCCACATGGTCCGGCACCCCATCGCCGTCGCTATCCTTATAATCATCTCCGTCTTCGGGATCCGTGCCCTCCTCTTCTTCTACCGAATCTGGCACACCATCGCCATCAGAGTCATCTCCGTCGCCCCCGTCATTCGGGTCCAGCCCTTCGGTCTGCTCTTCCACATAATCCGGAATCCCGTCCCCGTCGCTGTCTTTATAGTCATCGCCATCCTCAGGGTCGGTCCCATCTTCTTCTTCCACATGATCCGGCACGCCGTCACCGTCGGAATCTTTGGCATCACCGCCATCTTCGGGGTCCGTGCCCTGCTCTTCCTCAACATCATCCGGTACGCCATCGCCATCCGAATCAAAGGTCAATGTTGTAAAGGTCCAGGTCGTATCATCCGTGATACCGCTAAATTTATTACCCGCCTTATCCGTAACCGCACCTTCTTCAATCTGCACATAATACGGCATAGTTTCGGTCAGCGAATCGGTAACAGCCACGGTTAATACCGTATCATCAACCACCTCCACACCATCTGTGCTCAACTCAAAACTTACGTTAGCCGTACCGGTGGTATCAAAGAAAGAGATCAAACCATTTCCTATCACGATCGGTTCATCAAACACAAGCGTAAGAGAGGGTACTACATCAATACTTTCGGCACCATTAGCCGGCGTAAGAGGATTTTCAGCTACTAAGTTAGGTGCGGTATTGTCCGCATTTTCTCCGGTCGTAAAGTTCCAGGTGTTCGTATCGGTGTAGCCGGCATACAGGTTACCTGCCTCATCCGTGAAGGCGCCGTTGTCTATCAGAACATAGTAGGATGTATTTGGCAGTAAATCATCGGCAGGATTGATCGTTACCACCGAATCTTTCACTACAATAGCTTCTGATGTAACGTCAATTGCTTCTACCACTGCGTCATCAGAGGTTTTATGAAGCGTGATATTCCCTGCATAGGGTGATATCGTTTCATTAAACGTAACCTCAAGCAGTCTGTTTAGCAACACATCCGTGGTATCGTCGACCGGTACAAACGGATCATTTTCACTTAGCTGAGGCCCTGCCACATCTCCACTAACTTCACTCTCTGTGGCATTTATCTCAACAGCTCCTTCTGAGTAGTGGACATCCATGGCCAGAAGGGCGCCACCTTTTTCAAGCACCTGCACCCTGCTGCTTATATCTTCAAACAGTTCATCCGTTTCCGTATTGCGGAATGCACCGTCCAAACGAACAGCACTAATACCCCAGCTTTGAAGTAAACCCTTAGGCAATTTAGCTTCAAAGAACCCTTCATTTTCTACATTCGGCGCACTAAAGTGAGGCGAAGCAAGGATCATAGATATATAATCTCCCTTACGGCCCGGGTCACCTGCATCCACATACAACGGCTGCCCATATACCTGCGCATCAGTCATAAAGTAGGAGCCTTTCAATCTGTTCTGCATATCTGTTGTCATGCTGCTCAAATCATCCATGGTTAAAGCAAGGCTGCTTTGATAGTGATGCGTAGCCACGCGGTCTCCCGGCCATGTGTCGGGCACGCTGCCATCTTCATTCATATAGGCAAATACTTCAGCCGGGTTTGCCTCAACCACGACATCCCAGCAGGTATAACCGGAACAAGCCTGATTATTTATGCTTGATGTCCAGGATATATTAGTTGCAGAACCCAACAGCGCATGGGGTTCATATTTTGCCACGGTAAATTCCATTCGTAATGTAGAAGATGAATCTGCTCCGGTATCAGTCAGATCATACTGACTGCCATCAAGCTCAGCATTCTTATTGATAAGCCTCATCGTTAGCAGGCTATCTTCCTGGAACTCCATTCCCAGGCTGTCAGCATTAAACGAAGAACCATCTACATGGGCTATTGTGCTATTTACAAAGTGCGTGGTTTTAAAGCTCCAGGTTCTGCCTGTGATACCCGGAAACTTATTATTGGAGGTATCAATGATCGGCCCTTCTTCAATTTGTATGTAGTAATTCGCTCCATATTCCAGGTCATCTGTTGGGGTAAAGCTAAAGGCATATTGGGTTTCGCCATTGTAATTTACCGCAGAGATATATTCCGTACTCTCCGTATTTAAATTTAGGCGCTCTATAAGTTCTGCCCCGCTGTTACCCGGTCCATCACTCGCCTTATATAAATAAACCGAACCAATAAATGGCTTGATCTCCTCATCAAATAATGCCGTCAGGGTTGGGCGTACCGATACCCCCGTGGTACCGTTAGCCGGCATGGTGGCAATCAAAGCCGGGGGTATATTATCCACAAGGCCCGGCAGGCGGCTTACCGGCAACGTACTGTTTACCAGGTATGGATACGAGGAAACCCTGTCCACTTCGGGAACTTTGATCGACCATATGCTCTCAAAATCCCAGAAGGTTGTGTCAATAGATGCAACCATACGCAGCGAATCGGCCGTTAAACCCGTCACTTCTTCAGCCGGAAGGCTAAAGTTAGTACCGGTGCCTTGCGCAACAATTTCCTTATTAAAATAGAGTGTTTCATAGGTCGCATCGGCATCTCCTGTTTGCGCGCCAACCAAAGCACCCCTGCTATCTGTTGGGCCCTGCATCTCACCCGCATGATAACTGGTGCGTAACGTAGTTGCGGGCGTAGCTGCGTTATTTTCAATAATTCCTACCAACCCACCTACGCTGGTACTGGCGCTTACTACGGCAGTTGAATAGGAGTTCTCGATCACACCGGTGTCACCCAGTTTACCTGCAAGGCCGCCGATAATATCTGATGCAGCAAAATCACCTTCTGAAAATACCTGCGATAACCTTCCTCCAGTTTCACCACCCTCTTTTTCGTGATGGCCCACAATACCGCCCACATAATCCTGACCAGCAATATTCGCGTCATAGAGGCCAATATTTGAAATATCAGCCCCATCGGTCACGCCAAACAGGCCAACATAATCTTCCCTTGGCCGTGTAATCTTCAGCTCGTTAATCACAAAGCCATTACCATTGTAACTGCCGGTAAATGGATTATCGAATGAACCTATTGGTAACCATCCCTCATTACTGCCCGCTTGATCAGTTCCATCATCCGGGTCGTTATAGGCAAAACCGTCCCCGTTTTGATCCTGATCATCCCATCCGGCTGTAACAGAGGCATCAATATCTGCGGTTTGCACAAAATGGTCATCCCACAAGCTTGGGTTTTCAGCAATGTATCTCAGCTCATTCAGATTTGCCACTTCGTACGGGCTGCTAACCGAGCCGTCTCCATTTTCAAATGGCAACAATTCTATCAGTCTGTTTCCACTTAAGGTGGTGTCTGTACTATTTTTTGCGTACGAGCGTACCACAATGAAATCCACCTCAGGCAATCCGTCCAGTAGAGATTCAAAATTATCGCCAATACCCGGCAAGGAATCTTGCAGTACTACCAGTCCGTCGTTGGTTTCAAGGTCGGGGAATGCTCCGGCTCCTGCACCCCAAACAAAACCCACTTCCGTGGCAGGGTCTCCCCCGTCATTAGCCAGGCTTGAGGTTAGCCTGATATTTGAGGTTGATACATCATCAAGCTGTGGATCAGAAACCAGCAGGCCATACTGCCAGATAAAATACGGATATCCACCATTATTAAAGCTATCTACCCCCCAGATGTTATCAAAATTCCAGCCGGCATCAATTAAGGTTTGCGCATCACTGAAAGCGCCGCTTGGCAATCCCGTTATCCCTTCCGGGTCTGCGTTACCATGTCCAACACTTGTACTGTCGGTGTTATAGTAAGAATTTTGATAGGTACCACCAGGCGCATGATTACCCACTAAGCCGCCAAACAGATTATTGGCTTCTACAGTACCCACGGCATAGGTATTACTGATCTCAGGCAGGTCTGCCGTACCCGATCGGTGGTGGCTATAACCGACCAGGCCACCCACACTTTCATTTCCTTTAACAACAGCCTGACTGTAGGCATCACGTATTACAGCAGACTCATTAGCGTAACCAACCAGGCCGCCAACGTTATTATTACCCTGAACCAAACTTTGTTTCACATACGAGGTTTGCAGAGTATCGCCTGTTGCACCACCGGTTTTATCCAGATATCCTATAAGGGAGCCAACAAAGTCTGCTCCTTTGATGGTAGCATTGAGTATGCCAATATTCTCAATAAATGCACCATCTGTGTAACCAAACAAGCCTGCAAAATCGGCAGATGACCGGTCAATCTTCAGATTATCGATCACAAATTCATTTCCGTCATACCTTCCGCTAAATGGCACACTCTCGGTACCAATGGGGCTAAAGAATTTACCACCATCGTAAAGCAGACCGCCGCTTTCGTAGGCCTCATCCGGTATTTCAATGTTATTGGTTTGCAGATAAACCGCATCCCACAAATGGCTCGCCTGACTCAGGTAATAAAGTTCCTGTACCGTACCCACAAGAAACGGACTCTCCTCTGTACCCTTACCGGCAAATGGCAGGGTTTGCAGGGTATCGGGCTCACTGTAAAAGGTACCCTCAACATTGGTACCGTAGGCACGCACAATGTAGTCGGTAAACGGGGCAAGTCCGGTTAGCTCATGGCTTATTAATCCCACACCCTCTTCTTCAATAGTGTGCGCCTGCACATTTTCATCACCCAGTACGGGCAGTCCATTGCTTAATTCTGTCCATACCAAGCCACGCTCGGTTACCGTTTCGCCGCCGTCCGTCACCACCTCAGAACTCACCTCAGCCGCCGCATTGGTTATGTTGGTAAATACAGGCTGCCGCGAGGTAAGCGGTATGGGCTGCCAGCGGAAGTAGGGGTAGCCCTCGTTATTCACACCGTCAATATACCAGCGGTTCTCAAAATCCCAGCCGCGTTCTTCATATACGGTCGTCATTTTGAGTGAATCGGTGGGGAGGCCCTCATAATTTTCGACCGTTCCGGGTCCATAATTCCCAACCGCAGCCAGATCTGTATTGTATAAACTGTTGCGGATAGAAGCTTCAGCACGGTTGTCATACGCCACTCCGGTCGGATCATCATTACCGCCATCTACGGTCACGAAAGAGACCACGCGGTCGAGGAATCCGTCATAATTACCTGATATCATCCCACGTGTTCCACCGTTCGTGACAGAACCCAGGCCGTAGGCGTATTTGATGTTCAAATCATTTTCGCCGATCAAAGAGGCAATGTTGTTGCCGGTGCCAGATCCTGTGGCTTGCACATCACTGAACACCTCATAGATATGGGGTTTATCGTTGGGCGGAGACATGATCGTTTTTCCAATTAAACCTCCTGCTCGTTGCCTGGCCGTGAGCGTACCGGTTGCATACACGCGGCTGATCATGGCAGAGTCTTTTTTGGCGGAGTACGAAGTCCTTCCGGCCACGATTCCAACATCACTATAACCACTAACCTGGGCATTTATGACACCTAAATTCCTGATGGTAGCATCATAGGTATATCCAAATAATCCTACATAGTTGGTAGCAGTGTTTGTAGTATTCGCGTCCCGCAAAATTTGTAAGCTGTCAATCACATGGCCGCCACCATCATAGGAGCCGGTAAATTGAGTGGTTTTGTTACCAATCGGCTCGTAGCCGTCACCCTCATTGTAGAACACCCCTCCATCTTCAAAATCGGCTGAGGTAAAGGCAATATCGGCGGTCTGTTTGAAATCCTCATCCCAGTAGTCGCTCATATTGGTAAGGCGATGCAGGTCCTCCTTGTTTTGTATCAGGTACAGAGTAGGATCATTAGGATCAACCGCAAAGGGCTTGGTAGAAAACATCAGGGTATCGCTGTAGGCCAGTCCCTGCCTGTTTTCAGCGTATGCGCGCACGTAATACACCTTATTGCGTTCCAGTCCGGTTATGGTATGGTCAATACGTACCGTATCGGCCACCTCGGTAAAGGTTTCTATGTTCGCCGCGTCTGCTTTGTTTAGCTGCGTCCCATCATCCGACCAGATGAAGCCCGCTTCGGTAAGCGCATCAAATCCGTCAGTTACAATTTCTACTCCCATATCCGCTGTTACATCGGTGATGAGCCCGGGGCTGCGAAGGGCTATGACCGGCTCAGCTTTCACCTTGTCAAGGCCCTTAAGGTATGGCAGTCCACCATGGGTGAAGTCGGCTGAGTCTGGCGCAAAGGTCCACGGGCCCGTTTCACTGAAATCCCATGGCGTTTCGGCAGGGTCTTGGTTGGCCAGAAAGCTGCCATAGGTGCTATCGGCCCGCAGCTGAGCGGTGGTTCTGCCCCAAGCTGCTCCATATTGCTCATCAGATGTACCGTCCAGGTCGTCGAGCTCATTGTTGTAGACCACACCTTCGATGGCACCTCTATAAGAATCCCGGCCATACCAGCCACCATCGTAGGTATTATCAACGCGCTGATTTTTCAGGCGGCCGCTGTAATATACATTCTTCAGATTTGAGCGATAATTCTGGTTACCATTAAAAAAGCCAAATAAGCCGCCGGAATATTCATTAAAAGAGGTATTCGTATTGTCATTCACCGTAATGTTCACCGTACTGTATGCATCGGTCCAGTCGGTATAACCGGAGTAAGCCGCAAGGCCGCCTACATATCCAGATTTTCCAATGTTAATATTTCCGCTGCTAAACGCTTTGTTTACATCCGCTGCCCAGGTTTCATCATCATCACCGGTTATACTCCCAAATAACCCGCCAGCATATACATACGATCCATCAGCGCCCACATCACGCATATCCACATGGGCATATACATTTTCTATAGGGGCATGCGGGTAAGTCAATCCCCCCGCCAAACCGCCGATGTAGTTTTCAACCTGCTGTATCTCTACCTTTGCACCACTGTTGGTGATATTTGTAGCACGTAAGTTTCCGCCAATTCCGCCAACATAACCTTCCTTGCCCGTTCCGGTAATGCTGCCGCTCACCGTTACCTGGTCAATAAAGGGAGGGTCTGTATAACTGGAACTGTTATATTGATAATATACGCGGCCCACAACGGTTCCAATCGACTCATACTCATAGTTTCTGAAGCTTTTACCATTCAGGGAAATCTTCGCATCCGTAAAATGCATGTTTTGTATGCTGAATGGTTGGTAATTGGGGGTTCTACCAATAAAGCCGATACCGTTGTGAGTTACATTCTTGTCTGGGATATTGATGTGCAAGCCGGTTAAGGTATGGCCGTTGCCATCCCAGTGCCCTATAAATTCGTGATTACTGGTGCCTAAAGGACGCCAGCCCTCGTTGTTGCCCTCGCTAGTGAGGTCTTCCGGGTCGTTAAAGATGTTGCCATCACCATTGTCGTCGCTCCAGTCCCAGTATTGGGTCGGGGTCATATCAATGTCATTGGTGAGCTCAAAGTAGTAACCGCTGCTATGGTTGATCCTCCAGTATTTCTGAAGCACCATCAGGGCCTTGAGGTCATCGAGCGAGCTGATCTTGATCGGGTCGTCAGCCGTACCGGCCTCCTCAAATGGATCGGTATTTAAGGGGCTGCCTTTCCGTTCATATTCCCATTTCAGCATAGGCCGGCCCTCGTTGATCAGGCCGGAGTGGTCCATCACCCAGGTGTTGGTGAAATCGAAATTGTCACTACTGCTATTGATAGAATTTGTGCCGCCACCATACGCATAGTACGACTGCTGCTGCATTTCTGCCGGATCTGACACGTCTGCCTCGAAAATGCCATTTTCATATTCATAACTATCTGAACGGCCTAGAATGTCTGTATTCCAAACCTTTTCGTTATTGATAATGTTGGCCTCCACCTTGTACTCTGGAAAGGTGGACTCATTATAATCGACATCTCTGCCCCCTACCAGCAGGCCATTACCCGCCCAGCCATAACCTCCGTTATTACTTGTGGTACGCCCAATGTACATCTCAAATTCACCATTCACGATGTTGTTCAAAAGGGTAATGCGTTGTCTATCACCCGTATTTAGCTTCGTATTTCTGTAGTAGCTTGAGTTATATCTATCTGCTTTGTCATTGAATATCACTCCTATCAAACCACCGAGTCTCGATGTCTTATTCTCATAATCTGTACCGTAACCGTCATAAAAGGATGAACCGCGTGCGGCGCCTTCATGGAAGTAATAATCCGTAATATCCACATCTACGTAGTTATTCTTAATGAAGACATCTCGGGCTTTTGCTCTTCTTCCATTTACAATTGTATTCACAAGGCCACCAACGTTTCTTTTAGCCCCTACAAACCGGCCTCTGGCATACGATTCTTCAATAGACACATCGGTAGCTTGAAACTCAACACCAGTCTCCGAATTATTATCCATGGTGCTTAAATGACTGACCAAGCCCCCACCAAAACCCTGATTTGCATAATCATGAAAAATAACGTCCACTGTGGCGCCACTGCGCTTGATGTGCGTCCCTTGATAGCCAAATGCAAGCAGGCCGCCCACCCCATAGGCGCGATGGTTCTTGAGGCGTGTAACCACCACATCTTCTATCGTTGTGAAATAGGCCGTTCTGGCAACTCCAGCCGTATACCAGGCACCATAACTTGTATCGTCATCGTCTGTAAAGGTCACATCAACGGTGGCATCTTTAACCGTAATGCCCATGTCAATAAATTTACCATACAAATAGAAGGCGATCCCACCGGCATTATCTCCGTCTATGGTGCCGGTAAAGTGAATGTCTTGTAAGAGCACCTTTTTACCTACCGATTTACCCCCCTGTATCATGATCGCACCAAAAACGCCGCCGGCTTTGCTGTCGGCTGTTATCTCTGCGTTCTCTACATGTATGCCCGTAAACTTGATCTCTTCACTCACATTATTGTGGTATATACCAGCCACAAGTGGGGCCACATTTTGATCTCCTGTAATTTGTGGATTGCGCAGGGTCAGGTCTTTCACTTTGGTCAGGCCCTCATCACCGCTATCATGGACGATGAAACTGAACAGCCCAACATTATCCTCATCCGGCCGATTGATCGTCAAATTATCGATACTGAAACCATTGCCATCATACGTTCCGGTAAAATATGCCACAGAACTCTTGCCAATGGGCTCAAACCCTTTCCCATTATTGCTGGAGGCGGTTGAGCTCGCGTTTATATTGGCCACCTGCCGGTAGTGCTTAGAAAAGAACTGCTCGGGGTTGGTGTGCATATACTCCAGGTCTTCAATATCGTCCACCAGGTAGGGATCGTTGAGGGTACCGCTGCCACTGAAGGGCGTAATGTTAACAATACGCTCCGGCCCGTAGCCTACCCCCTGCTGATTGCGGGCATAGCTGCGCACGTAGTAGGTACCCAAAGGCAGTGGGTCGCTGCTCACCGTTACCTGCCCGGTGGCACTGCTGCTCACTACCACCTTTTGAGCGGTGGTTGTGGTATCCACAATACTCGGGTTACCCACCTGATTGAATACGATACCGTATTCGGTGATGCTTTGGTCGGTGCCTGCACTCAGCCCACCGGCGTAGTCCGGGTTTCCATCCCCGGCAATGCTAAAGGTAGCATCGATAAATTTACTGTCACCCTGTGCTGTGGCTACAACCTCGTCCTGTTCAATGACCGGCACAAAACGCTGCCAATACAGGTACGGGCGGCCGTTGTTATAGTCGGTGTCCATGTCCCAGGTGTCGGTAAAGTCGAAGGTGCGGTTGGTGTAGTTGGACTGGGTGAACAGAAGATCATCATCTTTACTACTATCATAAGTACCATTGGTGGGGTTGGAATAACTATCCGTGGCAAAATACGCAGCATAATAACTTAGAGAGGTGATTCGATAATAATTCACCAGAACATTTTCAAAGTCGTCTTCCCTACCGCTTTGTATATCTCCAACTAAGCCTCCGGCATACTGATAGCTCCCGCGCGTACCGTCTGCCCGCTTGAACTGATCAAACTGTACATACACGTAGGCTCTATTTACATAGGTTGAGTACCAACTTGAGCCAAAAAGACCACCCATGTCACTATCGTGCAAGGTAAGGGTGCCCTGGTAGTAGACATCTTCTACCTGTAAACCCCTACCAGCCGTGTAAGCACGGCCTGAGAGGCCACCTATCATTGTTCTACCGGCAATGTCTACCACCGCGCCTGATTGCCGTAATTGAATGGCTGGGCCACTATTATAGTTGCGCGCTTCACCAATAAGGCCTCCCACTAATTGATTGAATAGCGCATCTGCATTGGCCGGATTACGCCCCATTTGGCCGGTCACATAAACCCGCTCTATGATCGTGCTATGCTGAACGCGGCCCGCCAGCCCACCTATACTTGAATTACCACTATCATTAAACTTGGTCGGGCGGTAATCAATGTCTTGCAGTACCAGCTGTTTGATGGTAGCGCCTTGCACCACCCCAAATAGCCCCAGGTAACTTTCATCGCTTTGGATAAAGAGGTTACTGATGGCGTGGTAGTTTCCATCAAAGATACCGGTAAATGGCGTGCTTGTGCTGCGCCCTATAGGTCGCCAGCCGTTGTTCTCCCCGTCCAGCGTCAGGTCGTTGGGGTCGTTAAAGCGGTTGCCGTCACCGTCGTCATCGCTCCAGTCCCAGTAGCGGGTGGGGCCGGCGTCAATGTCGGCCGTTAGCTTAACCACACTGCCCAAAAGCTCCGGCGTTTGTGCCAGGTAGGCCAGCTGCTCCAGGCTGCTGATCTCGTACGGGAAGTTGACGGTTCCGCCCCCATCCAGGGCCTCAGCCGGTTTCGTGGTAAAGCTAAGTGCCGGGCCGTAGGCCGTTGCTCCGCCCACCGTGCTGTAAGAGGCCACGTAGTAGGTGGTGCCGGGGGTGAGCCCGGTGGCTTCCAGCGCATCGCCGCGGTTGGGTTGGGTCAGGGTCACCAGCGCATTGTCTAACGTAGGGGTGCTGTTGGTGCTAATCACCGCTCCATACGCACTGGGGCTGTCGCTGCCTTCCACAAAGGTCGGGGTGATGGTAACCGACTCCTTGGCCAGCCGCGTAATGATCGGCTGCCCGTTAAGGGTGGTTTCCGTGTCGATCAGGGTTCGAAGCATCGGCAGGCCACCATTTTGCTGCCCGTCTATAAACCAGGTGTTCTGGAAATCCCATGCTGTCCAGCCCAGCTGCAGGTCGGCCTCAAGCTCGGCCGTGTAGGTACGGATATCCTTGAGCGCCGATTCAGTCTGTACCAGCACATAGTTTTCTATCTCGCCCACCACGAGGTCGGGGTAGTCGGCAACCGTGCTGTCGTAATTGGAAAAGGCTCCAGAGATGTCAGAGTCTCCATGGCTAAACAGAACTTCGTCGCGATTGTCGTACTCCTGATTATCTACACGACCACTGTGGTAGGCGTTGGTAAGCTCACCGGCAAAATCTCCTATTAATCCACCACTTCTCTCGTAATAGGTGTTCGATGAATTGGTATGCGTCATTTCGATGGAACCGGTACTGAATACATCTCTGATGTTGGTGACCGAGGCGGCCCCAAACAGCGAGCCGACATACTGAGGCCCTTTGACCGCCACATTGGCACCCACTTGCTCTACAAGGTCCGTATTCACCAATCGACCTCCGATGCCTCCCACATATCTTGCGTTTGAACCATCGTTAAAGGCTTCATTTGGTGCCACATTACCCTCTGCATAGGAGCTCGTAATGGTTCCATAATTCATATAGCCTATAATACCCCCTAAATATGTATCCGTAGCGTTTAGGGTAACGTTAGCACGAAGATTCGATAGGGTACCACCGTTCACTTGTCCCACAATGCCGCCAACATTCCCCATTCTATTTTTATCATCTCCTGCCAGCAGGGTACCTTGTATTGAGAGGTTGTCTAAGACAATTTTGTGGTTTTCAGTGCCCAGGTCATCCCCTGAGTAGTCGCCGTATCCTAATATCCCACCATAATAACTACCGCTTGTTCGTAAGCCATTGGGCCACTGAAACTCAAAATCGGCATTGGTCAGGCTTAGGTTCTTGATGGAAGCTGAATCGTCTGCCGCTACCTCCATGTAGCCAAATAGCCCACCGTAGTTGCGGTCTTCGGTGCGCTGGTGCAGCCCGTCAATGGTGTGCCCGCCGCCATCAAAATGGCCGTGAAACCAGGAGTCGTATTCTGCATTCCCATAAACAATAAACCCAACAGGCAGCCAGCCATTGTTGCTTCCAGCGTCTGTGGCATCGTTCGGGTCGTTGTACCGGTGGCCATCGCCATCGTCATCGCTGCGGTCCCAATACTGACTTTGGCTCATGTCCAGGTCGGTTGTCAGTTTAAAGTGGGCGTTATCGTATTTATAGGCCAGCTCGCCAAAGGCGATAAAATCGTCCAGGCTTTCGATTAGATACGGGTCCGCCTCGGTGCCACTGCCGGCAAAAGGAATGGTGTTAGGCGTATCATCCCCCTCGACTTCCCACTGCAGCCGAGGGTAGCCGTAATTGCCAAGGCCGGTCTCGTCCATCTCCCAGATTGCATCAAAATCGTAGGTGCTAAAGGTCGCCTGCTCCTGCAGCTGATTGCGGGATTTATAATCTATTCCCTCTTTTGCATTATAGTCTCCAGCGTAAAAATCCGTTACAATAGCGGATGAAGCACGTGCCGGGTCAAAATGCATGCGATTGATATCCCAGAAATTGTGCTCCTGATCTATTCTTACTCCAGATGCCGAGTTTCCACCATAAAAATAGCCAATAAAGCCACTATTACCGGAACCGTCATAACTCGTATTGGTAATGCCGTGGTAATAGCGCAGGTTACCCCCCACAAAGTTACGTTTCAGATTCAGCGTTGCATCATATCCATCATTATCGCTGCTTATACTTACTCTCCCTATAAATCCACCCAAACCCCGCGTAGGGTTGTTCGTATCCTGATCATCTTCGTCGTAGTATGTAGGGAAGGATTCACGATCATTATAGTACCGCGAGGTAATATTGACCGTTGAGTAGGTATCTACAATTTTGAACTCTATGTCGGTACTTGTATTTCTCAAAGTACCCACAATTCCGCCCACATTTTCGTACGCCTTGTCGATCGTTCCCCGCGCGTAACTCAGCGTGATGGAGGTGAAGTAACGTGCTCGATTGAAATCGACATTATTGCTATACATATCTACCTCACCAACAAGACCACCAACATCTGATTGACTTGTGGTTACTGCACCCGTGGTGATGTACACTTCGGCGCCCGATTGGTAAATTTCAACACCATGCTCCACTATTCCGAATAAACCACCGGCATCATTATAGGCATACAGCGTGGTGTTGGTTACAATGGCCTGTTCTACATCTACAAAAGGGCCCACGAAATACCCAATACCGCCTACATCTCCTACATACTCGGTAAACCCGTTATCCACATCACCGCTGATTTGCCCTTCAAAGCGAACATTTTTGACATAGGTACGCTTGTCATCTCTGGTAGAATAGTCACTATCAGCTGTAGCTAAATAACCAAATACACCCCCTGCTCCCGCTGAACTTTCATCGGGATGACTGATGAGGATGTCTCCTTTCACCGACAGGTTTTCAAGGATAATTTGGCCGTTGTAGTTCGCATTTGACACATAATAGCTTTGCGCACGCCCAACCACGCCACCTACGTTCCCGCGACTACCGTCGTTTGTCTCTGTCGCTGTAAGCAAAAGGTCATTCACTGTAATGTCTTTGACCGTTAGCACCTCGTTGGCTGCATAGGCATAACCAACCGCCGTACCCGTGTTTGAAGCCCCGGTAATACGCGGGCTTTCAAAGGTGAGGTTTTTCACATATACCGTATCCTGGTTTTCTTGGCGCACGTAGCCAAACAGCCCCACATAGTTTTGGTTGGGCCGGTTGATCATCAGGTTACTGATGGTAAAACCACCGCCATCGTAGGTTCCGGTAAAGTAGGTATCGGTGTTGCCAATGGGTGAAAAGCCCATGGCAACGTCAGCCGTGGCGGCATCGCCATCATGGTCGCCTACATTGAGGGTGGCGGTAGGTGAGGCATCAATATTGGCCACTTGTCGGTAATGTTTATTGTAATACTGCGCTGGATTGGAATTAATAAATTGCAATGCCTCCAAATTATCCACCAAATACGGATCGTTGAGGGTACCGCTGCCGCTGAAGGGTGTAATGTTCACAATGCGCTCCGGCCCATAGCCTACCCCCTGCTGATTGCGGGCATAGCTGCGCACGTAGTAGGTGCCCAGCGGCAGTGGGTCGCTGTTTACCGTTACCTGCCCGGTGGCACTGCTGCTCACTACCACTTTTTGAGCGGTGGTTGTGGTATCCACTATGCTTGGGTTGCCCACTTCATTGAACACGATCCCGTATTCGGTGATGCTTTGGTCGTTGCCTGCACTCTTCCCCCCGGCATAGTCCGGGTTTCCATCACCGGCAATGGTAAAGGTAGCATCGATAAATTTACTGTCACCCTGTGCTGTGGCTACAACCTCGTCCTGTTCAATGACCGGCACAAAACGCTGCCAGTACAGGTACGGGCGGCCGTTGTTATAGTCGGCGTCCATGTCCCAGGTGTCGGTAAAGTCGAAGTCGCGGCCACCGCTGGTGTAGTTGGACTGAGTGAAGAGGCCAACATGGTCTTCACCACTCACCTCATACCCATTGGTGGGATCGTAGTTTGTGAATGTAGCAAAATAATCTCCTCGCGGGCTTACTCCGGTGATCTGATTCCAATTCACCAGCACATTTTTGAAATCAGATGCCTCATTACTCCGTACTAAATCACCCACTAAGCCCCCGGCATAGTCATAGTTCCCTGCCGTACCATCAGCTCGCTTGAATTGATCATACTGTACATACACATAGGCTCTGTTTACATACGTTGCATAATAACTTCTCCCAAAAAGGCCTCCCATCTTATTACCGTGCAAGGTAAGGGTGCCTTGATAGTACACATCTTCAGCCTCTAAGCCATAACCAGCTGTTACGGCATGGCCTACAAGGCCACCTATTATATCTCTGCCGGAAATATCAACCACCGCGCCAGATTGTTTTACCTTAATGGAGTCGCCATCAGAATAGTTGTCCGCATACCCAATAAGTCCCCCAACGCTGATATTGAAAAGCGCATCCGCATTGGCCGGATTACGCCCCATTTGGCCGGTCACATACACCCGCTCTATGATCGTGCTATGCTGAACGCGACCTGCCAGACCGCCTATTTGATTATTACCACTAGCATTAAATTGGGTCGGGCGGTAATCAATGTCTTGCAGTACCAAGTGTTTGATGGTAGCGCCTTGCACCACACCAAATAGCCCCAGGTAACTTTCATCGCTTTGGATAAAGAGGTTGCTGATGGCGTGGTAGTTTCCATCAAAGATACCGGTAAATGGTGTGCTTGTGTTTCGGGCAATAGGTCGCCAGCCGTTGTTCTCGCCGTCCAGCGTCAGGTCGTTGGGGTCGTTAAAGCGGTTGCCGTCACCGTCGTCATCGCTCCAGTCCCAGTATCGGGTGGGGCCGGCGTCTATGTCGGCTGTCAGTTTGACCACACTGCCCCAAAGCTCAGGCGTTTGTGCCAGGTAGGCCAGTTGCTCCAAGGTGCTGATCTCGTACGGGAAGTTAACGGTTCCGCCGCCATCCAGCGCCTCGGCGGGGTTCGTGGTAAAGCTGAGTGCCGGCCCGTAGCTGGTAGTGCCGCCCACCGTGCTGTAAGAGGCCACGTAGTAGGTGGTGCCCGGGGTGAGCCCGGTGGCTTCCAGGGCATCGCCGCGGTTGGGTTGGATCAGGGTCACCACCGCATTGTCCAGCGTAGGGGTGCTGTTGGTGCTAATTACCGCCCCATACGCACTGGGGCTGTCGCTACCCTCCATAAAGGTCGGGGTAATGGTAACCGACTCCTTGGCCAGCCGCGTAATCACAGGCTGCCCGTTAAGGGTGGTTTGCGTGTCGATCAGGTTTCGAAGCATCGGCAGGCCACCATTTTGCTGCCCGTCCATGAACCAGGTGTTCTGGAAATCCCACGCTGTCCAGCCCAGTTGCAGGTTGGCCTCAAGTTCGGCCGTATAGGTACGGATATCCTTGAGCGCCGATTCGGTCTGTACCAAGGCATAGTTTTCGATCTCGCCCACCACGAGGTCGGGGTAGTCGGCAACCGTGCTATCGTAATTGGAAAAGGCTCCGGAGATGTCAGGGTCTCCATAGCTAAACAGAACGTCGTAGTAATTGTCGTACTCCTGATTATCTACCCTACCACTATGGTAGGCGTTGGTGAGTTCACCGCCAAAATCTCCTATTAATCCACCACTGTAATCACTGTAAGAGGTGCTTGAACTCGTGTGGGTCATTTCGATGGTGCCGGTACTGAACACATCTCTGATGTTGGTGACGGAGGCACTCCCAAACAGCGAGCCGACTCGTTGTGGCCCTTTGACCGTTACGTTGGCCCCTACCTGTTCTACAAGATCCGTATTCACTAATTGACCTCCGATGCCTCCCACATTGCTTGCACTTAAACCATTGTTATAGGCTTCATTTGGAACCACACTACCTTCTGCATAGGAGCCGGTAATGGTGCCATAATTCATATAGCCTACGATTCCGCCTAACTGAGGACCTGTTGCGCTAAGGTTAACATTGGCTCGTAAGTTAATAAGTGTTACACCCTCACCATAACCTACTATACCACCCACACGTTGCAAATTCTTATCTTGATTCCCTGCCACAAGACTTCCTTGAATCGACAGGTTGTCGAGCACAATCTTATGATTGTCACTACCGAGACCAGCACCTTCATAATCAGCGAATCCCAAAATGCCACCATAATAATAACCCGTTGTTCGTAAGCCATTGAACCACTTGAACTCAAAATTAGCATTGGTCAGGCTTAGGTTCTTGATGGAGGCTGAATCATCTGCCGCTACCTTCATGTAGCCAAACAAGCCTCCATAGTAGCGGTCTTCGGTGCGCTGGTGCAGCCCGTCAATGGTATGCCCGCCGCCATCAAAATGGCCGTGAAACCAGGTGTCGTCGAAGTTATTCCCAACAGGCAGCCAGCCGTTGTTGCTGCCGGCGTCTGTGGCATCGTTCGGGTCGTTGTACCGGTGGCCGTCGCCATCGTCATCGCTGCGGTCCCAGTACTGACTTTGGCTCATGTCCAGGTCGGTTGTCAGTTTAAAGTGGGCATTATCGTATTTATAGGCCAGCTCCCCAAAGGCGATAAAATCATCCAGGCTTTCGATCAGGTAGGGGTCAGCCTCGGTGCCACTGCCGGCAAAAGGAATGGTGTTTGGCGTATCATCCGCCTCAAGCTCCCACTGCAGTCGGGGATAGCCGTAATTGCCCAGGCCGGTCTGGTCCATCTCCCAGATTGCATCAAAATCGTAGGTGCTAAAGGTCGCCTGCTCCTGCAGCTCATTGCGTGATTTGTAATCAATCCCCGTATTTGCATTGTAGTTTGAACTTCTGTAATCATTCACTATGGCATCCGCCTTACGCTTTGGGTCAAAATGCATGCGATTGTAATCCCAGTAATTGTACTCCTGATCTATGGTCACCGTGTAATATTTATCATAATCGTAGAAATAGCCTATGAAGCCACTATTACCGGTGCTTGAGCTAGTCAGACCGTGATAATAGCGCAGGTTACCCCCCACAAAGTTCCGTTTCAGGTTCAGCGTTGCATCATAATTATCATTATCGCTGCTTATAGATACTCTCCCTATAAAACCACCCAAACCCCGCGTAGGGTTGTTGTCATCCCGATTATCTTCGTCGTAGTATGCAGGGGAGGATTCACGATCATTGTAGTACCGCGAGGTAATATTGACCGTTGAGTAGGTATCTGCAATTTTGAACTCTATGTCGGTAGATGTGTTGCCCAAATAACCAACAATTCCGCCAACCTCTTGGTACGCCTTATCGATTGTTCCCCGCGTGTAGCTTTGCGTGATGGAGGTGAGGTAATACGTTCGATTGAAATCGACATTATTGCTAGACATATTTACGTAACCCACCAATCCGCCAACTTGTGTTTGGGTAGTGTTACCATCGGTAGTGATATAAACTTCTGCTCCTGAACGGTGTATCTTACTACCGTGCTCCATCTCCCCAAATAGACCACCGGCATTATCCTTTGAATAGATGGTCGTGTTGGTTACAATGGCTTGTTCAATATCTACAAAGGGTCCTACAAAATATCCAATACCACCTATCTCGGAGGGATGTTTTTGATACCCATTGTCTGAATCGCCACTGATTTGGCCTTCAAAGCGAACATTTTTGACATAGGTGCGCTTGTTTTCTCTGGTAGAATAGTCACTAGTAGCCGTTTCTAATCGACCGAAAACACCCCCGATTTGAGCTGCATTATATGAGGTGTGACTAAATAATATTTCCCCTTTCACCGACAGGTTTTCGAGGATGATCTGGCCATTGTTACTCGCATTAGACACATAATAGCTTTCCGCTCGTCCAACCACGCCACCTACTTGGCCGTAATTATTACCTGTCGTTTTGGTTGATGTAAGCAAAAGGTCATTCACCGTAATGTCTTCGACCGTTAGCACCTCATTTCGTGCATAGGCATAGCCGATGGCGGTACCGGTGTATTGAGCCCCGGTAATACGCGGGCCCTCAAAGGTGATGTTTTTCACATATACCGTATCCTGATTTTCTTGACGCACGTAGCCAAACAGCCCCACATAGTTTTGGTTGGGCCGGTTGATCATCAGGTTGCTGATGGTAAAACCACCGCCATCGTAGCTTCCGGTAAAGTAAGTATCGCTGTTACCAATAGGGGAAAAGCCCATGGCAACGTCAGCCGTGGCGGCATCGCCATCGTGGTCGCCTACGTTGAGAGTGTCCAAATGCGCCGCCATATCCAGGTTGGCTACTTGCACAAAGTGCTTATCCCACATGGTTTCTGCATTCTCGGCAATAAAGGTCAGGTGGTCGGGTTCGGCCACCTGAAAAGGATCTTCCAGCGTACCTGAGCCGGCAAAGGGAGGAATCACAAAGGTTTGGTCTTCCCCGTAGCTCACACCCACCCGGTTCTCGGCATAGGCACGGGCATAATACAACACGCCGGGCTCCACATCGGTCAGGCTGGTGGTGTACGTGCCTTCGGCTCCGGCTCCGTTGCTGGCTACATTATCCTCCAGCGTGGGGTTGGGGCTGGTGCCATAGACCACACCGTGGTCGGTAATGTTGGTGTAGCTACCATCGGTAGCAGCTCGGCCATCGCTGGTGATTTCCGCAGCAACCTCAACGGTGGTTTCTCCGGTTTTGCTCGACACCCCGGTGCTTACTTTGGGCGCAAAGAATTCCCAATCCCGGTGGGCAAAACCATCATTCTGAGGGCTCGACAGGTCGATATTACCATCCCCGTCTTTATAGTACATTACATTGAAGCCCGGGGTCAACCTCCAGCCGTAGCTTGAAATCAGGAGTTGGTTGTTGTAATAGCCTTTGCCATCCAAGTTTGATGTGGCTTCGCCAGATAAATTGTTGACACTGATACCATTGTTTACTCCAAAACCATACTTATAATCATCATCTTTGCTGGCGTCATAGATAAAACGACTAACTCTTCCACCGTTACCATCTCCGTAAATGATGCCAACGCCAGCAGTTGAGGTATAATTTGGCGACGCCGATCTCAGGTTTAGCGATGCCGAAACGTATCCGTAGTATAGAGATCCACCCTCCATTACGCCTACCATGCCTCCCACACGCCATACGTCTCTACCATTATAGATCAACTCTCCTATAAAGTTAGTGTATTGGATAGTACCATACGACCTATAGGCAATCCCCCCAAGCCCTTGCGCCTGACTGTGTACCGTGGCACGGTTACTTACATTTGTTATAAGATTATCAGATGATAAATATCCCACGATACCACCTACCTCATCAGCACCATACACAAGGCCCGATACTCGGGTGTTACGGATTTGTGAGTTGCTATACATAACGCCTGCAATCGAAGCAATACGTGAAGTATAATTATAATTACCAGTCACATTTACATTGATATCCTGCAAGTCGAGTTGTTTAACGATACCACCGTCTAACTCCTCAAACATGGCGTAATCCATGCGCGTCAGGTTGTTGTCATTACTCCAGTCAGAGCCACTCGGGCTAATGTCCAGGTTTCGGATGGCGTAGTACTGCCCGTCAAACACCCCGGTAAACTCAGGGATGGGTCGCCAGCCCCAGTTTTCGCCCGCATCGGTGGCATCATTGGGGTCGTTAAACAGGTTGCCATCGCCGTTATCGTCGCTCCAGTCCCAGTACTGCGTCTGAGAGGCATCAATGGGAGCCCCTAATTCAAAATGTTTATCGTGCAGCTCGCTGAAGCTGTTGAACCAGGTCAGATCACTCAGCGTCATCAACACAAAAGGATTACCTTCCGTACCTGCACCGCTAAAAGGAAAGGGTGTAATGGTTTGGACATCTGAATAACGGATGTCTTCGGTCTGCCCGTCGGCACTTTGGTTAATGGCGTAGGACCGAATGGCGTACGTCGTACCCGTCGTGAGACCGGTGACGGTGAGGTCTACACTTTTATTATTCAGCACGGCGGTGTTACTCTCTGTAAACTGGGCAATATTACTATCCACCGTTGGCGTATCTACCGCAGCGGCTACCACGACCCCGCGCTCGATGACTTTTCGAAATCCATCACTTTTCAGCTGATTGGTAGCAATGATAGAGGTTGCATCATTGTTCAGCAGGCTTTGCTTCACCAGCGGCGCCCCTTCCTGCAATACCGCCTGGTAGGGATAACCCTGATTGATGCGCCCTTCTGCGTCCATCAGCCACTCGGCATCATGCTGTGTAGCCTGCCCGCCCATGCCGGCATGGTTTTGGCAATAGGTGTAAAGGGCCTCAGGCGCGTCCAGCGGCACCACAAAGGTGAGCAGACCATCGGTGCCCGGCGTTCCGGTGCTGGTGATGCCCGAACTATAGTCGGCCCCGCCGCCGTGTGTGCCGTCGGCCGTTTCGGAAAATTTAAAAGGGTGCCCACTCATGGAGGGGTCAGAGAGATCAAACACGTATTTGGCACCCCGGGTAAGTTCCAAAGCTACCTGAGAGCCATCTTCGCCGTCAATAAAAAATTTATTTTGGCCACCAACGTTCTGCACCGTTACCACAAGCGTGTCCGATACATCGGGGTCGGCTGTATTGATCTGCCTGATCTTCCAGGGGCCTGTGGTTTCTTTGAAGGCAGCAGAACCATACCCTTCCAAAGCAAAAGATGGCATATTGGTGTAGTTAGACAAGCTCAACAGGTCGGCCGTTGACCGATACATATTGCCTTCATCTACGTCGTTACGGTTATCGTACACCCCACTTTCGGCCTTCTCCGCAAAGTTACTTGCCCAATAATATTTAGTGTCTGAACTGTAAAGATCGTAGAAGGCACCAGGCGCGGGATCAGTTAAAACACCATCAATGGTATTTCTTGTAATGGTCTGCGAAAACTCAGGGTAATTATCAGTATTGGGGTAAGCTGCTATCCCTCCCTCACGTCCATATCCATCATCATTAGTAAAACGAATATCAGAATGGACATTTCTGATGATGGTTTTGTTGTTGGATTGGTTAAAGTCCTGCACAAAAGCAACAAGCCCACCAAAGTAGTCATCAGAATCGCCACCGGGCTCAACGGTTCCTGAAACATAGATATTTTCCAGAGTGGCAAACTTAACATAAGCCGCTAAAGCCCCTACATAGCCGTTTGAACTCGTGTTTTTCAAAGAGACGTTGATGATGGAGAGATTTCTTACCGAACCATTGTCAAAAATACGCCCAAAAAACCCATGGGTATCCCCGTTATTCCGATGAATGTCAAAATCAATGAGCGCGTAACCCTGCCCGTCGTAATGCGATTTAAATGGGTGATTTACGGAGCCAATCGGGTAAAAGCTTTCCTTGTCGCCATCATTTCTGAGCTTGGGGTAAATATCCTGTGTCTGGATGAAATAGGTATTTTCATCGAACTGATCATTCTCGGAGTACATCCAGTACAAGTGATCATGAGAGGAGATCTCATACGGGTTTGAAGACGTACCGCTGCCCGGTGGCTGCACAGCTTCAAGTTGCGCAAGGGCGTTTACTGAGAAGGCGACAAAAAATAGTAATAAAAGCGTGAGTGATTTGAACACTGTTTGCATGGGATAATAACAGCTATAATAATTTTTGATAATTACATCCTAAAAAATAGGCTCCAATGAATATGATTTAGCGAAATGACATTATGATTCAGAGAAATAAATACCGCCTGAGCGCCTGTAAAGCCTAATTCAGGTATTTACACCTGCATTGCGTGTACCCGGCGGAGTCTCTGCCCCTTTTAGTTTTGCCGGCTATCTATGTGATTAATGTAGGTATTCAGAAGGTGGTAGATGGCGGGGTCAATAGGTCGCTCACAACGCCCAATGCCGGGTTGGCTCGCATCCGTAAACCCGATGCTTTGTGGGGTTGTTGCCGTACCCGATGGCAGATGCGCCAGGGTGGGCACATACATTTGCCGGCCGGTCTCAAGTTCCTGTTTAATCTTTTTGTTAAGCTTGTGGTCTTTAATTAAAAAATAGATATTTAACAGGGTTAGCAGGCAAGTTAGGGCCGCCAACACATAAATTACGAAGTCGAAACCTGCCATAACCCCATCCGGCTGGGTGGTATAGATATTTACGTATTCGTGTTGGCCAGCTTGTATTAAGCTACTATTCCAATCCATCATGTTGATACTATTTTAGCCATAAGATTTCATTTACGGGCAGGCACTCTCAAACGCTCATTGCCTAAGCTAAGCTCTTCTCTGCTCTGCTTAAGCATGGAGGTGAAGATGTACTGTTCTATGATCGGTATATACCGAACCTGTTTTATGAATCAGGAAAAAGTTGGTATGATAGCAAGAAAGGCTGTGCCGTTTTAGCGGGCGGCTAAACTGTTCTGCTTTTTGTATTGAGCAGGGGTTAAACCCGTTATTTCCCGGAAATTTTTGTAGAAGGTACTGGCATTTTTATAGCCGCATTTCTCATAAATAACATCCAGGGAGTAATCCTGATAGGAAGGCTTGGCAAGCAGGCGGCGGGCTTCGTTAATGCGATATTTATTAACCAAATCATAAAAGTTACCATTGCTTCCGTAGCTTATTGCATCCGAAATATATTTTTTATTGGTACCCACCTCTTGTGCCAGCCGTTCAATATTCAGGTATTTGTCCCGATAGATTTCTTCATCTTCCAGCAAATGTATGATCTTCTTGAAAATCTGAGACAACTGTTTTACCGTCTCGACAGCCTGTTCATGTTTAACTGTAGCCTCTGCCGGTTCATCGGCAGCAGCAATTTCAGATTGCGCAACGCTGCTGTGCTTTTTATGAATCTGCCCTTTGTTATCTAAAGCCTTATTACCAGCTTTTTCACCTAATATAGGCTGCAGGTACGGCGGCAAGTTCTGCACCTGCATATTTCTTTCAAACAGGGCTTTAAGTTTTTTATTACGCCTCCAAAGCCATATTGCCACACACAGTAAAAGTACACTTGCAAACAAGGTAAACCCAATATACACGGATAATCTTGATATGGTACTCAGATTTTGATCGATCTCGGCCTTTTGGCGAGTAATATCAAACTCACTTTGGCTTCTTAAGATCTCATTTTGGGCTTCGGCAGACAGTAAACTGTCTTGTAAGCTTTCATAACGTGCTGTATAGCGCTGCGCCTTAAGGCTGTTGCCTGCTTCTGTGTATGAATCAGCATAGTATTCATAAAGCGTAAGGGTTTCCTGGGGCAGCGTACTCTCAGATAGCAGTACAGCCGCACTGTCATAATACCCAATGGACCGGTCATACTCTCCCAGGCTGTATAACCGCCTGCCGATAGACAGGTAGGAAAGAATTTGGCCATAGGTAATCTCCTCCTGCTTACTGAGCGCCAGTGTTCGTTCATAATAGTCAATGGCTTGCCTGTCCAGCCCCTCCGAAGCATACACATTTCCAATATTCAGCAGGTTTTGTGCCTGCAGCATGGTATGCCCCAGGCTTTCGGCAATAGACAAAGCTTCCAGCATCATATCCTTAGCCCGGTCAAGCGAATCAAGCTGCCGGTAATTAACGCCAAAGTTACTGTAAAAATCAGCCACCTGATACTGATCTGTATTATCAGTCAGATAATCTTCTGCCCGGTTAAAGTATCGGTTTGCCCTCTGCTGGTCATCAATTTGAAGGTTCAGAGCCGCTAACCCAACATAGGCCTGAAAAGTGCCTCTGTCATATTGCTCCCGCTTATATAACTCAATAGCCGACTGATAATTTTGAACCGACTCCTCGAAATTGCCCAGATCTCGATAAAGGGCGCCTTTGGTTCGATACACATCGCCCAGGAACAAAGAATCTCCGACAGAGGTTAACTGGATAGAATTCAGAACCTGCAGGGCCGCTTCTGTCTTCACCTGGCTCGATAACACCTGTGAATAGAGAAGGAGCATTACCGAAAGCACTTCTGATTCATCTCCCAGCTGCGCAATAGAGGGGTGTGAGATAAGATAGGCTAAAAAGTATTCGGCTTTACCGTATTCACCTGTTCGGCTTAGCAAGCGCACCTGCTCCTCAAGCTCTCTCAAAAAATTCCGTTCATTATTATCACTATCTAACGCCTCTAAGTAGTCCTCAGCCCGATTATACATTTCCATATTGAAATACGCCTGAGTTTTGGCCCCGATGTCTTCTAATAATTCATCTGATACTGATCTGTTAACGGATAAAGTATCTTGACCTAAGACATGCCCAGAACATAAAACAGTAAAAATCACAATAATGTAGAGGTGACCTTTCAATCTCATATCAACTATATGCTTTCAATATCAGTGTATTTAAAATGTTCTCTCGAAAATTTTTAACCGTAAGCACGGTATAGTTAACACTCTCTCCAGGTATAAGGTAATTATGGGTATGAGTAATGATCCTAGAATATAAAGCACCTTTGTTAGAAAGTTTAGAAAAAATAGGCCGCTGTATCACTGCACAGCGACCTACTGCCCATAACCAACATGTGTCATGATGTTTTCCAACTACAAACTTAAATAAAGTAATAATCGATAGCATAGAGTCTATACGGCTCTATTTTGATAAAAACGTCTTTTTTTTAAAAATAAACATCAAACAATATGTTATTTTAGATAATCATGAGACATTTATGTCTATGTGCAATATTTACTAAACACATTTTTGGATTTGTTTTTAGTACCAGAACAACAACCCCATCTAATAAAGCCCCTTGTTCGAGGTTTTATTTTTTTATTCCTGGCCTAATTATATTAACCAACAGCTTATCTATTAGGTACGAAGGTGAAACAATTTTATATCCGCATTGTCGCTAGTCTAACTTAGGGTTATACCAATAGTCAATCATGGTAAACTATATTCTTGCTACTACCTGACTTGTCATGACAAGATAATTTACACAGTTGTACATTTTTTGAAGAGTACAAATTTAGGATGGGACAGTGGGGACCTCTCAACACCCTCAAAGAAATTGACACTAATATAAAAAGCCGTCAGATCAATCTGACGGCTTTGATAATTAGTAGCTTTAGAAAGCTAACAACTCTATTACATTGCGCTCGAAATAATAATTGTTTGTTATCAAACTAAGTACATTGTGACACAAAATTTAAAATTCCGACTATTTTTTTGTAGAAGTAATTTATGACCCGGGTCGCCCCTCCGGCATAGGTAAAGGGCCAGCTGGCACCTCAAGAGCACCGCTTTGCGATCCGCCTCCACTTGATGTAGCCAAAATAGCAACCATACTCACCGTGAGTATGCCCACTCCTATGGCCAGATACTTATTTTCTTTGATCACCTCAACAAAGCGCTGATTTCGGCTTTGCCGGCTCAACCCCTCAACCGCCCTTACAGGGACCCTGCCCAGCACGTTAAATACCGGCACCGGCAGCATCTTCAAGGTACCTTCCGGTATTACACGCACGTCTTGCTGTTGCTCCAAGGGTATGGGCATAGTCTGCTGATTTTGGGATCTAACCACGACCGAATGGCTATGGCTATGTTGCGCCGCCGCCGGCTTTGTCATCAGCAGCACCATGAGGCCGATCCACATCCCCATGAGCCAGCGGGAACTCTTGCTTACCGTTATCGTTGATTCTACATACATTTGCTTGTCCTGTTTATATCGGGTTCTTGCTTTGTTGTCTGTTCTACTTAACCAGGGTCATGCGCCCGGTTTTAACCGTCCCGCCGGTTTGCATGCGGTATAGGTACACCCCGCTGGCTAAACGGCCGGCATCAAACTGGAAGGTGTAATACCCGGCCGGCTGCTCCTCATCCACCAGCACCTGCACCCGCCGGCCAAGCACATCATATACCTCTAAGCGCACATGCTGCCGTTCGGGTATCGAATACTGGATGTTCGTAACCGGATTAAACGGGTTCGGGTAGTTATCCCTGAGCTCTATCTGCGTCGGGATCATCTGCTCCTGCATATCCAGCAAGGCCTCCTCCTGCCCCACATACACCTGGTACTCGCTGGCCGGCTCGGTCAGCGTTAGCCGCTCCGCAGCCCCGGGGCGCACCAGCCACGTCACATCGCTGACGGTATTCTTCAGCAGCACCGCCATCCCCCTCAGCGATTCCGGAACCTCCACCGATACCCGGTAGCTCTGGCCAACCGGGCCTTTAAAGACCACCGTTTCAGAGGTAATGGCGCCCGGATCCTCCAGGGTTAGACCCGCCCAGCCACCGCGCCTGAGCCCCTCATCCTTGACCATCAGGGCATGCTCGGCCAGCTCAATAGACGGGTGCCGTTTAAGCTGCCCCGCACCATTCCCTGCTGCCATCACAATATCTACCTTCATGGCCGCATCGGCATCCACCGCCTGCGCTTTCAGCCGCATACTTCGGCTACTTACAGTGGCCTTACGTTTGGCCTGCGCTTGACCCTGTGCCCGCAGCGCGCGCTTACTTTTCTGACGCCCCGGCGGGCTATACGGTATCAGCAGGCTGTCGTGGGGTGCCTCCGGATCATTGTACACATAATACCCGGATAGCGGCTCCAACTCCTCCGAAGCCGCATAACTTCCATTGTAGCCCCAAAGGGCCTCCTCCAAACCGTTAAGCTGCTGCACCTCGCCCCAGCTAACCGGGTGCGTGAACGGGTTGGCGATCAGGTTCCAGCCTGAGTGCAACCCAATCGCATAGGCATCTCTGGCGTTAAGGGGCACACTTTCTGAGGTCCGCGTAATGGGCACATCTTCCCGGCTTAAGGCCCAATAGGCCTTCCCCGGCTCCAATCCATACGGATTGGTCTGCGCATTGTATTCCTCAAAATAGTTCGCATCCTCCCCGTTATCCCACACAAGGCGCCACTGCGTGCCATATTCCCCCTCAAATAACTGCTTCGGATCTACCGACCCCGACCCCGGCAGCGAGATCAGCCGGTAATCGCTGGCAGTAACCCCATCAAAACCAATGGTATATCCATTGATCGCTACCGGATCAGGCGCAGAACGCGTCGTAAACGCCCCCTCTGCCCACCCGCTGGTGGTTCCCTCGGTTTCTACACGTACCCGCCAGGTGTACCCCATCGCCTCCTCCAGGCCCGTTACCCAATACCTGGGCTGCCCTAAAAGCGTATCGACCAGCGCCTGCTGGAAACCCGCCGGGCCCGCCAGCTGCACCCGCCACGGGCCGCCGCCAGCCTCCCCGCTCCACTCCAGCTGCGGGGCAATACTCACCCCCGCCGCATTGGCCGCCGGAAAGAGCAGTGCCGGGGCCGCAGCCTCGCTGACAAACTCAAACGCCTCGCTCCACCCCGTCCACCCGGCCTGGTTGCCCGCTCGCACCCGCCAGCTGTAGGAAACTCCATAGTCCAGGGAGTCCGCCAGGGTGTAGGTGTCTCTTTCAAGCGAATCGATATCAACCACGAGCTCATCGGCGCCGGAAACCTGCAGGTGATACCGCTCGGCTCCCTCCGATGGGCTCCACTGGAAGCTGGCCAGCACCTCAATACTTCCTGCCCCGTCCTGCGGGCTTAGCAGCGTAACCGCCTCCGGCACCAGCTGCTCAGTGGCAAAGCCCCAGCTTACTTCTGCCCCGGGGATCCCGTCCAGGTTGGCCACGGCCCCGGCCGGCACCGTCACCCGGTAGGCCGCCCCGCCGGCCAGCCCGCCATGGCTGAGGGTCAACCCCGAATCGGCCACGGCCGCGCTCACTCCGGTCACTGCAGCTCCAGAGGCGTCACTCAGCACAACCCCCGTCAGGTCCACCGCCTCCACCGGCTGGTCGTAGCTCACCCGGATCTGCGCGTCCACCGCCACCTGCTCCGCCCCATCGGCCGGCGTGGTCGCCAGCACCACGGGCGCCGGGCTTAGCGCTTCCAGGCCCGGAATGGGGTTTACTGCCGGCTCTGCGCCCGGCTCGTCATAGGCAAAACCGCGCAAGTAGGGGTAGGACACATAGTCGCTTCCAGGCTCCATGATCTGCCATACCTGTTCAACATCCCAGGCTTGTTCTCCCAGGCCGGTGGTAAAGGTCGCCAGGGTGTTGAGCTCGGTCGTGGTTTTGCCGGTGCCATCGGCACTACTCTGCTGCCCTGAGGTTTGCGTGTCCCAGAAACTGCCTATCGCTAATGGGTTGGTGGAATACCCCATTAATCCACCAACGTTGCTATCTCCTTCTACGGCCCCCGCAGCATATGCATTTACAACTGTTACATCATTCAACCCGACCAGCCCGCCTACATAGCTATCTCCGGACACATCTACCAGACTGTACACATTTCCCATATACCCATAAAGCTCTCCCGCCAGGCCGCCAACATTTGCTTCGCCTGATACAGCCCCAGTTGCATAGGACGTTGTTAGCGGGCCGCTAAGACTACCTGCAATACTTCCCACCTTATCTGCCCCGGTAATATCAACATTTACCAGCCCCAGATCTTCGATCGTTCCAAAACCCGTGGCCCCAAATAGCCCTACAAAATCAGTGGCAGAACGCTGGATATGCAGCCCGGCTATGGTATGGCCGCCACCGTTAAAGGCGCCCGTAAATTCTGTGCCTTTGGTGCCAATCGGCTCCCAGCCCTTCCCGTCATTGGCCAGGGTCTCGCCGTCTTTCACGTAGGTCGCGTAGCCTTCAGTCGTCTCATCCAGGTCGTTGTTCAGTACAAAGTGAGCATCCAGGTTTTCACGAACGTTATGCAGGTGCTCCCAGGTTTCGATCTGATAGGGATCGGCCTCGGTGCCGGTGCCGCCGGCGTATAGTATTGAAGAAGCCACTGGACAGCTACCCCACACTGGTTTATAGGCGTTATCCCATGCAGCCGCATCTGCAGAAAAATATTGGGGTTCTTTGTTAAACTGCTCTACACACCACCCACTTAGATCTTGGTTAAAGTTTTCTGCGATAGCAAACATTACGTTCATATCGGTTACAGAACTCACATCCCAACTTCCTATATCCTGGTTAAAGGCTGTGGCCGCAAGAAACATGTCAGACATATCTGTCACCGAACTCACATCCCAACTGCCTATATCCTGGTTAAAGGCAGTAGCATCCGAAAACATTCCAGACATATCCGTCACCGAGCTCACATCCCAACTACTTATATCCTGATTGAAATTATTGTTTTCTTTAAACATCCAATGCATATTGGTAACAAAGCTTACTTTCTCCCCCCATTTGCCTATATCCTGGTTAAAAGAAGAAAAGGAAAACATCAGTGACATATCCTTCACTGAACTTACATTCCAGTTGCCTATATCATGGTTGAAGACTTTGGCAGATTGAAACATACCTGACATATCCGTCACCGAGCTTACATCCCAACTGCCTATGTCCTGGTTAAATGCAAAGGAGCTAAGAAACATGTCAGACATATCTGTCACCGAGGTTACATCCCAACTTCCTATATCCTGGTTAAAGGCTGTGGCCCCATAAAACATTGAACGCATATCGGTTACAGAACTCACATCCCAACTTCCTATATCCTGGTTAAATTCACTATTGCCACTAAACATTTCTGCCATATTCGTCACCGAGCTTACATCCCAGCTACTTATATCCTGATTAAAGTTACTATCTTTAAAAAGAGCGCTCATATCAGTGATCCCAGAAGTACAGGTTGTAGCTGCATTATCAACTGTTATATCAGTGGCAGCACGCTTAGTAAATGTCACTGCCGTCCCATTTATGCGTACTTCACCTGTGTTACCTATGCTCGCATTTTTGCATAGTACCGTCACTCCATTTTCTGCAAGAAGAAACAGTTTTAGCCCCGGAATGGGGTTTACCTCCGGTGTAGCCCCGGGCTCATCGTAACTCAGGGCCTGCAGATACGGGTATGATACACTATTGCCCTGTTCAATCGCCCATACTCCTGTGCCGTCTGTAAAATCCCAGCCGGCATCGGTGAAGGTGGAGAGGGTTTTAAGCACGGCTGTGGTTTTACCGGTGCCGCCATTTCCCGCACTGCTGGTTTGTCCTGAAACTTCTGTATCCCAAAATGAACCGATGATGTTACCTGGATCATTTAGTGCAATTCCTACAAGACCTCCGGTATCGCTGTTCCCGGTTACGCTAACTGATGCATAGACACGATTCAGCTCGGTATCATTGGCACCTACGGCACCGCCAACTTGACTATTACCGGTTACACTGCCTGTCACGTAGGCATCAATGATTCTACCCTCTGCCTCGCCCGCCCATTCATCAGTATTATAACCCACAAGCCCTCCAACTCCTTCATCTCCAGTCACGCTTACTCGAGCATAGGCTGCTTGTATGACCCCCTGTTCTTCATTAATACCTACAAGACCTCCGGTATAATATCCATCTTCTCCTTCTTCACCTGTGACCGACCCTGTAAAGCTAACATTTTGAATAAGGCTCCAGTTTGTGCCTACCAAGCCTCCAACATTTTCATTACCCGTTATAGAACCTTCTGATCTAATGTTCTCAATACGTGCTGTTTTTGTATAACTATATCCAGTAACAGAACCTACCAAAGCTTTCCCCGTTACATCTACATTGGAAAACTGAACATTGCTAATTGCACCTTTTAAAATTGAGAAAAACCCAATAAAATCTGTTTCAGGATCTTGGATAACTAACCCACTGATCTCGTGACCTCCCCCATCGAACACACCGGAAAATTGGTCACCAAAACCATTTCCAAGCCCAATCGGCTCCCACCCCTTGCCGTCATTGGCCAGGGTCTCGCCGTCTTTCACGTAGGTCGCGTAGCCGGCGGTATTCTCATCCAGGTCGTTGTTCAGCACAAAGTGAGCATCCAGGTTTTCACGCACGTTATGCAGGTGCTCCCAGGTTTCGATCTGGAAAGGATCCGCCTCGGTGCCGCTGCCGCCTGCGTAGGGCAACGCTTCCAGGCCCGGTAAGGTAGTGATCACAATCTCAGCTTCCGGCTCATCATACTCGAATGCCTGTAAGTAGGGGTAGGTCTTATATCCGCTTGTCGGATCCTTCATTTGCCATACATTATCAAAATCCCAGCTGGTTTCGGTAATGCCGTTATATGTATCTATGGATTTCATTTCGGCGGTGGTTTTACCGATACCGACATCGGTGTCCGAATCATACCCCTGCCCGGTTGTTTGCGTGTCGTAGAGACTGCCTTTAACCATAGCTTGGTTTAAATCAAACACTCCGCCGGCAAGTCCGCCTACCTCTGTGGGAGAATCGGCATTGGCTGTTACCTGCCCTGTTGCATAGGTTCTGGCTAAACTGGAATTGTCCAATAAACCTACCAAGCCACCTACTTTATCATTTGCTGTTACCGTACCGGTGGCATAAGCATCTAATATAGCCCCTTGATTGCTGGCAGCGACCCAACCCACCAAACCACCAGCTATGTCGTTTGCAGCTGTTACCGCAACATCTGCAAAAGACTTTTCTATGGTAGGTGTTTCGGTTTGACTGGTTTGAAAGGTAAGAATACCTACAAGACCGCCAGCTGAGCTATTGGCTTGTACAGTGCCCAATGCACCCACTCGTAATACAACGCCCGCGCTATTTCCTGCAATAATGCCTACACCATTGTTACCTGTAATGTCAGCATCTTTAACCAGAAGCTCTGTGATATTAGCCGTTTTCCCAAGTTCGGCAAACAGCCCCACGCCTGCACTTGCAGCAGGGCGGTTTATTTTTAGCCCGCTAATCGTAAATATGCCTTCGCTATGGCTACCATCCAGGGTGCCGGTTAATGACTCAATGGGCAGCCATCCTTTTCCGTCGTCCACCAGGCCATTTTCATCCTCAACATAGGTGGTATAGCCATTAGTTGCCGGGGTCAGATCATTCATCAGCTGGAAATGGGCTTCCGGGGCAAAGCGGATATTATGCAGGTGCTCCCAGGTTTCGATCTGGTAGGGATCTTCTAACGTACCACTACCACCCGCAAAGTATTCGACCAGCCCAGGGGCGGGCTCCTGCACCGCATTCTGCAGGTAGGGGGTGGAGACGGAAGCGCCTTCTTTTATAGCCCATACGGTATCAAAATCCCAGTTGGTAAAGGTACTCAAGGTTTTCATCTCGGCCGTTGTTTTCCCTTCCCCGGCGTCTGATATACCGACCTGTGAAAGATCAATATCCCAGTAGGCATTGGTTACTGTCCCCCCCCCAAATAAGGCTACAAAACCGCCATAAGTGGCACTTTTTCCGCCTTCCGGGGTAACAAAGCCTGTGCTATAGCTGTTATTGATTGTAGCAGAATTCATGCCTGCAAACCCGGCAACAACATCCCCTTTTACCGATGCTGTGGCATAGCTGTTTTCTATCGTACCTTCATTGGCCCCAACTAACCCACCAACATAAGTGGTACCAATGACCAGGCCTTGCACATATACTTCCTGGATACTTCCAAAATTAACGCCCGCTAAGCCACCAACCGAGGAATCGCCGCCAGCGCCATTGCTGCCATCGCTGATCTGTACAGAGACACCAAGACGTGCTACGTCTCCGGAAGACCCTATCCAGCCAAAAAGACCTATCTCATCCTGGGGACGGCGGTACATTTCCAGCGAACTAATGAGGAAGCCTCCTCCATTAAATTTTCCTTGAAATGGTGTATTTGAGTCCCCAATCGGCTCCCACCCCTTGCCGTCATTGGCCAGGGTTTCGCCGTCTTTGACGTAGGTGGCATAGCCCGCTGTGTTCTCATCCAAATCGTTATTCAGCACAAAGTGGGCATCGAGGTTTTGGCGCACATTGTGCAAATGCTCCCAAGTTTCGATCTGGTAGGGATCGGCTTCGGTGCCGCTGCCGCCGGCGTACGGTAATTTACTTAAGCCCGGAATAGGATTGACGGCCGGGTTGGCTTCCGGGGCATCATATGTTAAGCCAGATAAATAAGGATACGAGATATAGCCGCTGCCTGGTTCTTTGATCGTCCAGATATCGTCCGTTCCATTGGCCGTCTCACCGGTAAAATCCCAGCCGGCATCGGTGAAGGTGGAGAGGGTTTTAAGCTCGGCTGTGGTTTTACCGGTGGCTCCGAAGTTATCATTACCGGCACTCCCAACACCACTGGTTTCCACATCCCAGAACGCTGTGTTCCCGCTTAAATCGGAGGTGTTTGTGTTTAGTTTTCCGCCAATTAAACCACCAATATTCTCATTTGCAGAAACTTCGGCTGTGGCATACACATTAGAAATGTCTGAATCTCTTATTAAACCGATAAGCCCCCCCACATTTTTATTACCGCTTACTACCCCCTGGGCATAGGCATTACTTACTTTTGCACTGTTGTCACCAATAAGACCACCAACATTATCACCGGTAGCTTCCACATTGGTATTTGCATAACTATTATTGATCTCTCCATTTCCAGCATATCCTATCAAACCTCCTACCACAGTTCCTCCAGAGATTTTGCCTGTCACATAAGTATCGGCAACTAAACTATTATCAGATACATATCCAACAAGACCACCCGTTCTGTCTTCTCCTTTTATATCAACATTCAGCAGGCCTACATTTTTAATATCCCCACCATTTAAAACCCCAAACAACCCGATATAAAGTGCATTCTCACGGTTAATGTACAGTCTTGATATAGTGTGATTTTCGCCACTATATGAGCCAGTAAAGCTATCATCACCTGTACCTATAGGTGTAAACCCTTTCTGATCCTCAGCATCCCAATCAGCGGTACCATCCCCGTCCCAATCTAATTGTGTAGAGTCGCTGTTGAATACAATGTCTGCGGTTTGAATAAAATGTTTATCCCAATCTGCGGGGGTATTGGAAAGGTCAATTAAATCTTGTTGAGTTGCGATCTTGTAAGGATCAGCCTCGGTACCGCTGCCTCCTGAATATGCCGGTGCTGCATTTTGACCTGAGAGGTTATACGTTGATATACCGGATACGGATGGGGCACTGGAAGAAACATTGGTCACAGTACCGCTGTTTAGATCCAGCTGATTCAAGGTACCGGTTAAATAATCAGACCAGAGTAACCGTTCAGCCTCTGGATCGAATTGCAGAGCCCAGGGGCTTGCCTCTTCGCTCATTGCATGTACTGTTTGAATATTGCTATCCACGCCGGTTGTACTGGCACTGTAGATCTTGTCATCTTCAAAATCTCCCCAAAAGATCTTATCGCTGGCTAAATCGAGCGTAATACCAGATACCTGTTTCACCTCAGAGATCACCGTTTCAACCGTCGTTCCATCGTAACTGGCCCGCTTGATATGTTTGGCATCCAGGGCATTATCTACCCAGTAGATGTAGCTGTTTACAGAATCTAACGCGATGTGATAGGGGGAGGTTATATTGGTTGTAACTATATCCTCAATCACTGCATTTTCACTTCCAAGATCTAAACCACGAATGGCCGGGGTACTGCTTCCAGCCTCTGCCCAAAATAACTTGTTGCTGCCGGCATCTACGGCAACCCCCCTGGGCACATCAAGTTCGGTTAGTACGGTTTCTGAGTTCGTTCCATCTGTATCAGCCCTCCTGATCGATCCTTCGGTGACATTACTCCAGTAGATCTTATTTTCACCAGGGTCAGCAGATATACCCCAGGGGCTAACGGCCCCATCTACATTTAGATCTGCTATGCCTTCATCAGATAACACCTGAACAGCATTCTGGCTGTTACTGCTTATTAAAAATGTTTGTGCATATGCTTGCCCGCTTGCCATTATAAGGAAGCTTATGAACATATACCCGAGTGCAGATCTATTTAACACCTGCCAGATTGATGAAATCATATTGTTATTTAAGTGTATTTATTGATTATTAATTTTTTATACCCGTATGCCAATTATGGAGTCGGTGGGTACAGGCCGGTTACGGCTATACAGTAGTTTAGACTTAGGTAAGGTTGCATGTTATTAACTGCTTGCCCGCTTCCCGTTGCTGATATCGCTTGATTTCCCATGGTATTATCAGATGTTTCAGCATAATGCAAAATACCATCGCGGTTTGCCGCAGGCAGGTTTCCTGCAGCCTCGTAAGAAGTACCCGGATTACCGGACACATTTAAACTATGACTGTGGCTTGGAAGTTGAGCCTCATTAAGCGTATTTGTCTCTGTACCTCCCTGTGCACCCAGCAGGTAATTACTCCCCCCTGGCATTTGTCCGGTTCCAATAGGTACCCGTCCACGTAAGTCGGGTAGCCTAAAGGTAGTTCGGCCATCTCCACCATAAATAGTATCCAGAAGACTGTAAAGGGTATCGTACTCACTTATTGAAAGTAAACGCCCGTCGCAAGGCATCCAGCCATTTGGTGCAAAATTAAACGCGAAAAGTGCCACAGTGCCGATATATGGTTCTGTTGCCAGGCTATTTGCTGGCAAGTCGTCAACATTAGCAGCCTGAGAATTGTCTGTAAATAACCAACCTAAAGATAAACCGGCAGCAATGGTTTTTAGAAATTTTTTTCTTGATTTCATGGGGACAAAGATGTCAGTTTTATTAAAAATTTAATTGCAAAAGATGCCCTGAATTTCATGCTAAGGGTTGTACAATTAATTTCCTCTAAGAATGGTCTGTTTCAGCACCATATGGAGGTTTCTGGAACTGAGTTTATTCAGGTTTAGTTTAGTTTTTATAATATCAATTTTCTACTAATAAACATCTCTATTACCCTATTTTAGGTGTCAAGAATTCAGTATTATTGACACATAAAGATATTATACAGCAGAAGTCTTAGCTTTGAACAATCCATTGTCTATTTTTTTTACCGTTTTACACCTTAGCGTCATCGCGTTGTCATTGGTGCTTATTATTCGGATTTTGGTGCGAAAAGACCGGCAGGTGTTTTCGAACCGCTTGCTTATAACTTTTTTCGGGATCAACATTGCAGCGCTGGCTTTATATCTGTTGGTTTTCACCGGACTTATTGAAAATCTATGGTATCTATACAGAACCACTTTACCCCTTTCTTTAATTAGCCCGGCTATTGGTTACCTATATATCAGGTCTGTATTAAATGATGAAAATGCGCTTCACAAGAGTGATATTTGGCACAGTGTGCCTTTTTTGTTGGGTTTTTTACAATACGCTCCCTTCTATTTTTCATCTGCAACGTTTAAAAAACAGGTGGTAAAACAGCTTTTAAGTGATAATACGCTTGAATATACTACTAACGTTGGAATGGTAGATGAGGCTACATTCTCAGTAGTGAGAGCCCTTATCAGTCTTACCTATTCATTATTGATTATTCACTTATTGCGCAAACATAAGGTTTATGTCTTGTATAAAAATGTAAATAGCAAGGGTTTTAAACAGCGCATTTACAAGTGGATTTTACTCTTCGGTGTTACTTTATCCGTAAACCTCATTAGTTTTTCCAGCTTCGTACTAACAAATCTATTCCCGGTTTTACAGCCTTCAGCCTTAGTGAGTGGACTGATCGAATTTCTCATCGTTACGTTATTCAACGGCACACTCATTTTTTATACAGCCTACCTTCTTGTTTTTCCGGAAACTTTGATAGGGCTTTACAATTATCAACGTAAAGCCCAACAAAATAATGATGCGAAAGAGAATGAGAATAGAAATGAGTTTGAGGAAGAAATAAATGCTTTAAAAGAAGCACTTGAAAAGGATAACGTATATCTAACCAATTCATTAAAATTAAATGACCTTGCCACTGAGCTTAACATTCCTGCCAGAAAGTTATCCTACCTTATCAATGAACATTTCGGCATGAACTTTAACGAACTGATCAATGAATACCGGATAAAGGATGCAATTTCTAAAATTGAAGAAGGGTACTTTGAAACCTATACAGTAAGTGCCCTGCTTAAAGATATTGGGTTTTCAAACAAAACTACGTTTTATAAATTGTTTAAGGATAAGACAGGCTCTACCCCTACTGAATATGCAAAAAAGTGTAAAAAGCAAGATAATACTTATTGAATAGTTGATATCTAATTTAATTCGAATTCAGATGGTAAGGACACTCCTTTAATTTTTTACCAGCGGTTTTCTTCCACTTCTTTTCCTGATAATAAAAGTTTGGGTCTAACACCTCATCCTGCCATTGCTTATGGAATACTTCCATGGTTGATGCGCTCATAGGAGGTACAATCCAGGACCAGTCGGCCATTACTTCACGGCCGGCCTCTTTTTCTCTGGTACAAAATTTCATGAACTACCTGGATGCCGTATGATGGTCGGTTATCATGACCCCTGCTTTTTTAAACGAATACAGCACAGCATGGCAGCCAGGTGGCGGACATCCGATCAACGCGTAAACACTTTGTTTACATAGGTGCTTATCTAAAATTAGGTGCCAACGAATTTAACAGAATAACGACATTGACAACCTATGTAAGTAAAACATCCAGACAAATTAATTCGGTGAGTAACAGTTAAAGAAATGCAAAGAGGCAGTACAACTTCCTCAAAATTCAGACAAAACATAGACGAAATTTTGGAAAAAAGACATCAACCATTTTTCCTTTATCAATTGTGGATATTACCTAAAAAAAATAGCCTAATCAAAGGCTATTTTCCTATTAGGGGGTATACAATATTCATAATTTTATGGTTTTCTTTTTTGTTTTGTATATGACCTTACTGGTCTGACAAAATATTTTTTATTCGGACATTTTGGAATCCAGTTTTCCATGTTTTTGAAAGGCTTGCCGTTAGGGTAGTATGTAGTCTCCAAGCCGACCCAATAAACTAAAAACATGGGGACTGGACCATTTTCTGTACATCTGTGGTCTTTATAGTTTGCAGACTCATTTATCCAGTAGGGCCTAGCACCACCTCCTAATCCTACATCAATATCCAAATCTATTAATTTAATCATTTTCAAAAACTCATCAGCACTTGGTAGTCTCCAATCAGTGTAGCCGTTTAGATCAAATTGATTGATTATGACTCCATTATCGTGATATAATCGTTGCCGTAAATCAAATTGATATGCTTCAGTATACTCGTAATTTGTTTTTGTATTTACAATCTGAAATATTATTCCTCCACTATCTCCTATATCACCAATCTCTTTTTTATTAGCGTATGAAGTACTTGAATCTTGATATGTTTCCGTAACCTCATGAAAAGATTTACTTGAATTATCATCAATCTGTCCTGATACGGAATTTGCTGAAAGAATAATGGGAATAAATACCAAATTGAACTTATGCAGGATGTTACTCATAAAAATGTACCATTACCTTATATTTTTCGTCGGAAGAGCTGGGAGAAATACAGAAAGTATGTATGTTAGTACAAGTATAGTGCCATAATAACCGAACAGGAACGTTAATAAAAAAGCCGTTAATCTGAGCACAGTTCTATTTGTTCCATACTTATGCGCTATCCCTGCCATAATTCCAAAGATTAGATTTTCATCTGTACTTCTGTAAATGCGACGATATTGGGGGGATATATCAAGTCGACTAAGAGATTTTAGTTCTATGGTAAGATTGTGGCCGCAGATATAGCAGAGTACTTCTCGATAACTTGTAGCTTTTCCACACCCAGGACAGTAGCTCTTACCCATAAGGATATGGTTATCGCACTTTGAACAAATCGTATTATCATCTTTGACTTCTTTACTACAAGTTCTACAATACATGAAGTTTTACAATACATTCCATTTTTAGTATTGAATAGTATATGTATCGCATATACATTAAAAAACACATGAAGATGTGTATTTTTTGATAATTCTAACGGGTTCCTAAAGTACTTTTGGGACTATTGTGGGTACTTACCAGAAAAGTGTGTCTGTTGGTAAAATATAAAAAAGTCTTCTCGTATAGATTTGGCGGCGACCAAACCAACCAGGAACCAAAAACACAAGAAGACCAATGATTGTCTCAAAAGTACTACTCAATGATCTAATTAGGTACTTGCCAGAAAAGTGTGTCTGTAGGTAGAATAAAAAAGTCTTCTTGTGTAGGTTTGGCAGCGTCCAAACCAACCAAGAACCCAAAACACAAGAAGACCAATGATTATCTCAAAAGTACTACTCAATGATCTAATTACCAACCATATCAAGCAGGATAACGGGCTCAACGAAGTATTAGAGTTTACCCTTAATGCGATGATGAAACATGAGCGGGCATTGCATTTGGAGTCTGCTGAAGGCAATAAAAGCAATGGCTACCGCCCGGGCCGGGTCTATGGCCACGGAAAGCTTTTGGAACTGCGTATTCCCCGAGATCGCAATGGAGAATTCTATCCTAAAGTGTTGACGTTGCTACGCAGCCAGCAAGCCGAGACCGATAAGCTTGTTAGTGCCTTATACGGACAAGGGCTGACTCAAAGACAGGCTGGTGAGCTGTTTGAAAACTTGCTTGCATGGTCGCCATTACAGCTTTTTTGCATCACGTCTTTCAGGGCATGATGGACTAAGCTTAAATCAGTATACATACGCTTCAGACGGCGTTTTTCGGCTTCCAGTTCTTTCAGTCGGGTAAGCTCACTGACACCCATACCTCCGTATTTGGCTTTCCAGTTATAAAGGTGGCTGGGCTAATTCCGTGTTCACGAACCAGATCGGCTACTTTGCATCCCTGTTCATGCTGGAAGAGAATAGAGATAATTTGGGATTCGGTAAATCGAGATTTTTTCATAGAACAAAAGTAAGAGTTTTTGCACTTTAGACCGGACGAATTTTAAGGAAGCTGACAAAGGCAAAAATTCAAAAAAACGGAGCATTTTGTCTAATTATGGTATCGCTTTTTAGCAATTAAAAGCTATATATAGACTAACGTGACTTAGTCAATTTTATAAGTTCATACTTTGAATTAATCTGTAGCTTACCATAAATATTTTTTATATGCATTCTAACTGTATTAATACTAATGTTCAGTTCATCTGCAATGTCTTTGTAAGACTTTGCTTCTACAATTTTATCAGTAATTTGATTCTCTCTATCTGTTAGACTATTAAACTGATTTTTTTTCGTTTGAAAATAATTAACAATTTTATATGCTACATTCGGTGTAAGATAAGCTCCACCATTTAATATTGATCTAAATACTTTTGTGTAATCTATATTTGAACTCTGTTTATCAATATAGCCAACTGCACCAGACCTAATAGATTGAAAAATTGTCTCAGAATTATTTTTTATTGTATGCATAATGATTAGTGCGTCAGGATCATACTCAAGAAGAATAGGAATTGCATTTAAACCATTCATTTCTGGCATCAATATATCCAAAAGAATGATAGGAGCTTTTTTCCCCGAATTAAGATATGTCAATGGTCCTTCATAAATATCTATAGAGCTTAAAAACTCTATGTTATTTAATTTATTTTTTATCAACTCAGCTATTTCTATATCATCTTCTATAAGCGCAACTTGGTACATCTCTATGATCTTTGAAAACTCATTATAACCTTTAAGCCATGCCCACTTTTGTTAATGCCAAAAGTGATTTTCCCATTATGTTTTTTTAGCCTTTTTTTTAGATTGCGAAGCCCATAACCTTCAGAAAATTTAATGTCTTTAACATTACTTATATGCCCATCATCTTGGTACTCAATGTTTAATTTATCCCTCATAATCTCTAAATTAAGATAAGTATTAAAACCTTTTGAATGTTTTTTTGTATTGTTTACTAATTCAAAAATTGCAAGTTTGATATCTCTAACTAACTCACTACTTACCTTATCACTATTACTTTCTGTGTTTCGAAACAAAGTATGATTTTTTATGTCTGTACCAGCAAAATGTTTATATATAAGGTCATGAATTTCCGACTTAAGTTCATCGTAACTGTAACTGCGACGTGTTACTGATTCTATATATAAACGAAGGGCAAAATTAGACTCCTCCAAATTTTTTTTTATACGCTTATGTATCTTATTACCATCTTCCAAATATTCTTGTACAAGTATACTTGTTCTAGTTAGTGATGTACCTACTACATCATGTAAATCAATTGCTATAGCCTCTTTAATTTTATTTTCGTTTTGTGATTTAACTAACATAGTATAAATCAGCATAATCATCAAAGCCATTAATATGATTATTATTCCGCCATAAAATTCTTTTTTATAATAAAATGGGACATAGGCAACTAGTGTAATTACAATCTCTTTTTTCATTAACTCCCCTACTGGATTATAACCTCGTATTCTCAACTTGTAGGTACCGCTTATTAAACCGTTTAACATTAAAATTTTATCAGGCTTTAATGCCAACCAATCTTTATCATCTATTTTATACTCTAATCGATAATTTTGCGAATTCACGATGTCAAGTACTGAAAAGTGTAGCTGAATTAGCTCAGAGTGAGCATCAAATTTTACCCGTATTTGATCATTATAATTACCCGGAACTTCAATTTTGGTTTTTCCTAATTGTCTACGTGTAATTTTAGTAAGATTTATACTATTATTAAATAAAGTACTGTCTAAAAAAGTTGGGTCAATAATATCATATCCATTTAACCCACCAAAAACTAACTTTCCAGTTCGGGTTTTTGCTGCGGATTTTAGATTATATTCTTGATTTATTAACCCATGACTTTTATTCAGAGAGTAGGTTTGTTCAATATTTTTAGCACTTATTATTAGCCCGTCATACGTAGATATCCACAATCTACCGTCGTTATCAAATAACATGGCCACTACTTTACTGTTCATTGTAGAGTCAAGATGTGAAATGAATTTCTGATGTTCATTATCAATTACATCTACGCCATTATTTCCACCAATAAAAATAGTGTTGCCATTATCACTTTGTAGTAAATTTGTAGTAGTCGTATTTTTCAGACGAATTTTTGATTCCTCGCGCGATGAATAAAATCCAATTTCTTTATTCAGTTCATTATCAAGCAGATGTACTCCTTCTTCAGAGGCTAACCAAATACCCCTTGCTTGTTTGTCTACAAGAATATCAAGTATTTTTGTATCTGAATTGATATAATCAGATAATTTCGTAAGATCAATTACATCAATAGATTTAAAATCATCAGTAATAATACTTACCATACCTTCAGATCCTGCAATTAGAGTGTTTTTATCAATTTTTGCGATACTATAAAAAAAACTATTTACCGTATGCTCACTATAAATACGATCTATAATTTTACCTGATAGATCTAATTTTATAATCCCATTGCCCTCGGAAGTAGCAAAGATGTAGTCTTTAGATTTTAAAGCATCGAAAAAAAGAAACTCTGAATTTGGCTCTACAAGTTCCGGACCTTTTTTAGCTTTATATTTAATTACACTTGGGTAACCCAACAGAATTAATTCTTCATTCTTGGTTTCAATTATTGCTCTGCGAACCCTTGGACTATTTCCCTGTGCTAAATCACTGTCAATAATATTACTGAAATATGATGTTTTTTTTCTTAGTAAATATAATCCCTGATTTGTAGCAACCAAAAAATCACTATTATTAATCTTTAAAAACTCTCTTATATCTAATTGGGCTGGTAAATTAAACCATTTTGTATTTTTTTCATCTAGACTTTTATAACTAACATATATTTTATTATCACAAGTATAATTGAATAACTTGTAGCTTGCATAATTTCTTTGTGGTTGCCCTAAACGTAGATATTTATCATGCTCAGAGCATGGTTGTTTATAACTCGGTTTTGTTAAATCATTAGTTATTTTAGACACGAGCGTTTCTCTAACATAAAATAAGGCATCATCTGTTCTTAAGAATTGTTCTTTATATCCATATGGGACTGGATATTTGAATCGAACTGATAGATTTTGCAGCTCTTTAAAATTTTCATCTAACCTAAGTAATCCTGTATCTTTTAATGCAATAAACAAGCCGTCAGAAAAATGCTCTAATATACCAAAAGATGATTTAGGTAATGTAGTTTCTCTTACTACTTCATCCCCCTTTAATTTTAAAAGTTTTGAAGATCTTTCTAAAATATAGAGATACGAGTTATCTTCATCTATAGTAAAATCATTAGTCTTTTCTCTGGTTAAATATTCAAAAATGGAGTCATTTAGATCATATGTTAGTAATCCTTCGTCTCGGTTAAGCAAATATAACTTGTTATTAAATTTTTTTACCTTATGTACGGTTGAGTTTTTAAAAAAATTTTCAGTAGTAGAAGCATTATAGTAAACAAAATGATCGCCATCGTATCTAATTAAACCACCATCAGTTGCCAACCAAACAAAGTTATTGTTATCTATTACTAAATCATTTATGTTTCTGAAATATCCATTATCTAGCGATTCAATTTTTTGTATATCATAAAAATCTATTCCAAATGGCTGTCCGTTTACAATAGCTACACAACCAACACATATTGATATAGTTGTCAATAGTATTAAGTGTATTTTTTTAATCATATCCTATATTGATGGTGTAAAATTTATGAGGTTTTTAACCTTTTATTTATCAGCAGATCCAGGAATCAACCAAAGTTGTTCATCATACTGATCAGATAGAATAGGATTAATGACCTCATTCCATACATTAGAATTTGGTTGCATAACAATTATTTTATGGGATGCTACACCAGCTCTTATAAGTTTTTCTTTTATAAATTCTGATCGAGCTTTTACTATTTCATTAATAAATTCCGATGAACTTGCACTGTAGTTTGCAAACCCTGCAATTCCAATGACTTGGGCTTGCCCTTTACGCAAATAGTTTTTGGCTTCCTCTAAAATACGATCAGTAACAGTATTTTCTTTTAATTTAAGCATATCAAAATAAAATTCGTTTCCTTTGTTTATTGGCGTAGCAAAATTTACAGTACTACTTTGTTCTTTATATCTTCCATAATCTGCTTCAAAATTCTTATAATCCTGTTCTTGTATTATATCAACCTTACGGTTCAGCCTCCCTCCGTTAAGAGTTTTATTACCTGCTAACGGTAAATTTGATGATTTTGCCTCGATCAAGAGCCGATCAGGGTCAATAATTCCGTACGATAATAATTCCAGGCAGACTGCCCTTGCCCTAGATTCAGACAACATTAGATTAACCATGTCTGAGCCTGTATTATCAGTATGCCCCACAATCCTAAGTGAAAGATCTGGTTCTTTTTGTAACCGTACGATCAATTTCGATAAGCGGTCCCGATGTATTTGTGTTAATTGAGAAGACATGACAGGAAACCCAACGATCTGAAATTTTTCTTGTCGATACTCGAAATCTTCATATTCCTGACTGAAATTTTGCATCGTAACCTGATCGCCTTTCATTCTTTCTGTTGTTACTGAATCTTTTAAAATGTCAAATGATCTATCAGGATTATTCTGAAATAGATTTACATCTGTAGTATCCGTTGCAATTACTTTAACATCTGTTACAGGTTGATCTTTAGTAGTTATGACAGTCTTTTTTAAATTTCTGACTTGTTTACTCACAGTTTTTGGTTTTTTGTACCCACCATCAAAATGTATTCTTAAAGAAACTCGAAGTGTACCGTCGAGAGGGTGATCAGATTCAACGGTTTTCAAATACGAAAGATCAAATTCTGTACTTAAATAACGTATCCCGGCACCCATTGTCATAAATCTTCGATCACCATTGTCTGGATGCTCTGAATAATACCCACTACGAATAGCAAATAAATTACGGAACCAGTATTCGGCACCCAAACCAATCGTAAACTGATCGAAGAACCCCAACTCCACGGTGTCCATACCATCAAAGCGTTTAATTGTGCCCCAACCCTTTATCAATGAACTTAAAGCTCCGGCACTAGTCCAACTCGTATCACTACCTGAAACCTCTCTATGCATTCTGGCAAGTAGCCGGCTTGTATCAAGGGATAAAATTAGCTGTTGGTCACCAGAAGCTCCTAATTCCCGTTGCATTGCAACCCCTACCCGAAATGTTTGAGGAAGCGGTGCTACACTTTTGCCGCCAAGGTAGGATAATCCTGAACCTACATGACTTAAAGAACTTCCTACCCGGAATTCACCACTTTGACCGAATATATTCATTTCACCACTACGCCATAAGGCACCAATATCGGCGGCTATGCTCCAGGCAGGATCTATTGCCTGCCCTATTACTGTTTGACCCGATCCGATAGATGAATAAATATATTTTACGCCTACACCTAAAGCCAAACGTCGGCTAACTTCACGACCATAACTCAATCCTGTTGACATTTGCTGATTCGAAAATGTTCCAAGCTCTGCATTAGATTCATCAGTAGCCATTTGTTCACCTAAATTTAAGTAGGTCATATACAGTGCCAATGAGCTTTTAGCCCCCATCTGATACGTTCCTGCAAATCTATTGTAGCGAACATCGTTAGTGATACCGGGTAACCAATTAGAATAGCTGAACCCAGCAGATACACCTTGCTGCCAGCCAAGTGATGCCGGATTATAATAACCACCGAAGCCTCCATCTAAAATAGTAACTCCTGCCCCGCCAATAGCTGAAACTCGGGCATCAGGTTCAATTTTTAGAAATTGAACAGCAGATTGTCCGTTTTGAGCCATAATTAGACAACACTTACCGTTTAAGCCGACAATTACTATAAAGAATAAAAAAATTTTAATCATCTTAATAAATAATAGTGATTTATACATATCATGATTTATTGATTAACAAGGGTCAGAGAAATCGTGCCTGTATGCGATGTTCCATCCTCACTCCTGGCTACCATTCGTACCCAGTAGACATCACTGGGGAGATCCCGGCCGTCAAATTCAATGCGGTGCCAGCCCGGTTGTAATCGCCCGTCGTATAACGTCTTTACCCGCCGGCCACTCACATCAAACACCTCCATGCGAACCTGACTCTCAGATTCTATATCCACCGGCACGGTTGTTACACCCCGAAACGGATTCGGGTAGTTCTGATTGATCTTAAAACCATTTGAATACGCCGTTATATCAAAAGGTATCACCCCTATGCCGGCGGCCGTTGCTTCAACCAGGTATTCTCCAGAGCGGTCGCCTACGGTAAATAGCACCTCGGCCTTACCCGCTGTATCGGTTGATACCGTAAAGCGGTCTGTACCCACTTCCTGCCGAGCTTCTTTAGCTTTACGGCTGCCGCTTGAATCCGCTCTAAAGGCCATACCGGAGGCACCGGAAGGGGCCATAACCAGCTCAAAGGTAACCTCGGTGTCTATAATCGGGTTCTCATAGCGGTCTATCAGGAATGCAGACAAACTAACCTCCGTGGTGTGTGGCTCAACCTTACCCTGTGCTGCTTCAATGGTGGTAATTTCACCACTATTGGCCTCGGCCACAGCCGTAGCGGTAAAGTCAACGGCCGGCAGTTCTCCTGCCTCAGCCCGCAGCGTTTGCTCCCCGGCTGTGGTACCCAGCGTCCACGCCGGGGAGACTGCTATGCCGTCCTTGTTGGTCACCATAACGGTGTCGGCAGCCCCGCCCGGAAACTCGCCTCCGCCCGCGGTAATACGGAATGTCACCTCGGCGCCCGCCACCGGGTTGGAATACAGGTCACTAACCAG
>NZ_JBHULI010000021.1:0-730 GCF_042684365.1 Gracilimonas halophila | reverse complement strand
CGATTCCACGACCGCCTCCAGCCTGTTCTCTCCCGGGGCCGGGCCCAGCGTCCACGCCGGGGAGGCCGCTATGCCATCCTTATTGGTCACCATAACGGTGTCGGCAGCCCCGCCCGGAAACTCACCTCCGCCCGCGGTAATACGGAATGTTACCTCGGCGCCCGCCACCGGGTTGGAATACCGGTCGCTGACAAACACACTCACCGTATCCGCCAGGGCCGTGCCCACCGTGGCCTGCTGATCCTCCCCGCTATGGGCGGTCATTTGCTCCGCCGTCCCCGTCAGGGCGGTGGCAGTAAATACGACCGGTGAACCGGACAGCGATTCCACGACCGCCTCCAGCCTGTTCTCTCCCGGGGCCGGGCCCAGCGTCCACGCCGGGGAGGCCGCTATGCCATCCTTATTGGTCACCATAACGGTGTCGGCAGCCCCGCCCGGAAACTCACCACCACCCGCGGTAATCACGAATGTTACCTCAGCGCCCGCCACCGGGTTGGAATACCGGTCGCTGACAAACACACTCACCGTATCCGCCAGGGCCGTGCCCACCGTGGCCTGCTGATCCTCCCCGCTATGCGCGGATATCTGTTCTGGTGAGGGCCCTGAAGTATCAATTGGAATAATTTCAAAACTGGTTTCAAGGCTTCCGCTGTAGTTGCCGGTCCCCGTGATCGTCACCCCGGCCGTGCCCACATCGGTGTTATTGCTGTAGCTTACCGTATAATCGGTG
>NZ_JBHULI010000020.1:0-560 GCF_042684365.1 Gracilimonas halophila | reverse complement strand
GTGGACAAGCCGTTTTTGATGCCGGTAGAGGATGTATTCTCTATCACCGGACGTGGAACGGTAGCAACCGGACGTATTGAGCGTGGGGTGCTGAAGATCAACGATGAGATTGAGATTGTAGGAATTGTAGAAGAGCCGATGAAAACGGTAGTAACCGGTATTGAGATGTTCCGTCGTATGCTCGACCAGGGACAGGCCGGAGATAACGCCGGGATTCTTCTTCGAGGAATTAACAAAGAGCAGCTGCAGCGCGGAATGGTGTTGTGTAAGCCGGGCTCGATCACCCCGCATAAGAAGTTTGAGTGCGAGGTGTATGTATTGAGTAAAGATGAAGGTGGACGACATACGCCATTCTTCAAAGGGTATCGCCCGCAGTTTTATTTCCGAACCACCGATGTGACCGGAGCCTGTGAGCTTCCAAGCGGAGTGGAGATGGTGATGCCGGGAGACAATGTGAAATTAGACGTGGAACTCATCCAGCCGGTAGCGATGGAAGAGGGACTGCGCTTTGCAATTCGCGAAGGTGGCCGTACTGTTGGCGCCGGAGTGGTAACTAAAAT
>NZ_JBHULI010000019.1:0-734 GCF_042684365.1 Gracilimonas halophila | reverse complement strand
ATAACGACCCAGCGCATAACGGGCGCGGAGATTATGGGTTAATAAACGGTTAAAATTTCAAAACAAGCAACTTCGGAAACTAACGGCACGTCCGCGTCCCCGGTTGATGCGCTTGTTATACCCACGGCTATTTTCTTGACTCCCAATAACCCGGTTTTCGTTTCATATGCTTGACAGCAGTAATGGTGATTATATTTTCTGAAACGTCATAAATAATTTCATAGGGAAAACGGTCAAGTAAAATCCTCCGATCTTGTTTGGTAAGTAAAGATCCAGATTGGGGATGTGCCAATGCCTGAGCGATGGCTTCTTCTATCTCATCAAGAAATTCAGCCCCAAGCCCAATTGACTTTTCTTCGTAGTATTGAATAGAACTAGTTAATTCTTTTGCAGCCTCAGGATGATATTGGAAAGTCATTTTTTAAGAAGTTCCCGAGCAGCCTTATGTACTTCTTGACCTGAAATTGGAGTTACTTTTCCCGATTTAATTTCAGCTTTTCTTCGTTTTACTTCATCAATCCAGGCTTGTTCAATATCCTCATCAATACGCTGATCAAGGCTATCAATAAGCTTCTTGGCTAATTCAGCACGATGATTTTCGTCTAACTCGAGAGCCGAATGCTGAATTTCTTTATAATCTGTAATCATAGTCTTGGGGTTTATTTCTTTCTCCAATCTATTGAAAAACGAACAATTCTGACAATTATTTATTGAGTGGAAGAGGGGGTATAACG
>NZ_JBHULI010000018.1:0-826 GCF_042684365.1 Gracilimonas halophila | reverse complement strand
CGTTATGTTCTTCATTTACTTCCCCTTTCATTTCGCTATAAAATTTATTTGACAATGTTCGCATATATGCTAACTTTGAGATATGCGCGTTATCAAGTTTTACCGAACAAAAACCGGGAATTGTCCTGTCGAAGATTTTTTACAAAGTCTTCCTGACAAGCAATCTAAGAAAGTGGTTTGGACACTTCGTGTAGTTCGTGATTTAGAACAGGTTCCCACTCAGTATTTGAAGAAGCTCAAAAGCACCGATGATATTTGGGAAGTTCGGGCAACGCTTGGGAACAACACTTTTCGGTTGTTGGGATTTTTTGACGGTCCAAAACTGATTGTATTAACCAGTGGTTTTGCCAAGAAAACGAATAAAGTTCCTAAACAGGAAATTGAGACTGCCGAAGAACGTAAACGTGATTATTACCGGAGGAAACAATAATGAGTAAAGATGATTTAGAAATTTTTATCGATCAAAAGAAAGCCGAAAGCCCTGAGTTTGCCGAAAACTTTGAGGAAGGATACCTCAATTTCAAAATCGGAGTAATTCTTCGCCAAGCCCGTGAAAATATGGGAGCAACCCAGGCTGATGTTGCCGAGAAGTTGAACACCACAAAATCAGTGATTTCCAGAATGGAAAATCATGCCGAGGATATCAAACTTTCTACGCTTACCAAATATGCGAAGGCATTAGGTAAAAAAGTAAAGCTCGAAATCCAGTAAATTCAAAACATAACAATGCGTTTTAAATCGGACACGGACGGGGCGCAATGGAACCTGATTGCCAGGAAATAATTTCGCTACTTCAACCAAATCATAATCCCCGCGCCGTTTAAAC
>NZ_JBHULI010000017.1:0-1260 GCF_042684365.1 Gracilimonas halophila | reverse complement strand
TAGCTTCACAGCCACGATAGAAACCTGCAGCGACCTTGCCAACACGTGGTGTGGGCCCTATAGGTACGCGGTGGAGGTTTCTGAGGCTACGCCGATGGCTGGGGATTCGGTGAGGGTTGCGGCCCAGCTGGTGGACCAGTGGGGCAATCGTGTGAGGGCGTCCGGACAGCGGCTAAGCTGGGAAGCGACAAGCGGAGGCGAGTTTGCTGATACGCTATCGGTGACGAATACTCAGGGTATCGCAGAAGCTATATTTGAGCCTGCCGCCTTTGTAGGTCTGTCGGGTCGCGTGATGGTCGAAGACCAGGACGGTTATACTGGAGAAAGTGATCGTTTTACCGTGAAGGGAGGGGAGAAGTACATGGTAAGCATAACGGGCTCAGATAGCCTGGAAGCGGGTGTAACGAGTGATGTGTATGAGCTAAGGCTGAAAGATGAATTAGGCAACGACAGGCTATCGCCGGAAGACCTTGCCTTTAATGTGAGCTGGGACAGCACCCAGACCTTTGCTATTTATCAGGTAGATGGGCAGCGGCCGGAGCGTAACAGGGTGAGTCTTTCTAAAGGTCGTTCTTCTGTTCTTTTCAGAATGCAAACGACCAAAGCCGGGGAACATACTGCCCAGATCAATCAGCTTAAGGGTCTGCTGCCGGTCAGCTCAGAGCAGAAGATGGTGGTGGTATCGCCAGGCTCACCGGCGGCGTTGAGGTCGATCGTGAGCGATTCGGCGGAGTATGTTGGTCCTGTCAAACAGATTTATGCGGATACGTTATCGGTACAGGTATTTGATACATGGGATAATACGATACCTGATGTACCGGTAACGTACCGTATTGAACAACAACCAATGCGAAGTGTTGGCTCGCAGCTAATAAGCGGAGATGCGAAAGAGCCATCGGAATTGCGTATTCAAACTAACACCGAAGGTAAGGCATACACACAGTTACAAATTGGAGATATCCCGGGTGAGTATGTTGTAACAGCCGAAGTTGATGGATTAGATCTGCTTCAATTTATGATTGATGGCGTGCCAAGTGAATATAAGCTTGAACAGAACTACCCTAATCCGTTTATGGGCCGTACACGTATCCCGTTTGAGCTGCCCAAGCCCTCGAAGGTGACGCTGCAGGTATTTGATGTACGCGGGGCACATGTAGAGACCCTATTCAAAGACAAGGACTTTGAGGTAGGTCGCCACGAGCCGGTGTGGGATGCGCGCCGTTATAGCAATGGTGTTTACATCTACCGGTTAACAGCCGA
>NZ_JBHULI010000016.1:0-577 GCF_042684365.1 Gracilimonas halophila | reverse complement strand
CGACACATCCTTTGGGGTAATCTCAAAAGTCGTCTCCAGACTCCCACTGTAATTTCCGGTCCCCGTAATTGTCACCCCGGCCGTGCCCACATCGGTGTTATTGCTGTAGCTTACCGTATAATCGGTGCCTTCTGTCAACGATACACCCCCATTTTGAAGGCTCGTTGATGGAGTAATCGCAAGTCCCGTATACTCCCGGTCGGATACCGGATCAATGGTGAGTGCCGACACATCCTTTGGGGTAATCTCAAAAGTCGTCTCAAGAATACCACTGTATCCATTTTGTAGTTCAACAGTTACCATTGCTGTACCTACCCCAGTATTGTTGCTGTAACTTACCGTATAATCGGTGCCTTCGGCCAGCGTCGTATCTCCGTCGGTAACATGAACCGACGGGGTCAACTCAGAACCATTAAACAACTGATCAGCTATAGGGTCAAGGTTAAGTCCGGAAGTATCAATTGGAATAATTTCAAAACTGGTTTCAAGGCTTCCGCTGTAGTTGCCGGTCCCCGTGATCGTCACCCCGGCCGTGCCCACATCGGTGTTATTGCTGTAGCTTACCGTATAATCGGTG
>NZ_JBHULI010000015.1:0-1137 GCF_042684365.1 Gracilimonas halophila | reverse complement strand
GCCAGCTGTACACCGGCCCCTAAACTCACAAACTGCCGGTCACCATTGGCCGGATCTTCATGGTAATAACCCGCCCGGGCAAAAAATAACTCCTTAAACCCATATTCCACCCCAACACCGGCCATCAATTGTTCGCCTAACGTCAGCTCCGACATCCCCCCCGATGGCCCGGGCACGCGCACGGTCCCCCAGCTGTTCACCAATGCTTTAAACGGCCCCATAGCCACATAGCTGCTATCCCCATCCTGTATTTTTCTCTCTGTTCGTGCCATCAGCTTACTTACGTCAGCGGCCACGGTAAACCGGTGGTCGCCACCGCTCAGGTCGGCTCCAATACCAGCTCTTAAGGTCATTGGAAGGGGGTCACGAGTTTGCTCATCAAAATATTTTATGCCCGCTCCAAAATGCGAGAGGGAGCTCCCGGCGCGCCATTGCCCTTCCGAGTTCCCAAACTCATAGCGCAACGAACGCCAGCTCACTCCAAGGCTCAGCGAGGCAGAACGACCCGGACGGATCTGGAATCCGTTAACCGAAAGCCCGCTGGCCAAGCTGCTGTGTATATAGCTGCCCGAGGCTCCAACTGCCCAATGCCGGCCAACCCTACGGCCATACGATAAAGAAACAGCCGTTTCATAGTTCGCAAAACTACCGATCGTATACCCCTGGGCATCGCGCGTTATCTGCCCACCTAAGTTAAAATAGGTTACGTTCCCCCCCAATACACCACCAATTGATTCAACAGGTATGACCGCCGATAAGTGATCGTAATAGTAATCTAAACTCAGAGCAGGCAGCCAGTTCGCATGCGTTAACCCTACTTTCGGCTGGCTCTGCCAGCCTAATAAGCTTGGATTATACCACCCACCATTCACTCCTCGCAATGAGGTTACCCCTGCGCTTCCCATACCACTACTTGCCGCATCCGGGGTAATTCTCAAAAAAGGAACGGAGGTAATACCGGTTTGGCCGTGCACTTCTTGTATAGCTCCAACACTTGTACAAATCACCGCCGTTACTAAGATCCTCTTAACCATTTTTATAAAGGTCTTTTTTAATAGCTTTATTAACATCATTACACTCTTACTTGTTCATCAGGGTTAAAGAAATTGACTTGACAAAAACCTTTCCATCTTCTGC
>NZ_JBHULI010000014.1:0-860 GCF_042684365.1 Gracilimonas halophila | reverse complement strand
CCCAGAAACCAATTTTTCGATATTCGCCCTGACTTGCAACAACAAATGAAAGCAAAACAGAAAGTATGAGTGCTATGAAAATATAGTCATCCATTGGTTAAATCTTGAATTGTAATTGGTATAACGGCCCAGCGCATAACCTGCACGGGGATTATTTATTTAAATAAGAGTACAAAATTCTGAATTAGCAAGAAATTAACCCAACGGCGAGGCCGTGTCAGCCGTTAATGCGCCTTGTTATGCCCACTTTTTATTTACTTAATGGTTAGGAAGAAAGATTATTACGATACCCAAAATTAACGTTAGAAAACCAACAAAGCGGCCAATTTTTTGGGCTTTACGAATTCCGAGCCAATGGATTGTTTCAGGTGTTGTAAAGGGGAATATAACAACCACGATTCCCATAAGTGAAGTGATAAAACCAGTAACAAGCAAAAGAAATTTTTCCGAAACAGATAATGCAAGAACTAGTAGAGGAACTACCACCAGCAGTATAGTTAATCCAATTATTAAGTATAAAAAGGTTCTGCCATAGGTAATGAATCTGTCGTTGAATTCGCGTAATTTGCTTTCAAATTCAGGTAGCACATAAAACGTTTTTTCGGTCGGTATTGTAAATCGATCTAAAGTCTCAAGCGTAACTGGTTTTACATCGGTTGTTTTCTTTCCCGACCAAATACATTTTTGTTTGTTTTCTTGGAACATAATCTAAACTATTTATCATACTAAAAGTGGGTATAACGACCCAGCGCATAACGGGCGCGGAGATTATGGGTTAATAAACGGTTAAAATTTCAAAACAAGCAACTTCGGAAACTAACGGCACGTCCGCGTCCCCGGTTGATGCGCTTGTTATACCC
>NZ_JBHULI010000013.1:0-1871 GCF_042684365.1 Gracilimonas halophila | reverse complement strand
TCCGGCCAAAACTCTAAGGCCAGGGGAAACATCCAATTTTAAACATTTAATCCGTCTCATCTTGTAATCCGTTTAATCAGTGGTTCAAATTTTTTTCTGTTATTTCTGTCTCGGTAATTAACAAGCCAAGGTCTTTAGACCTGCCTGCATGGGTACCAAGTTTTTTGCTTTCTTCACTAATAATACGTTGATCAACATCCCAAATAGTGCAGGGAGATTGCCGCGTCGGTAACCTGCACATGCTTAGTTTCTGCATCCGGGCTCCTCGCAATGACGGGCTTTATTGGTATGATTTCTTTCTTTACGCATTTTTTTCTAAGGCCGAATGTTAATAGTTCTTCAGTAAACAGTTATCAGTTTTAATTCATGACCGGCACGGGCATTGACGCCAGAGGCGGCATTTGGTTGTCTCCACCACCCCTGTCATCCTGAGGAATGAACGGAGCCTGCGCAGTGAATGACGAAGGATCTCAATTTCATAGCAACCAAGTTAAATCCACCACCGCACAAGCGGACGCTTGCGCTAGGAGTGGGAGTCAATGTTTTCATACTTCCGTCTCTAATACGATTGCGTTTAGGTCCTTTACCTTTTCAAAATCGTTGTCCATAGTTATTAATGGGAAATCTAAATATATAGAAGTTGCTGCTATCACGGCGTCTGGTAATTTTAATTTGTCCTTTTTGCGGACTTCAATTGCTATTTTTCGAATTGAGGGACTGAGTTCCGTAATCGTACATTCGTCTAAAAAAGAGCGAATAATGGTTGATTGCTTTTTTGTTAATCCCGAATAGCTCAGCAACTCTATTTCTGTGATTGCTGAAACCCAAATATGCTGACCTTGTAAAATTTTACCCGCCGGTTCAACCCCATTAAAAAAGTTTACCAGTAAAGAGGTATCGGCAACAATATTATTCCCACTCATTTCTTACTTTTTTCTGGTATTCGAGTCCATCCATGCCGAAATTCACTTTTCCGAAGTAGCGATCTATATCTACCTTATTTTTCTTTCTTTTCGATGATGCTTTTTCTATCGCCTCACGAATTTTTTTGATAGAATCTTTTTTATTGATGGTTAGTGTCATGGCTGTTTCATTTGGTCGTTTTAGAAAGCTTTATACTATATATAAATGTATGAAATTTTGAGTTATCAGTTTAGTTGATTTCAGATTACAGATTGCAAATTTCAGATTGACTGTCATTCCTTCCCTAATTTGTAATCTGTAATTTTCAATTTGTAATTAGCTTTTCATCTATGACCGGTACGGGCATTGACGCCGCAGGCGGCATTTGGTTGTCTCCACCACCCCTGTCATCCTGAGGAATGAACGGAGCCTGCGCAGTGAATGACGAAGGATCTCCGTTGTATGTGACAAAATTTATCCAAGAGTTCATGTTTATATACTTTCTTTTCAAATTCACTTTATTTGCCTGCATCGCCTTCCTCTTTCTTTTGTGCCGACAAAAGAAACATCCCGAATCCTCGGGACTGGCTGCGAAAATAATGCTAAAACGGTCTCTCCCGACTGCTCGGGACTAAAAGAAATCAATGCTCCTTCAAGAGCGTTGCTAGTGCTGAATTTATCAGCGGTATGATTTCTTTCTTTACGCTTCATTGCGTCCGTTTCTTTACGCATTTTTTTCTAAGGCCGATTGTTATCAATTTCATTTACTTCCCCAGGTGCTTGATGTAAGGGATGCCGTTCTTGAGGTTCTCAATCTTTTTTTCATCTATATCATAACCAACTACCGGCATTCCAACCTGGTGGAAGGTCCACATCAGTGGTAAACCTACGTACCCTAAGCCTACGATTCCTATGGTGTAAGTTTTGTCGGTTATTTTATTGAGTAATTTTTCTAATTGAGTCATTTA
>NZ_JBHULI010000012.1:0-502 GCF_042684365.1 Gracilimonas halophila | reverse complement strand
ATACAAACTCGTTTATACTAAACAAGCAAAAAAGGATGCCAAGAAAGCAGCTTCTTCCGGTTTAAAATCAAAGATCAAAAACTTATTGGAGATCATTGAGGAAAATCCTTTTGAAGAATATCCTCCCTATGAAAAATTGGTTGGTAATTTGGAAGGAGCTTATTCGCGGAGAATTAACATTCAGCATCGGTTGGTTTATCAAGTCTACGAAAAAGAGAAAGTTGTTAAAGTAATCAGAATGTGGACTCATTACGACTAATCCGGTAGCATAACAAAACGTTTTAAATCGGACGCGAATGGGATTCGATAAAAACTTGATTGCCAGAAATTAATTCTGCTACTTCAACTAAATTATAATCCCCGCGCCGCTTAAACGTGGGTCGTTATACCCCCTCTTCCACTCAATAAATAATTGTCAGAATTGTTCGTTTTTCAATAGATTGGAGAAAGAAATAAACCCCAAGACTATGATTACAGATTATAAAGAAATTCAGCATTCGGC
>NZ_JBHULI010000011.1:0-942 GCF_042684365.1 Gracilimonas halophila | reverse complement strand
AAATCCAGTAAATTCAAAACATAACAATGCGTTTTAAATCGGACACGGACGGGGCGCAATGGAACCTGATTGCCAGGAAATAATTTCGCTACTTCAACCAAATCATAATCCCCGCGCCGTTTAAACGTGGGTCGTTATATGGCCTTTTAATAAATCGAATCACAAATAGTTTATCATGCTAAGTAAAAATATAACATTCATCCTTTTTGCATTAATACTCACTTCTTGTGTAACTACTTCAAACATTCCAACTGAAGTTTCATCTGAAATTCCAGATGACGCAAATGCTATTGAACTTTATTCAACTGAATCACCATCTGATTTTTATAAAACAATTTATCAACATCTCGCTTCAGAAGGATTTAGCATTTCTCAAGAAAATAGCGAAATGGGTACATTTTCTACTGGTTTCAAAGAAGTTGGACAAGAAACGACTTTAAAAATCGATGTATTTGTAGAAAAAGATAATAATGGAAGTAAAGCTACATTAAGAGGTTCTTGGAATGTAACATCTTCGATGGGAGCTGGAATTACAGCTGCAACTGGAGCAAGTTTGGGCGGTACTTCAGCAGAAAGAGCAAGTTGGGATCAATCAGGTCGCCCAAAAGTTGCTTTTGGTGAAATGGCTGTAATTGCCAAAGAAATTGAATATCAAAAGTTAGAATATATTTCAGATTAAAAAGTATTTCGGCCATATAACCCGCGCATTAAGTGGGACGTGCCTCGCCGTTGGTCGCCAGTTTTATTTTAGTCAGTTTCAGTAGTACATTCTTAATCAAATTCAGCACTACTTTGCACGCCCCTTATGCGCAATGTCGTTATGTTCTTCATTTACTTCCCCTTTCATTTCGCTATAAAATTTATTTGACAATGTTCGCATATATGCTAACTTTGAGATATGCGCGTTATCAAGTTTTACCGAACAAAAACCGGGAATTGTCC
>NZ_JBHULI010000010.1:0-4576 GCF_042684365.1 Gracilimonas halophila | reverse complement strand
AGAACTTCGCAAAACAGAATTGTTTGATGAATTTGTAAAAAACGGGTACAAACAAAGTCAGTAATTGGTATAACAACCGCATTAACGGCGGACGCAGACGTAGCTTTGATTAAATTTCTTGCCAATGATTGTTCAAATGAGTAGCCTTTTAAAAAATCATAATCCCTGCGCCGGTTATGCGGTAGGCCGTTAGCTACATTTTTTTACTTGTAATTATTTGATATGATTATATTTTGAGCTTGTTACGATTTTGTAACACAATTATAAAACAGGAGCATTTATGAATTTAATTCGAAAATTTACAAAAGGTATGTTTGGGTTGTTTACCCTTATTCTTTGCATCAGTTTTGGAACTTTTATTTTTCAATCTTGTAGTTCAAGTGTTACAGGTACTGAAGATAAACAGAAAATTGCAGTAGAGAATTATTGACGTCATATGGGTTTACAGATGAAGATTTCGCTGAATCCTCTTTCAGCATGGATGATCCACGTACAATTTATATGGCTATGGCGATAGTGAAGATTGAAAGAAGTAGTTCTCAAAATGAATCCTTTTCCAGTATTTTATCTAATATGTGTGCTCAAAATGCTTATGCCTCTGATTTCTGGGGATGTGCAAAAAGAGCAATTGGACTAGATGTCGCCATTGAAGTATTCAGAAATCATAGTTTATCTTCATTTGCAGGTAGAAGAATGCTTATTAAAATGTTTACAAAAGTGGGTGCTCGATACTTAGGCTGGATTGGTGTAGGAATTGCAACCTATGATTTTATTGATTGTATGTATGTTCAATAAAAAAATGGAGTTAATATGTTAGGTAATATATTTTTAGTTTATATAGGTTCTATTTCATTATATCTATTCTTGAAATTAGATAAAGATGCTGTAAAAAAGAACAACCAAAGAAAAATGTCTTTTGCTGTTCTGGTTACAATATTAACAATATTATTGTGGCGAGTATTTTAGTCTTTTAAACACGACAAAAGTCTTCGATAGTAATATTGAAGACTTTTTTTAAGTTTACGCCTATCATATTTGGTGTAGCTAACAATGCGTTTCAAACGGACTCGGTTAGGGTACGGAAATCAATAATTTTAACTCGGCTCGCCGTTTAAACCCTGGGTCGTTAGAAGTAGCAGTGATAGCGTGAAAAGTTTCTGCGATTAGACGCGTGAATAGAAAAATGGAAAAAGCATATAGGTAAGCACCTATAAACCCTAAAGTAGAGTTTTACAAACTTTGGTTTTCCCTAATAATGAAAAACCAGTATTGCTAAACCCAGTTACATCAGCTTTCCTCATATTGCAATGGGCTACTTTGTTCTCTAGCTATTTTTGAAACTAATAACATAATGTTCTACCTGTACTGTATTTTCTTCAGAGGTTATCCCGTAAACTTCTTGTAATTGTTTAAGAATACTACTAAACCCTCTGTTTGTGGACAATGTGAAGTTGTAGATAGTGTTACTAGTATCCTCTTGTATAACTATTTCCTGGTCTGAAAAATCACCTAACTCATTTGCAAATTCTTCTAAAGTAGCTTGGATTTTCCATACTCCATCTTCTAATGAACTTTTATATAGAGCATCTGAATTAGTGGAATGTTTTGCTTTCTGTAATCTTGCATTATCATCTTTATAAAGTATAATGGTTTGTTGCTCGAACATGCCTTTCTCTACTGAATATTCAAATTCTTCTTGCATTTTTTTAAGTACTTTTTTTCGTACTATATCAAACGATATTTCATCACTCCATTTTATATCAAGTTCATAGTGAGTTCGAGAATAAGGACTCTTTAATACTTTAGTGGGTTTTTGATACAGTTCAGATATGATGTAAGAGAAACTTCCAATTCGTTGAAAAATGGTATTACCATCGGCTTTGGCTCTTCGATTTTGACTATCGGTACTCAATTTCGCCTCATAGCCATCCTCTTTTAAAGTAAATAGTGTGGAATCGGCAGTTAAATTAGCTTTAATAATATTCTTTTCTTTTGCCTTCTTTTCAGCACTATTACAATTAGAAAGCAATATAAATGCAAAAAATAAGATTGGTAATTTTTTCATATGATTACTGTACATTTAATTGATATGAAACTAAAACGGGGTTTTGGTTTTCTTTCCCTTCAAGAATAGCATTGTAGATATCACTTCCTTGTTTTAAATTTTCAATCGTTATTTTTTCTCTTAGCATTTCCGCGGTATAGATAGAAACAAACGTCGAATCAATATATTCTACCGGGGGTGGAAAAAATGCTTCATTACTACCAAACTTAATTTCATCAATTATATAAGCCTCGTCTTGATCTTTTTCGTAGAAATAATAATATAAATCATCTTTATAAAGAAATATAAAACTAAAATTATTTTTGGAATCTACTAACCGTTTCGCTCCTGCTATCTTTTCTTTGTTTTTAGTATAATAATTCAGGTATTCTTGAGAAGATGAAAAATCTATATCTTTCGGTTCCGTTACAGTATATTTACCAAAATCTAAAGTATGTAGAGGGCGGATCGTTTTGGAGTTAACTAAATAAACAGTGTCAGCATTAAAATTATTGAAAATAACACCCGCTTCGGTTTTAAAAAGTCCTCTCGGATTAGAAATGGAAATATTAATTCCTTTTTCCAAATTAAGCGGCAAAGCTTTCAGGCTAACATTCATTGTTGAGTCTATGACTAATAATGTATTATGATACTTTTCATCTTCAAAATTTTTGGCTTGGGCATTTTTATAAAAGACATAACTTCCGTCATCTAGGTAGGAATATTTATATGCATGAAAATGAAGTTTTTTTTCTAAAAGAAGTGTATCCATTTTTAAATCATATCTAATTAAACGGTGTGTTTTTCCATCTAATATTTCAATCCATTTTCCGTCTGATAGATAAAAATCACTTATACTAGTGTATTCTCCAGGGCCATTGCCACGATGCTCAATATCATCAACAAAATCACCATCCTTATCAAAAATAAACATTTTGTTAGGATTATTAGATTCAAGTATATACCAATAACCTGTAGTTGAATCTTTTTCCAATTTATTAATATTCCCAACTAAGGAAGACTCTGTTGCTTCAAGTGGAACAAATTTAAGATTTTCCAACTCTTCGGAAGTAATATCTATACTTAGAGTTGGATCAATGTAATGAGCATAAATTCCATCTGAATATTTAACTTCTAATAAATTTTGATTTGAATTACTTGTACTATCACAACCTGCTATTAATACAAGAACTGGCAAAAAATAGAATTCTAATTTATTCATCATAAATGACTATAAAATTTAGGAGAAAATGATAGATGTTTTGATACAATACTAAAAATTTTACATCCCCTCTTTTTTATTAATTACATACATTTATTAGGTAGGGATGTTTTTAAAAGTATCACACCACTCAAAGGAGAACTGTATCATTACTTACTATTTAACACATAAACGCAATAATTATATTAATAGAGTTATTTATTGGAGGACTCTTTCTCTATCAGGTTCAGTTGTTCCATTTTCTAAACATTCTGCACCCGTATGGTCACAACAAGCATAATACCCATCACCACAGCTTACGCTATGTATAGTTTCACTAAAAACAATTCCCCAATGAGATTCAGTTACTGTCGTTGAGCAAGATGATGATCCACTACCACCACTTGTACATGGATATAGAGGCGACACTAATCCAGCTATTAAAATAATAGATATTGTATATGTAAGTTTTTTAAAATTCCTCATAGTTTTGTCATTTAATTGTTGATAGTTAGGTAATCCATTTTAATTTAAAAAAAGAGTGTTATTAATAGTTTAAGAGACTAATACAATTCAATATAAATACTGTTAAATTAATCTCTTAAGGTAAGGAAAATTTTTTTATTCCTATCCTTGAATTATTGTAGGTCTTTCATATACACATCCTGCACCATCCTCAGTGCAACAAGCATATTGACCATCTCCACATGATACACTATGGGTAGTAGTTGACAAAGGTATACCCATAAAATAAGTGGTCGAATCATATGAACAACTTTCTGCCCCTTCACCACCAGTTATACATGAAATTAAAGGATTCATATAACCAACAGTTGCAATAATAGTTAACGTGCAAATTAATTTTTTCATTTTGTACCTCATTTTCGTTAAAGTAGTAAATGTTGTCAATCAATAAATAAAAAATTGAATTTTTCAATGTCAAATTATATTTGCACGGTGCTTTTCATGGTACGAGAAGTTCGTCTGGATTGACTCTTCTCAGGGTTTCCCAAGCATCTGTTGTTAGATCATACTTTTTGGGCTTTTAGGTCAGGGGTGGTTTTTCTGTTTTTGTGATTGGTCTAGCTGTCTCATTCTAACAAAGCGTTTTAAATCGGACGCGGACGGGGTGCGATGGAAACTTGATTGCCAGGAATTAATTTCGCTACTTCAAAGAAATCATAATCCCCGCGCCGTTTAAACGCTGGGTCGTTATACCCCCTCTTCCACTCAATAAATAATTGTCAGAATTGTTCGTTTTTCAATAGATTGGAGAAAGAAATAAACCCCAAGACTATGATTACAGATTATAAAGAAATTCAGCATTCGGC
>NZ_JBHULI010000009.1:0-1913 GCF_042684365.1 Gracilimonas halophila | reverse complement strand
GCCGGTGGAGGTTACCGATGGTAACAGGAGGCTGGCCGAAGGCACCGATTATACGGTAAGCTACAGCAATAACACCGATGTGGGCACGGCCGGGGTGACGATCACGGGGACCGGCAACTACAGCGGGAGCCTTTCTGCGACCTTTGAGATTCTTGCCTTAGATCCCTCGGCGCTTACGGTAGAGTCCATAGCCGACCGGGAGTATACAGGCGGGGCGCTGAGCCCGCCGGTGGAGATTAGCGACGGAGATAAGACACTGACCGAAGGCACCGATTATATGGTAAGCTACAGCAATAACACCGATGTGGGCACGGCCGGGGTGACGATTGAACTTCGGGGTAATTATAGCGGGTTGGAAGAGGTGAGTTTTATGATTACCCCGAAAGCGATGTTGGTGAGTGCTGAGGAGGGTCAGTCGAAGGTTTATGGGGGGGCGGACCCGGAGTTTGCCTATAGTTATGCCGGTGAGGTTACGGGGCAAACTCCGGCCTTTACAGGAGGATTGAGCCGGACACAGGGGGAGTCATCGGGTTTATATGAGATAACGTTGGGTAATCTTGCCCTGGCTGATAACGAAGTGTTCAAAGCGGCTAACTACCGACTTGAGCTGGCCGATACCGTAGATTTTGAAATCACGAAGGCAACGCTGACGGTACAGGTCAATGACGACAGTAAGTTTGTCACACAGTCTGATGCGGAGGGGTATGCGGGGGTGAGCTACAGTGGTTTTAAGTTTGGTGAAGATGCGAGCGTCCTGAATACAGATAATTTAGTAATCAGCAGGACAAATCCAGAAGAAGAGGCGGCTGGTAGGTATGCAGATGTATTGGAAGCTGCAGGGCTGGGCTCCGGAAACTATGGGTTTACTTACCAGCCAGGCGACTATACGATTGTGGGAGCAGATCAGCTGCTGGTGAAGTTGGCAGACAGTGAGCTTGTGTATGGAGAGGAGATGAGCTACTCGGTGGCATCGGCACAATACCTATCTGAGGCCGATGAGATTGTTGACCTGACGGACCGTGCATCTGTGGATGGCAACGCTGTTTTGATAACAGATGGGGCCGATGGTTCTGTAGCGTTTGATATAGTGGTTACCTCGCCTGCAAACAGCAGTTCGGGCACCTTGCAGGCGGGGAGCTACAAGCTGGATGTTGAGAATGTTACCCGGGAAAGCGACAATTTTACTGCGCTGTTGCTCCAGGGGAACCTGGAGGTTGTCCCGAAACAGCTAACGGTGTCGATATCCGGGGGTACGCAGAAGGTTTATGACGGTAACAGATACATGCAGAATCTGGACCTTGCAACGTCTTCGGTACTATCGGCCGATCAGGTAGAGGTCCGTGCAACGGGGGAATATGATCGAAAAGATGCCGGAGACCGCCCATATAGCGTGCAAGGAATGATGTTGGAGGGAGCCGATGCGGCCAATTATTATATATCGGGGGGCTCTCAGGCAACAATAACGGGCACCAACGGGATGATTACCCGACGTACACTTACGGTAATCCCCGACCGTGATCAGGGCAAGATCTATGGGGTATCCGATCCTCTACTGAGCTACACGTATGGTGGGAATGTAAGCGGTGAAACGCCCTTGTTTACAGGGGCACTCTTGCGAGATACCGGAGAGGAATCGGGTAGTTATGCGATCACTGCCGGGACACTGGACTTGGGTAATAATGGCGAGTTTTTGGCCAATAATTATGCGTTAAGTGTAGAACTGGCAGCGGAGTTTACCATTGATGATAAATCGCTTGAATCGCAGAGTATAACCCTTGCTTCGATAACCGACCGGGAGTATACGGGCTCTGTGCTGGAGCCTTTTGTGGTGCTTAATGACGAGGATGAGACACTGACAGAGGGGGTAGATTATACGGTAAGCTACAGCAATAACACCGATGTGGGCACGGCCG
>NZ_JBHULI010000008.1:2500-5492 GCF_042684365.1 Gracilimonas halophila | reverse complement strand
GTTCTTAGACATAATGAAGTATAGATCAGATTGTTTGTGCGAGCGAGAGCTTGTTCAATTTCTTGATGCAAATTTTTTGCATTTACAAAATGACAAGAGCGTAGGGTCGAGCTCACAGAGTATATATTAGATATTTACAATGGAGAGTTTGATCCTGGCTCAGGACGAACGCTGGCGGCGGGCTTAACACATGCAAGTCGAAGGAGAAGGTAAGTGCTTGCACTTACTGGAGACTGGCGGACGGGTGAGTAACGCGTAGATAACCTGCCTATATCTGGGGGATAACATCTCGAAAGGGGTGCTAATACCGCATAATGCAGCGGGGCCGCATGGCCACAGTTGTTAAAGGTTTCGGCCGGATATAGAGGGGTCTGCGTACTATTAGTTAGTTGGTAAGGTAACGGCTTACCAAGGCGATGATAGTTAGGGGGTCTGAGAGGATGATCCCCCACACTGGGACTGAGACACGGCCCAGACTCCTACGGGAGGCAGCAGTGAGGAATCTTGCGCAATGGGCGAAAGCCTGACGCAGCCACGCCGCGTGCCGGAAGACGGCCCTATGGGTTGTAAACGGCTTTTAAAAGGGAAGAACGCCCGGGTTTCGACCTGGGGTGACGGTACCTTTTGAATAAGCACCGGCTAACTCCGTGCCAGCAGCCGCGGTAATACGGAGGGTGCAAGCGTTGTCCGGAATCATTGGGTGTAAAGGGTGCGTAGGTGGGAGCCTAAGTCTGTGGTGAAATCTTGCCGCTTAACGGTAAAATTGCCATGGATACTGGGTTTCTTGAGTACAGAAGAGGTCGGTGGAATTCGTAGTGTAGCGGTGAAATGCATAGATATTACGAAGAACATCAGTGGCGAAGGCGGCCGGCTGGACTGTAACTGACACTGAGGCACGAAAGCGTGGGGAGCGAACAGGATTAGATACCCTGGTAGTCCACGCTGTAAACGATGCATACTAGTTGTTGGTCCTTTGGGGCCAGTGATGCAGTTAACGCAGTAAGTATGCCACCTGGGGAGTACGTTCGCAAGAATGAAACTCAAAGGAATTGACGGGGGCCCGCACAAGCGGTGGAGCATGTGGCTTAATTCGATGCAACGCGAGGAACCTTACCTGGGCTAAATCTACAGTGTTACCTCCCGAAAAGGAGGGTCCCTTCGGGGCACTATGGAAGGTGCTGCATGGCTGTCGTCAGCTCGTGCCGTGAGGTGTTGGGTTAAGTCCCGCAACGAGCGCAACCCCTGTGGTTAGTTACCAGCACATAATGGTGGGGACTCTAGCCAGACTGCCTACGCAAGTAGTGAGGAAGGTGGGGACGACGTCAAGTCATCATGGCCCTTACGTCCAGGGCTGCACACGTGCTACAATGGATGGTACAATGGGTAGCCACTGCGCGAGCAGGAGCAAATCCACAAAGCCATTCTCAGTTCGGATTGGAGTCTGCAACTCGACTCCATGAAGGTGGAATCGCTAGTAATCGCGTATCAGCAATGACGCGGTGAATACGTTCCCGGGCCTTGTACACACCGCCCGTCAAGCGATGGAAGTCAGGAGTACCTGATGTCGCCTCACCAAGAGGTGCCTAGGGTAAGCCTGGTAACTGGCGCTAAGTCGTAACAAGGTAGCCGTACCGGAAGGTGCGGCTGGATCACCTCCTTTCAAGGAGAGCGTCCCGATTTATCGGGACTACGACGCTACGCACTCGTTCGTGGCAAACAATCTGATCTGTACTTATTATATAGCGGGTGAATACTCGCCGCAGCCGGCGACCAACGCCTGTGCCCATACCCCGCTGGAACGGGGCTTGTAGCTCAGGTGGTTAGAGCGCACGCCTGATAAGCGTGAGGTCGGAGGTTCAAGTCCTCCCAAGCCCACATAATTTATAGGGGGCTATAGCTCAGCTGGCTAGAGCACTGCCTTTGCAAGGCAGGGGTCCAGGGTTCGAATCCCTGTAGCTCCACACGTTTTTTTGAGATATTAGATGTGAGATGAAAGATATGAGAGGCAGTTTGCCCGCAGATCATCTCGGTTCTTTACCAGATTGTTTGAGTTTGAAGCGTTGCCTGTTGGGCGCGCAAGCAAGCAAACACCCTCCGCGCGGAGCGCGGGTTCTTTGACATGATGAAAGCAATAGCAATAGTAAAAGGTCTGATGCGGCATATTTCGATATGCTGCAAAAGATAGTAGGGCATTTGTTCCGATTGGAGCAAGTGTACTACGCCAAGGTAGCCGGGTGAGGTTCGTCCCCATCCGGCCCACAATTAAACCAATAGCATGAATACTTATGTAGGCTGTGCGGCGGAGACGCCGTGCAAGTCATATAATAGAAGCATACTAAGGGCACACGGTGGATGCCTAGGCATACAGAGGCGATGAAGGACGTGTAAAGCTGCGATAAGCTGCGGGGAGCTGCATACGAGCAATGATCCGCGGATGTCCGAATGGGGCAACCCATCCCGATTTATCGGGATACTCCTACGGGAGAGCAAACGAGGAGAACTGAAACATCTAAGTACCCTCAGGAAAAGAAAACAAGTTAGTGATTTCCCAAGTAGCGGCGAGCGAACGGGAAGCAGCCCAAACCGACTTCCTACGGGGAGTCGGGGTAGTAGGACCTGCATAATTGAAGCAAGCTTAAGTCGAAACTGCCTGGAAAGCAGTCCCACAGAAGGTGAAAGGCCTGTAGGCGTACGGCGAGCGGAGAGGCGGGTATCCTGAGTAGCGCGAGGCCGGTGAAACCTTGCGTGAACCAGCCGGCACCATCCGGTAAGGCTAAATACATCTGTATGACCGATAGTGAACCAGTACCGTGAGGGAAAGGTGAAAAGAACGCCGAGAAGGCGAGTGAAATAGTACCTGAAACCGTGTGCTTACAAGCGGTCGGAGTCTCGATTTATCGGGATGACGGCGTGCCTTTTGTATAATGAGCCTACGAGTTGCTCCTGTTGTGCGAGGTTAAGCCCCTAAGGGGTGGAGCCGCAGCGAAAGCGA
>NZ_JBHULI010000007.1:0-21917 GCF_042684365.1 Gracilimonas halophila | reverse complement strand
TGGGCCGCAACCCTCACCGAATCCCCAGCCATCGGCGTAGCCTCAGAAACCTCCACCGCGTACCTATAGGGCCCACACCACGTGTTGGCAAGGTCGCTGCAGGTTTCTATCGTGGCTGTGAAGCTAGGTGTATCTAACCCTAACACATCTGCCTCTATGGACAGTTCACCCGCTTTTTCCCCAGCTACTAATAGCGTGCCGGCCATGCCACTGCTGTCGGTTACAACCTCAGGGCTAATAACAGTCCCATAAACGGAGGACCGAGGGGATTCTGGCCGCTTGAACCTAACTGTAACCCCGGGCATAGGCTGATTACTTTCATCGTATACTACCACTTCCAGTGGCGCCCTTGTTGTATCGGTAGGTAAAATGGTTTGGCCATCACCTGATACAATCTGTATAGACCCTGGTTGCGTATTCTCCTCTGGATTATTTGTGATACTGCTTATTCTAAATAGCCCAAATTTACCTGTGTTACCAATAACCGGTTCCAATGTATTCAGATCAGTATTTATGTCCACTTGATTCCAAGTATTGGACACTCCTCCTACCTCGGCCTGTACCCCCGTGCTTTCTGATTCTTTACCTGAATATAAAAGTGCTCTTGCGTCAGGCTCAATTATAATGGCTCCCTCATTTGCAATTTTAATGTTCCCATCTCCCACCTGACCAGCTATTGCATCACGATCGGCAAATAATTGAATAGAAGTTCCATGGGATAGTGTAGAAAGTACTGGCGCGTTAATTAAAAGGTCTTCAGATTCTGTGTAAATACGAACAAAACCTGTGACTGAAACTCCATCAACACCGGCAATATTTTCAACAGAGAGTTCATCATTGTTATTCATAAATAGCCAATCACCACCATCACTTGCCATATTATTTACAAATACATCACCAGAAAAGGTATTAGATGAACTAATCCCAATGTAAGCACGATGAAAATTACGCACCACTAATTCATTTGCAATAATTTCAGCATTATTCAGTGTTTCAAGTGTTCCCTGAAGATTGTTTGCACCTGTTGAGATAAGGGAAATTCGATCATTAACCGCTTCAAACTTTGCATCAACAAATAGATCACCACTATAAATCGAGATCGGTCCATTTATGGTAGTGTTAGCTCCTATCGTTATTCCTCCTGTATTGCCTGCCTTACCTAGCGTTAAGCCGCTAGCCGTGCTCTCTAGATTCACATTTTGATAGGTCAGATTGCTTGCAAAGCTGGCCGAAAGAGGCTCAATGCTAAGCTCGCCCGAGCTATTCATGCGAGTGGTGGTGGTACCGTCGAAGGTAACCCGGTCGGCCTGAATCACTACATTGGAACTGCTGCTGGCTACGCTGCTGCCATCAGCGCCAAATAAGATGGCATTAGCGGAGCTTGGACGCAGATAAAGCCCGCTATAATTGCCCGTCAGGCCGGTCGGCTCGCGGTCAATTATTGTGATGGTGCCACTCTGCGAAAGCAGCTGCATGCTTTGACCATCTAAGGCCAAGCCACGTGAATTACCTGAAGCCGCGCCACCGGTCATATCGAGCGTAATGGCTCCATTCTCGGTAATAATACGTGCATCATTAGGCTGCATACCCCAGACGGGCTGCGTAGTACTAGGTACGTTGGTGGCATCGCCTATAAGGCTAATGGTACCACTGCCTGAAGTGATTAAATCAGCGATACTAAAGCCAATCGCACGTGTAAAGCGATCACCCGCACCACCAGCGCCGTAGCTGCCCGAAAGTACAATATCCCCTCCATTGGCATTAAGAACCGCTCGGTCAGACTCCGTTCCTGCAATAGCAATCACATTCCTTTGGTCACTATCTGGAACCTGGTACCCACTGGCCGTGTAGGTAATATTCGCCCCGGAGGTAGTCACATCAAAGTCATCATCCTGCAGGATGCGCTGGGCTTCAATCAGCACCCCTGTTCCACTACTCGCGGTAGAGGTGAGGTTGGCATCCACTAAGACTTGCTGCCCATAAAGTCTAATCGGGCCGGCTACGCTAAAAGCCGAATTCATTTGAAGATTATTGGTCGAACCCGACCGACCCAAGGTAAGTCCACCCAAGGAGGCCAAATTGTTAATCTGCAACCACTGCGTTTCGGGTTGGCTATTATTGCCTATAAAGTTGCTGCCGCTAAAGCTGCCATTAAATCCAAGGAAGCTTCCTCCCACAAAGTCACTCGTCCAGTTAGTGATCGGCGCAAAAGTAAAGGTGCCTGTTGAGTTGATGACTAAATCCGCACCAGAATGCGTCACAGCATCCGTTAAGATAGAAATATTGCCCGAACCGCTATTAAGGGTTCGGTCACTGCCACTAGCCGTAACCGAGGTGGTTCCTTGTAGCAAAATATTTCCATTCCCCGCGCTAGTGTTGATGCCTGCAGCTATCGATAGCTCATCGGCGTAAATACTTACCGGCCCCGATATGCTCACCGGCGTGTTCAAACTGATGTTGGCGCTGGTGTTATCGGTCTTACCCAGGCGCAACTCAGTGATACCCGAGGCAAAGCCGTACTCATCACTAATGTTGATATCTTCCGCGAAATTAGCGCCCGCTGGGCCTTCAAACACTACCGCGCTGGCGCTGGCTACTACAATACTGCCCGCATTCTGATCTCTGGTTTGCAATGACCCTGTTCTGAAGGTGATATCTCCGGTATTGGCATCGCCAATGGTGATGCTGCCGGACGCGTTGTTGGCTCGCAGCGCCAGACCTGCATTCCCGCCGGTGTTGCCGCTAAGGCCTTCGAAGCTAATATTTCCCCCATCGGTGGTTATGCTTAGACCCGCCGTAGCGTCGTTCATCTGGGCCACAAGGCCTAAAGCCTCGCCAGTTTGCAGGGCCGCATTGGCCGCATTACCAATCAGCCTGATGTTGCCACTGCCCGTGCTCAGGCTCAGCTGCTCGGTGCCGGTGGCTATCAGCATCAAGCCATACGACCACAGAAAGCCATTGGTGGCCTCCGACAGCCCCTCCAAATACATATCGCCAGAGCTGGTCGACAAGCTGACATTACCGCTAGGCGCAGCCCCAATAATGGTACCTAAACCCAAACCAAATGAGGTGAATGGGTCGCCACTGCGCCGGCCATACAGCCGCAGCTCGCCCGCACCCGTCTGGATGCTGCTGTTGGATATCATTGTCGCCGTGATTTCCCCATCGGTGGCCGTATTGTGCCCGCGCATGCGCAGGTTGCCGCCCCCTGTGTTGATAGCTGCGCCATTGACCAACAGCCCTTCCTGGGTGTTATCGCTGCTTATCGCATTGCCCGTCGGCACAGCTAGCCCGTCCAGGGTCTCGCTGGCGCTACCGCCGCCCACATACAGCGCACCACCATTGGTCGTAATATCGCCCAGCAACTCCACGCGCCCGCTGCCATCGTCATCGGCATCGCTTCGGATCACCAGCGCCCCGCCCTGAGTGGATATATCGCCATTGGCCGTTTGAATGATGTTGCTATTAGCCGCTAGCAGCCAGCTGTTGGCCGTGGCATGACTTACGGCGGCATCCATCGTGATATTAGCCGCCTCAATGGTTAAGTCCCCATTCGCTAAATAGCCTTCTACTACCGAAGCATCTACATCAGCTGGGCTAGATATAGTTGTTAACGTATTGCTGCTGCTGTCAAAGGCCCACGTGCTGTTCTCCGCATCGCCACCGTCCTCTACGATCGTCAGATCGCCCGTGCCAGGAGAAAACCGGTAAATAGCGTAGGCATTATCATCTACCAAGCCTTCTCCGGAAAGGTCGGAGCCCTCATCAAAGCCTGCACGGGTATTGGCCGCACCACCTACTAGGTTGGTCAGGTTCGTGCTATTGCCCTCAGATCCACTAAAGAGTTTGGCGCGTCCGCCGCTGCCATAGCTCAAGGTAGGACTTCCACTCACCAAAACATCCCCCCCCGTTGCCGTTCCAGCTGCAGCAGCTCTACCTGCATTTACAATAATGGCATCGTCAGAGGTGGAAGTGGTGTTGATGTTCTGGGACAGTGTAAGGTCGCCATTCTCAGTTTCTACCAAAATGGTTCCACTCGAGAAAATTCCATCCGGATTTACCGATCCAATTTCCAACGCATCGGCATCGCGGTAGGCCAAATTGCCCAAACGCATGCCACTCTCGCCACCGGCTATAATGCCCACATTGTTAGCCGCATTTTGTAAGGTAAAGCTTCCCGTGCCATTCAACGCCAAGCGATTGGCAGTAAGCGCTGCAGTTTGGGAAACGGTACCAGAGGCATACAGGTTAATGTCACTGCCCGTAGCGGTGGTGACAGCATTGATGGCAATATCTCCACCATACACCGAAATCGGCCCTGCAATATCGATCGCCTTTGAGAAGGTTACGTCCGTTGTATTACTAACTTTACCAATCGTTAATCCAGTTAGATTATTATCAATAGTCAGAAAATCAGCATAGGTGAATGCTGTACCAAAGGAAGCGCCACTAAGCGGCTCAATAGTGAGGCTACCCGTAGATGAAATCAGTGACTCAGAACCACCAAAGGTAAATCCAGTGGATTTAAATGCCACATTTGAACTTGAACTTGCCAGTGGGGTTATCCCTTGAATGGCTGTTGTCGATGAGCGTTGGCCAATATCTGTATTAATTAATTCTATTCCATTGGTAGATGTAGTATTTCCTTCAAAGCTAATGCCTCCACTGGCGGCTAATACTTGAAGGTCTTTAGCTATTAGTGCTTGACGAACTGTGGATGTGCCTCTTATATAAACTTCTCCTGTTCCTTCAGACTGAATAAGTGATGAGCCACCTTTTTCTAAAAGTACTGCAATTCGAGCATCGCTTGTGGTGGTTCCCACTATTGAAATTGCCGGCTTAGAGGCATCATTGGATTGAGAACGAAATACATTTTGGTGACTAGTTGCACCTCTAGCAAACTCAATGCCGTGGCCATTAGAAGAATGACCGTTAATTGAAATGGTTCCAGTCCCTGCATCGACTAGAATATTTTCTTGCGTCAACACACCAGGATAATTACCTGGTCCTGAAAAACGACCAAATAACTTGATATCACCACCCGCTGAAAGAATATCAATCCTTGGGTCATTTACTTCCCCATGTCCAGCTAAAATACCTTGGCCTAAACTTAAGCCACCTAATACATCCTCATCACTAGTTCGCCAGGCATAACCATCGGGTTTACCGTCACCCGAAATGCCTCCATTACTTCCGTTATCAGCTCCACCGGCAAGGGTAATGTCTCCACCCTGAGAGTTAATGCTGGATCCGTTTAATACGGCAATTGCTCCATCACTGTTGTTATCGCTATCGGCCCATAAGATAATATCGCCATCATTTGCCTGAATATTTTTGCTGCCAGCCATGGTGATCTCGCCACTGCCTTTAAGCAGAATATCTGCACCGCTAGCTGTAGCCGTTAAGCTTTCATTAACAGCAATATCCCCCCCATACACCTCAATAGTGCCGGCGATATCAATGATATTGCTAATCGTTACGTCAGCGGTGTTGGTAGATTTACCAATCGTCAAGCCTGTCAGGTCTGAACCTAGGGTCAGGCCGTTGCTATTAAATGTACTATTAAACGAATTGGAGATTGTGAGTGGTTCAATAGTCAGCGTGCCTTGACCACTAACACTGCCTGAACTGAATGAATAGCTATTGGCACGTAGCGTCATAGATATATCAGATGTAATTGAACCATTCAAAATAACACCTGTCTCCTCTGAATTACCTGTAATATTTACGGTTCCCGCATTTATTGTAAGTCCATTATTTAAGATTATCCCATGGTTAGTGTTCGTTGTAACCGTAGACTCCCCGTTGAACGTTAGATCTCCTGTAGTGGTGATCGAACTCGCATTCGTAGTGCCTGAGGTCATGAGATCAATACCAATAGTATCAGCCCCACCGCTATTGGCAGATCCATTAAAGGTTATATTACCCGCACCTGCATTAATCGTATAGCCTGGATAAAATCCAATGCCGTGCGAATTAGCAGCAGCACTAAAACTCGGATCAACGCCACCATTAAGGGTGATGTTACCCCCACCTGAAAGTAGTTGTACGTCAGTTCCTGCTGCGTTTCCAAATAAAATTCCATAAGCTGCATCACCACCAGCATTTCCAATACCTCTTGTAGATTCATCGGGGAATCCATCATTATTGGTGTCGTCACCACCACCCATATGAATGCGTCCACCTCCAGTGCTAGCGCCACCTTGTCGAGAGTCAAAGGTTACATCCTGACCGGTTAGTATATTCCCACCATTAAGGTTGTCACTATTCGACCATATAATTAGATCTCCACCATTGGTTTCAATATCGCTATTGTCGTGGATTTCAATTTTTCCTAAGGCTTTTAAAGTGAATGTATTTGAAGCAGAACTGCTTATATCGGCCTGAACCTCAATATTACCCGCCTCAATGGTTAAATCACCCGACGCCAGATAGCCTTCTACCACCGATGCATTTACATCAACAGGAGTACCGATGGTCGTTAGTGTGCGAGAGCCACTATTAAATTTCCACGTACTGTTCTCAGCGTCTCCTCCCGAGGCGACAATGGTTAGGTCGCCGGTACCCTCAGCAAGTCGGTAAATCGCGTAGGCATTATCATCCACCAAGCCTTGCCCAGAAAGGTCCGAACCCTCATCAAAGCCTTTACGGGTATTGGCCGCACCACCTACTAGGTTGGTCAGGTTCGTGCTATTGCCCTCAGATCCACTAAAGAGTTTGGCGCGTCCGCCGCTGCCATAGCTCAAGGTAGGACTTCCACTCACCAAAACATTCCCCCCTGTTGCCGTTCCAGCTGCAGCAGTTCTACCTGCATTTACAATAATGGCATCGTCAGAGGTGGAAGTGGTGTTGATGTTCTGCGATAGCGTAAGGTCGCCATTCTCCGTTTCGATCAAGACGGTTCCACTCGAGAAAATTCCATCCGGATTTACCGATCCAATCTCCAACGCATCAGCATCGCGGTAAGCCAAATTACCTAAGCGCGTGGTATTATCTCCACCGGCTATAATGCCCACATTGTTAGCTGCATTTTGCAGGGTGAAGTTTCCTGTACCATTCAGCGCCAAGCGATTGGCGGTAAGGGCTGCGGTTTGAGAAACGGCGCCTGAGGCATACAAATTAATGTCACTGCCCGTGGCCGTAGTAGCTGCGTCTATGGAAATGTCACCACCATACACCGAAATGGGGCCGGCAATCGAAGTAGCGCTTGCAATCGTCATATTAGCGGTGTTGCCGGCCTTCCCTAGCGTTAATCCACTTACACCGCTATTTAAACTTAAATTAGATACTGGATAGCTGAATGCTGAGCTAAATGAGGAACCCGATGGCTCTACGGTTACCGTTCCAGTGGTATTAAAAGAAGTAGCGGTACCATCCGCTTCAACTGAGATAGCATCTCCTTTAAAGATAATATCAGAACTACTGCTTGTGATATCACTCCCTGATTTAAAACCATAAGTATTGGCCGTATTTTTATTGAAAATACCGTTTGTTCCACCATCCAAGGTAATGGTGCCTGAGGTTGCCAACACATCGATAGTTTGCAGGAAAATGCCTTGACTTGAACCACCACCAACACCTTCCAGCGTAATGTTACCGCCAGCCGTGGCTTTAAGCTCTTTATTCGAGCTGAAGTTGAAAACTAAGCCATGCTCACTGCCAGAAACCCCACTCATGTAAATAGCATCTCCTGAAGTAGCAGCAGAAGAAATATTGAGTTTAAGCCCTTCAGGTGGAGATTGATTCAAGTTTATCCCATAGAAATTCTCCCCTTCACCAATCATACGTACTCGACCCGTACCAGCATCTATCAATAGGCCTCCGTATTGGTTGATACCGATATTTTCATCATCATTAGATCCGGCATTGCTGCTATAACCATGCATGGTGATATTTCCACCACCTGAATAGAAATTCACATCTCCATCGCCATCGGTCGAAAGCTCAATGCCAGGGTTGGAGGCCGAACGGGCAAAACCATCCGGCAAACCATCACTCGCCGCTCCGCCATTGGCGCCATCATCAGCGCCACCGGCTAACACAATATTCCCGCCAGAACTCAAATCAGATGCTGTAGATTCATTCACGGAGTTCAATGTCACATCATTGCCGATGGCTATATGCCCTTCATTATTGGCATCACTATCCGACCATAAGATCAGATCTCCATCATTGGTCTGAAGCGTGGTACTTGAAGCCGTCGTTATACTTCCTGATCCCTTGAGTAAAATGTCTTCACCACTGGCAGTCGAAGTGAGGTTTTGGTTAACGGCAATGCTGCCACCATACACCGATATCGGACCGGCAATATTCGTAGCTGTCGCAATCGTTACATCTGCGGTATTCCCCGTTTTACCCAGCCTTAAACCGGTTACCGTACTTTCCAAGTTGATATTCTGGTAAGTAAAGGCACTCCCAAAACTGGCCGAAAGAGGTTCAATGCTAAGTTCACCCGTGGTATTAAAACGAGTAGTGGTGACATCGAAGGTAGCCTTATCAGCCTGAATCAGCACATCGGAACTACTGCTAATTACTTCACTACCATCGGCACCAAAGAGAATGGCATTGGCCGTGCTTGGTCGTAGATATAATCCATTGTAATTGCCCGTCAGACCGGCTGGTTGGCGGTCACGAATGCTTATCGTACCAGTCTCTGAGAGCAGCTGCATACTATTTTCATCCAAACCCAATCCTCGTGAATTCGAACTCGCAGACCCACCCGTCATATCTAAGGTAATAGATCCATTTTCAGTAATAATACTAGCATTACCAGGCTGCATACCCCAGGCTGAATTGGTGGTATTAGGATGGTTGGTCGCATCGGCCGTTAGGCTGACTTGACCCGTGCCTGAGGTGCGTATTTCAGCATCACTGAATCCAATAGTTCGGGTTATATCACCATCCACCCCACCGGCTCCAAAACTCGCTGTTAGCGAAATATTTCCTCCGTTGGCATTTAATTTGGTTTTATTACCCGAAGACCCGTCAAGTACAATCAATGTTTCACCGGTGCCTTCAGTAACATAACCATTCGCTGTGTAGCTGATGTCGGCGCCTGAAGTAGTAGCATCTATCCCGTCATTCTGAATAATGCGCGGGCCCGTAATGGTTATTCCTGTGCCAGAAGTAGCGGTAGATGTTAAATTAGCATCAACATTAATTTGTCCTCCATACACCGATATCGGACCGGCAATCGAAGTAGCGCTTGCAATCGTCATAACTTGTGTATTGCTGGTCTTCCCTAAGGTTAACCCACTTACAGCAGCATCTAAACTAAGATTACTAATTGGCCAGGAAAATCCACTGCTAAAACTAGTGTTAGATGGCTCTACGGTTACTGATCCCGAGCTAACAATATCCATTCCACCTGCGCCAATCTCAATGGCGTCACCCGTGATGAATACATCACTTATTGAAGATGTGATAGAACCGCCTTGACCAATATTTATTTTGGATGGACCCGCTGTTTGTCCATTCTGGTTTTCAGCTTCTGCTACAACCACACCATTAGCATGACCGTCTAAAGTAATACGGCCTGAATTAGCATAGATATTTGTCAGACCATGGTAAAAGCTGCCCGAAACAATACTTCTTCCTGAACCTTGCGCATCACCGCTTATTAAAACATCACCGCCGCCCGAAGAAGTGATATTCAAGGTACCACTTATTCCTATAGCATTTCCTGTTCCACTCCCATGGGCTTCTATGGTAATGGCATCAGCAGGAGAAGAAGACAAAATATTGACCGTAGAGGCTACACTAATGTCATGATTTCCAAACATGATTCCGTTATGCTTTTCTGAGTTATCACTATTCTGTGCTTCAATCTGAATGGCTCCAGAGCCAGCATCAATATTAACCGTATTACCATAAGTAATGAGTCCAGCTGCTCCTGTTGAAGCATCAGCAGCTATTTTTATCTCTCCACCAAATGATTCTATGGAGCTGCGTTCTAAATAAACGCCAGCTTCAAATTCATTCCCCCCGTCAGAAGGAGTAAAGAAAGTTCCGGGAACCGCATAGCCCTGTCCTACACTCAAACCATTCCATGTGCCCCCATCGGCACCACCACCTAACCAAACAGAACCGCCGGTTACACTTGGCGACCCCGTTGTAATGGATGAAGCTTTTCTTAAGGATATACTTCCGTTGGCTGCCTGATTATCGCTATTGGCCCAAAGGATCACATCACCACCAGATGTCGTTATCGACTCATCGGCAGTTAGGCTAATATCCCCAGAAGCCTTCACTAATATATCGCCGTTTGCACCACCCGATGTGGTATTTAGACTATTTTCCAAGATAATATCCTCCCCATACACAGTAATAGGTCCGGCAACTTCTTGTGCTGAACTAACATTTACATTTTGCGCATTGGTTGCTTTACCAATAGTTAATCCGCTATAACCATCAGCATCCTGATCAATTTCATACCAAACTGTTTGTAAACCTTGACTAAATGATGCGTCATTCGACTCTAAGATTATTGGACCAGTTCCATTCAACCAAGGCTTAGTAGATGCACCCGAACTAATCCAACTGAATCGCTCAGATCTTAGAGTTAAATCACCAGATCCTGCATCAAAAGTTAAATAATCAATATCTAAAAATCCCGAGCCATTAGCATCGGCATCTGCTTCAATTACAATATTTCCATTGGCACTTGTAATATTTCTTCTGGTGGTTGTTCCAGATGAGAAACCATTAGTTGCAGATAACCTAATATCACTTGCCGTAGAAGACATAACATCATGATTTACAGTAATTGCTGTTCCTTTTAAGGTAATTGGCCCGGCAACATCTATTGAATTTGTAACAGTTATGTCTGAAGTATTGGAAAAGGTAACACCAGTCATTCCAGTATATTCCCCAATCGTAAAACCGCCTAAACTATTGAAAGCATTAATGGTTAAGGCATCAAAGGTGCCACTTACATCAATATTTGGGGACGCATTATTATGACTCCAAGTCACGGAACCTCCGTAAGCACCACCATCTGGTACTAGGTATAAATGTCCTATGGACGTTAAAATAGGATTTCCATCAAGCACATCCGCTGCTAAAATAATATCCCCAGTACCAGTATTGATTGATGATGACGTATGAAAATTAATTCCTTGAATACCACTACCGTCACCAGGAGCAGCCCACATCATTACATCGCCACCGCTAGTGCTTAGAGTAACCCCATCAAAGTCAATAGCGTTTTGGTTGGTAGACCCATTGTCATTTACAGATGGGCCATCACCAACGGTTAAACCATTCCAGGTTGTGCTTCCTTGGGTAGTTGCACTTCCACCCATCCAAAAATGGCCGCCATTGGTAGTAATAGTCGCTTCAGTACCGGCCGTAGCTCCAGCACGGTTATGATTATTGTAATCCGACCATAACACAATATTTAAAGCACCTGAGGTGGATTCAACATCTGCATTAATCTGTGCCCTGCCATATCCTTCGGTATCGGTTCCGCCTGCTCTTAGCGTTAATGTCGCATCACCACCAGCTGTTTTATTTATGGTGTTATCTATGACGATCTTTAAGCCCTCCAGAATTACACTGGTACCCGCATTTAAATAGCCCTCAATTACAGAGGTGTTTACATTGGCAGTCCCTGTTGCCGTAATCGTTACGGGGTTAGTGCCTGAAGTCGTCCAATTGGTACCCGGGGTACCGGTTTGGCCATTATTATCGATTTTTAAAGTCTGTCCATTAGTTACTATTGGCAACCCAAATATTAGTATAGCTACTAACCATGAAAATCTGTATGAGAACTTGATAACTTTCTTTATTGCAATAATTGATAAATACATAGTTTTTTAAGTGATAAAATGGTGATCAGGCTTTTTATCATGATCTTACCATATATTTGCTAACGGGCATTACCGGCATGGAATTAATTAGCAATATTTAGCAAACTGCGATATACAGAATCCAAAACTATCTATTTTCAATTCTCATATATTGAAAAAACATTCTCAAATCATGAATAACGTAGTGGTATAATTAAACCCTACATATTCCATAAATAACTATGAGAGAGATACTTATTAAGATTGATACTGAGTAAGTAAAGCTTTATAAATAAAAACAAGCTGATATTGTGCAAAAATATCAGGAGGCTGATTGCTGGTGAGATTGTTTTTTAAACTGCACCGGTGTCAAGCCGGTATGTTGTTTGAATACTCGATAAAATGTGGCTTTCGAACGAAACCCACATTTTATAAGTAAACGTTTGGCAGTCAAATTGCGGTTATTTTGCTTTACAAGAAGATTAGCAGCTAATTGAACTCTAAATGAGTTAACAAACTCGTTAAAATTGAGGCCAGAACAGTTGTTAATACTCATGGATACGTATTTCGTGTTAGTACCTAATGTTTTAGAAAGAGATTCTAATGTAAGTGTACTATCTGTAAAAATTTTTTCAGTTGTGAAAAGATCAACTATTTCCTGATATATACCTTTTAAATCTACAGCATCATCAGATACCACAGAAGATGATGTATTAACCTGAGTATGCTTTGGTAAACGGGTGGGCAATATATCATTAGGAGATGATCCAGTTTCCTGATTTTCCAAAAACAGCCTGTAAAGTTTTCTACGCTTCCTCCCTAAATAAACGATATATCCACCAGCACAGAGCAAGAGCATTGCCAGAATGAATAAACCCAGCTTATACCTGTATTCTACAGCACCAAATATGGTCTTTTGTTGGCTCACTTGTCGTTCTAATACCTTCAGATCTAATATATTCTGCCTGCGTAGTAATTCGTTCTGCTCCTCAAGTGAACTCAGCTCCTGAACTGTTTTATCGTATAAGGCTTCATATTTTTTTCTTAACGAAGTGTTACCTGAATCTTCTGCAAGCAATACAAATTCTTTATATAACGAACGCTTAAAACTTAAAAATGATGTGTCATTCAGCAAATTTTCAGCCTTTAACAAATTATCAAGCGCTTGTTCAAAATCTTGCATTAACCTAAATGTGCCCCCCTTGTTAATATAGTTAACAATCTCACCGAACTTCATTCCATTAGCCTTACTGACTTCCAATGATTTATTATATGAGTCAAGAGCTAAGTTGTACTCTCCCTTGTCTTTGTAAATATTCCCAAGATTGGAATAGTTTTGAGCTATTAACATCAAAAAGTTATTTGACTGACTTATCTCAAGACTTTTCATATAGGAGGCTTCTGCATTTTCCAGCTGCCCCAATCGACGATGAGAAACACCTGCATTGGCATAAAGCCGTGCCTGTTCTTCTAACTCTACATCAAAACCCCTTTTGATCACATTTAATGCATACTGTATGTAGCGCAGTGCGCTTTCATATTCACCCGCTTCTGTAAATACAGAAGAAATATTGCTGGTTATAACGAAAATAGCATTCTGCATTTCAAGCTCATATGCAATATCGAGTGCCTTTTGGTACCACTCAAGGGCTTCAGGATAGTTATTTACACCTGCATATATTTGAGCCTTTAACTTCGAGTAGGTCATTAAATATTTAACATTTAATGTTGACTCATCAATAAATAACAGTAGTCTCAAAGCTTTTTCTGTAAAACCTCTGCTTTCCAAATCGTATATAATCTCAAAGTAGAAATCCAAGCTGTTTGAATCATCAACCCCATCTGTATATCTCTCAAGTACACTTTTTAGGCTAAATATAATATCGCCCTCGGTATCATTTTGAATCTGTTCTTCTAAGTAGAAGAATATATGCTCGTACTGTTTTACGTTAATATTATCAAAATAACCCGTGAAGTGTGAATCAGTAAAACCTATGACTTCTTCTTGGTAAAAAATTCCATTTGAGCAGATACTTCTGGCATGCAGATTTCCATATCCAAAGGTAAAAACAATACTGAAACTCAATATGAATATCAGTGACGCCAATAATGTTTTTCTACTCCGCATATTTTGTTACAAACAATCATTTCTCCACACTAACTTTTAAATTAAAAAATGTGATGAAAGGTTTTGATGAGTTGGAAGCCGATAATTAAATTGATACATAATATAATATTACGCTACAAAATTATCTACACTGTTAATTAATATTTTTAATCTGTACCAAAACCATTATAAAAGTAGCCACAATATTTTATATATGGTGGCTTTTTACTCATAACTCCCAACTTTAAGTTATGATTTATCACTACTACTTCTATCGAGGTTCAAACAATAAATGCCATTACACTTAATCTAACTTGATAATGACTTATTTTTATTATTTATGTTTTTTATATAAAAACACCCGTCACTATGTAAGTAAGTAATTTCGGGCCATAAAAATTAATAATAAGTCATAAGTTTCAGATACTTTTTTATTAACAATACGTTCGAGTGTTGTTAAACAATATTTACTCCAATCTCTTAGTAAAGCCCCTTGAATGGGGCTTTACTATATATGCCTACTAAGGCACTAATCTTGTCTTGGCAAAAACATCCGCCTTATACATGTCTTGATATACTTGATCTATATGGCACGGCCTAAATATTGAATCATTTTGGGTAAGTTGTTCAATAAGTAAAGTTAGAAGCAGTTTAAGCTGAGTTCAATACAAATAAGGGCTCAGAAGGTATTAATTTAAGACTCCTAAAGCTACCAGAGCACGCACTATTGGTTAAATGTGTACTCAATCAAAGCTTATTAAATCTCTACTTACAAACTAATATTTATAGAGGCGGCACCTAAGCTCAGCGCGTGTAGTACATACATAATATTATCTCAAATACGGCTAAATTATTAAGAAAAAAAACGTTAGTGTAACTTAACGGCTTTTGTATCCTACTACTACGTATAGCTATTTATAGCTAACAACTTCTATATGAGATAAAATCAATAAATTTTACAATCAACAGGTATGGTATGTCATGTTATTAAACAAAATGACACTGTTTTAAACAGCCTGAGCCATTACGATCCGGGACGCCCCGCCGGCATGGGCAAGGGGGTGATGCCGGGCTCTGGCGTACCGCCTCCGCTGCCTGAGGCCAGAATGGCCACCACACTCACCGTGAGTACACCCGCCCCTATAGCCAGATATTTATTCTCTTTGATCGCCTCCACAAAGCGCTGGCTCCGGCTTGGCCGCCTCCACTGCTCGATGGCCCATGCCGTGCCTGAGACTGGGCCTGGGGCCGCTAAGGGCTGCACCGGCCGCATGTATATAGAGCTTCCTGCCTCTGGCAGGGAATTCACAGCCGGTTCTACCTCCATGGGCAGGGTTAAATCCTGCTGTTTCTGGGCGTTAATAACCACAACCGACGGGATCTGGCTATGTTGCGCCGCCGCCGGCTTTGTCATCAGCAGCACCATGAGGCCGATCCACATCCCCATGAGCCAGCGGGAACTCTTGCTTACCGTTATCGTTGATTCTACATACATTTGCTTGTCCTGTTTATATCGGGTTCTTGCTTTGTTGTCTGTTCTACTTAACCAGGGTCATGCGCCCGGTTTTAACCGTCCCGCCGGTTTGCATGCGGTATAGGTACACCCCGCTGGCTAAACGGCCGGCATCAAACTGGAAGGTGTAATACCCGGCCGGCTGCTCCTCATCCACCAGCACCTGCACCCGCCGGCCAAGCACATCATATACCTCTAAGCGCACATGCTGCCGTTCGGGTAATGGGCACATCTTCCCGGCTTAAGGCCCAATAGGCCTTCCCCGGCTCCAATCCATACGGATTGGTCTGCGCATTGTATTCCTCAAAATAATTCGCATCCTCCCCGTTATCCCACACAAGGCGCCACTGCGTGCCATATTCCCCCTCAAACAACTGCTTCGGATCTACCGACCCCGACCAGCCCGCCTACATAGCTATCTCCGGACACATCTACCAGACTGTACACGTTTTCCATATACCCATAAAGCTCTCCCGCCAGGCCGCCAACATTTGTTTTGCCTGATACAGCCCCAGTTGCATAGGAGTTTTTTAGCGGGCCGCTAAGACTACCTGCAATACTTCCCACCTTATCTGCCCCGGTAATATCAACATTCACCAGCCCCAGATCTTCGATCGTGGCAAACCCCGTGGCCCCAAATAGCCCTACATAATCAGTGGCCGAACGCTGGATATGCAGCCCGGAAATGATATGGCCGCCACCATTAAAGGCCCCCGTAAATTCTGTACCTTTGGTGCCAATCGGCTCCCACCCCTTGCCGTCATTGGCCAGGGTCTCGCCGTCTTTCACGTAGGTCGCGTAGCCTTCAGTCGTCTCATCCAGGTCGTTGTTCAGTACAAAGTGAGCATCCAGGTTTTCACGCACGTTATGCAGGTGCTCCCAGGTTTCGATCTGGAAAGGATCCGCCTCCGTACCGCTGCCACCGGCGTAGGGCGATTCCACTAAGCCCGGAATCGGATTCACCGCCGGATCTGCGCCAGGCGTGTCATAGCTAATAGACGTCAAATAAGGATACGAGATATAGCCGCTGCCTGATTCTTTGATCGTCCAGATATCGTCTGTTCCATTGGCCGTCTCTCCGGCAACATCCCAGCCGGCATCGGTGAAGGTACTTAAACTTTTGAGTTCGGCCGAGGTTTTACCGGTTCCACCGGCACTTGTGCTTTGCCCGGAAGTTTCTATTGCCCAAAAGCTATTACTCACGTTGCTGTTTTCAATACCCCCAATAAACCCACCGACAGTATTATCGGATCCAGAAACAGAGCCAATAGAATATGAATCAGTTATTGTTCCTTGCTTAAAACCAACTAATCCACCTACGTAACTACCTCCAATCACAGAAACGCTCGTGTATGATGAGGTTATTATTGCATCAAAATAAGAAGAACCAACCAGCCCACCTACATAGTCATTGCCATTCACTTAACCACTGCTAAAAGAACCGTCGATACCATAATTATTAAAACCGACCAGCCCGCCTACATAATCATTACCACTTACTGAACCAATAGCATATGAATTAGCAATTATACCATCATTGTAAGAGGCTATACCTCCAACATTGTTTCTACCACTAATAATGAACTGATCAATACCTATACTCTTAATAATTCCAACGCCACCAATAGAAGCAAAAAGACCGATATTATCTTCAGTATCACGTTTTATATTAAGCCCAGATATTACTTTCCCATTCCCTTCAAATGTACCATTGAAGGGTTGTTCTCCGCTTCCAATAGGCTCCCACCCCTTGCCGTCATTGGCCAGGGTCTCGCCGTCTTTGACGTAGGTCGCGTAGCCTTCAGTCGTCTCATCCAGGACGTTGTTCAGTACAAAATAGGCATCCAGGTTTTCACGCACGTTATATAGGTGCTCCCAGGTTTCGATCTGGAAAGGATCCGCCTCCGTACCGCTGCCGCCGGCGTATAATGGTTCGGTTAGGCCGGGTATGGGATTTACCTCAGGTACAGTCCCGGCTTGATCATATACAAAAGACTTTAGATATGGGTAAGAACTTCGATTACCCTGTTCAATTGCCCACACACCTGTTTCCTCTGTAAAATCCCAGCCGGCATCGGTATAAGTGCTTAATTTCTTTAGTTCTGCTGTTGTTTTAGCGGTGCCCCCGCTGCTTACTTCCACAGAGGTTTTATCACTGTCCCAGAAACTACTTATTACTTCGCCATTGGTACCACCTGTATAACCAACTAACACTCCTATCTGACCTTCTGCCATGGTACTATAAGTAGTCATAGATACAGACACCAACGAGTAAGCAATACGACCAGAATTATATCCAACCAAACCTCCTGCATCTTGTGCCTCATATGCATGGCCTACTATACCGATTACCATGGAATTGCTTATGTTACCAAAATTACTTCCTACTAGACCACCTACATAGACTTTGCCCCACAAAAAACCATTTATATAAGATGAATTAATAGTACCACTGTTTTCACCAACTAAACCACCAACTCGATGGCCATCAATAGTTACGTCTAATAATGCTATATTAGCTATGATTGCGTTTGTTCCTGTAGTCCCAAATAAACCGATTTCAAGGTTTGTATCACTTTCTATTTTAAGTCCTTTAATTATTTTGTGATTTCCGTTAAAATAGCCGTTAAAACCGAAAATCGGCTCCCACCCGCTTCCAAACGTCCAGCTTGCAGTTGAGGTATCAACGTAGTTACGATAACCAATTGAATTTTCATCAAGGTCATTATTCATTTTAAAATGTGCGTTCAGATTGCTTCGCACATTATGCAGGTGCTCCCAGGTTTCAATTTGATACGGATCCGCCTCCGTACCGCTGCCGCCGGCGTATAGCGATTCATTAATGGCGGATGTGGCATTTTCTTCTGCCTTGGGTTCTGGCACAGAATAATTAGAGCCAGTAAGGGAAGCGGTTGTCATAGCACCACTATCAATATCTTTTATTGTCCAGTTTTCGTTGGTTCCATTATCCCTCTCACCGGCAAAATCCGAACCAATTTCTGTTAAAGGGCTCAAAGTCTTGAAATCGGCCATAGCTTGTGAGGTATATGGCAGGGAAAATGCCCACGCAGGTACCATAGAACATACTATAGCCACTAACAACAAAATAAGGTTGTTGGCAAGTTTACTTATGCCTGATATTTTTCTATGTAACTGTTTTATAAAATACATATTCATGTTTGTTATGATCTGTCTTACTTTTATCACAACTTTCCGTATCTGTGATGTTTTTTATGTACAATAAGTATCTATTTATGCACCCTTTAAAACACTATTCTATTTTTGTTTTTTAGGTATTTTTATTAAAAATAAACCTAATGAATTTAGGTGTGGGTTAAACCAAACACAGCTCATTTTGTAGTCAATAAATCAGTATTATTAACAGTTTTCTCTTATTCACAGTAAATAAGTAACCTTCCCCAGCTTCACGTAGGCTTATTACTGTGTAACAAATTAGCGACACCCCATTTTCCCAGCTCTAATTATTCCCATTCCGGCAACGCAGGCTCAGCAATTTATTTTTATCCGCTTACTTATATTTTTTCACTATTAATGATTATCAAAAGTACCACTATATGTCTATGGCATATTCTTTAAATCAGTCTAACAATACATCTACAATAAGCGATTAGCCACATTAACAAATTTTAGAAATGCAAATCGCTTTTTCGTGCATTTTGCAGGCACGTTTTTGTGGCAACCTTTTGATAGACATCAATGCCACCATATGGCCCCTATTTCCTTCTCTACAAGTCCCCGTACTCTGTACAAGCTGTGGAGTTAACAGCGAGTTGAAGGTATATTTCTATAACAGTTTTATGAATTAATTAACACATACACTGGCTTACTTCATCATCATAATTTTCTGAAGAAACCGGCAGAAACGGAGGCGGGTGCACTATATGATTTATCACACTAAAACAACTCCCTTGCCCTATTCCTAACTATGTAAACTTTGTTAGAATAGCCCATTGCTCCAATTACCGTCAAATACTTATATCTTTGTTTTAAGATAGTATGATCATAGCATCACTTTTTTCTCTAACTAAAAAAATTATTGGAACCATTACATTCATTAAATATTTTTTATCATATATTTAACATTCAAAAAAATGCAACAGGTATTTGTTGCAATGCTTTTACTAGCATAATATTAATATTCAAAAACTATGAGACAGAAAACTAAGTTAACCGCAATTTTAAGCATATTTATACTGGTTTTTACCGCATGCGGCGGAGAAACAGCCGTTGTAGAATCAGGAACCTACTCAGGTACTATAACTGAGGTAAATGCTTCTGAAACTGAAATCTATGTAAACCTGGATAGTGGTGAGACTATTGAGTTATACTTCACCGACGAAACTACACTAACTCTTGATGGCGAAGCCGTCCCTTTTACAGCTATACAGGTTGATGATTCCGTTGAAGTCACAGTTGAAAAAACAGGAAAACGGTTAGATCCTGTCAGTGTAGTTCTCCTCAATTAATGGGAGAGCTTCCTGATATATGGCGAACTGAACTGTGGCACCCAATGGTAGTACATTTTCCTATTGTGCTGCTTCTGGGTGCCACCATTTTAAGATTAATCTCTTATTTGTTCGCCAAAAACAAACGAACTTTTCTTAAAAATACCAGCAGGCTATCCCTATACACTGGCGTTATTATGGCCTGGATTGCCATCTACACCGGCACACTGGCTGATGCAATTGTTGTACATGACCTTTGTGACCCCACCGTGCTGGAAGCTCATGAACATGCAGCGTTCACCCTGGCATATATATTTACTTTAGCAACACTACTTGACCTAATAAGTTTTATTCCATGGAAAACACTGGCACTTCTGAATCATCATATCAAAGAATGGGTGGTCGTTATTTTTCTGGTTGCCGGTAGCATTTATCTTGGCTATACCGCACATCTTGGGGCCAGTCTCGTTTATCAGCAGGGAGCCGGGGTGTATGAACCCACTGTAGGTTGTACTGAATTTGAATAAGGAAGTATTTTACTATTCAAAATAGATAATAGCTCTACTATTTGTATCAGCTCACAAGAAAACAACATGTTTAATAGACACTGTAAAAATTTTCTGGAGCTTGATACCACACTCCCCCCCTTATCGTTTAAGCCCAGTGTTATTCTCAGGGAGTATAGCCTAAACATCCTAATCTACGGGCCCGTATCATACCGTTGTGCTACGAGCTGCCCCTCAACCTGGCCGGCCGGCGGGGGCTACCCCCGGCCAGACTTGGCCTCTCACTTAGTAATGAACAACCAGGTTTTCTCGGTATTTTCTTCCAGCGGCAGGCGGCTTACATGCTCCACCCAAAAGGCATCCTCTGCCTTCAGCACCTCGATTCGCTCATGTGCCACACCCAGGCGTATCAGCAGATCCTTGATCAGCTCCCCGCGCGCCTTCTCCAGCTCCCGCATAAAGGCGGCACTACCTTCACGATAATTTACCACATGAGCCAGTTTCAGGGTCTGCTGCGGGTTGGCCGCCATATACTCGGCTACCGACGCCAGCCACTGCTGCGCCTGCCCCGTTGGGGCTAACTCCAGCCAGGTAAAGGCAAATTCCTGCCCGCCGTTCACCGGCAACCCATCCATCGCTCTTAGCTCAATCACCTCCTCAGGGGGCTGCTCGCCCGCCCACAGGCTCTTCCCTTCAGCCGCCGGCAGGCTCAGCTCACCCCGCCGGTTAGCCCGAAAGGCAGCCGCCGACTCCCCGGCCTGCAGCGGCTGGCTTGCCCCATACCCCTGTATACTCAATCGCGACCAGTCCAGCACCCCATAACTTAGCATCTCCAGGTATATAGCCCGTGCTCTGGCCTCCGAGAGCATCTGGTTCAGCGCCTGGCTGCCCCGGGCATCGGTATGCCCGCCAATATGCACGCTCGCTCCGGGGCGCTTTTGCAGCAGGATCACCGCCCGGGCAATGGCCTCCTTCTGCCTCTGGCTCAGCTGTGATGACATCGTCGGGAACCCCGATAGGTCAACATTTATCGATGCCACACCATCCAGCATCTGTGCATCGCCGGCCACAGGTACTCCTTCTTCATCAGGGGTTTCTCCGGCCTTTATCTGCCCGGCTGTATCGGCGGCAGCACTGTCTGGCGTAACCGGCTCGGCGGCGGCAAGAGGGGGCTCATCACCGGCAGCCGCGCTGTCCGCCGATGAGGGTATATTCTTAGAAGCTTGCTCACCCATAGCCCCCTCCATATCAAGGGGCTTCCGGTTGCCGGCCAGCCCTCTTGGAACCCGCCTTGGCAGGCTCACCGGCCGGTCTGTCCCCCTAAAATTATAGCTCACCGAGAACCGCAGCGTGCCATCTACCGGGTTGCCGGCCGCCGCCGACAGGTAGCTCATGTCCACGGTGATACCCGCCAGCTGTACACCGGCCCCTAAACTCACAAACTGCCGGTCACCATTGGCCGGATCTTCATGGTAATAACCCGCCCGGGCAAAAAATAACTCCTTAAACCCATATTCCACCCCAACACCGGCCATC
>NZ_JBHULI010000006.1:0-15057 GCF_042684365.1 Gracilimonas halophila | reverse complement strand
GGTGATGCCGGGAGACAATGTGAAATTAGACGTGGAACTCATCCAGCCGGTAGCGATGGAAGAGGGACTGCGCTTTGCAATTCGCGAAGGTGGCCGTACTGTTGGCGCCGGAGTGGTAACTAAAATCTTAGACTAAGGATCTGATCGTGGCAACACAACAAAAAATCAGAATCAAATTGAAGTCATACGATCATAACCTGATCGATAAATCAGCTGAAAAGATTATTCAGACTGTTAAATCTACTGGTGCGGTAGTATCGGGACCAATCCCGTTGCCCACTCGTAAAAGCATTATAACGGTTAATAAATCCGTTTTTGTTGATAAGAAGTCACGTGAGCAATTTGAGTATCGTTCTCATAAGCGTCTCATTGATATTCTCTCAACAGGATCACAAACCGTTGATGCATTGATGAAGCTGGAATTGCCTTCCGGTGTTGATGTAGAAATTAAAGTATAAAAGGACCCGAACACGATGAGTGGTTTGATAGGAAAAAAAGTTGGTATGACAAGCGTGTTTGATAACGCGGGACGGAATATTCCGGTAACCGTTATTGAAATTGAACCTTGTGCTATTACCCAGATCAAAACAGAAGAAACAGATGGTTACACAGCTGTTCAGCTTGCTGCTTTTGATCGCAAAGAAAAGAATGTAAGTAAAGCTGTAAAAGGTCACTTTGATAAAGCAGGTGTTTCTGCTAAGCATCAAGTTGTAGAATTCAGAGATTTTATCCCTGAAGGACTTGATGTAGGTGATGAGCTTAACATCAGTGATGTATTCGCCGTCGGTGATACTGTTGATGTGGTAGCAACCTCAAAAGGAACCGGATTTACAGGTGTTGTTAAACGACATAACTTTTCCGGAGTTGGCGATGCCACTCACGGGCAGCATAATCGTTTGAGAGCTCCCGGTGCAATTGGTAATGCATCTGATCCCTCAAAAGTATTTAAGGGAATGAGAATGGCCGGTCAGTCAGGAAACGAGCGCGTTAAGATCAAAAATTTAAGCGTCGCTAACATCCTGGAAGATTCAAACGTGATTTTGGTTACAGGATCTATTCCGGGGCCAAAAGGTGGCTACGTAGAAATTCACAATAAAACGTCTGTTATCAATTAGTTATGAAATTAGATATTTATAAAATAGACGGATCAAAAAGTAGCAAGAAAGCTGAACTCAGCGATGCGATCTTTGCAATAGAACCTAATGAAGTGGTTCTTTATGAAGATGTTAGAAGACACCTTGCAAACAAACGTCAAGGTACAGCTAAAACCAAGGAGCGCGCTGAAGTAAAGGGAAGTACTAAGAAAATGTATCGCCAGAAAGGAACGGGTAATGCTCGTCGTGGTGATATAAAATCCCCTCTGCTTAGAAAAGGTGGAACTGTATTTGGTCCTAAGCCACGAGATTATGGCTTCAAGATGAATAAGAAAACCAGACAACTTGCACGTAAATCTGCCCTTTCTTTAAAGGCAACTGCGGAAGGAATTATCGTTGTTCAGGATTTCTCATTTGATGAGCCTAAAACTTCACAAGTTTCAGATATGCTTAAGGCTTTTGAGGTCTCTGGTAAGAAAGTGATCATTTTGACAAGCGAAACAGATATCAATGTTTATAAGTCTGCACGCAACATTCCTAAAGTTCAGGTATTGGAAGGTTACAAACCGAATACCTATCAGATCATGAATGCAGATGTGATACTGATTCAGGAAAGTTCTTTACCAGTATTAGAAAATAGCATTGAAGGAAAAACTGAAGAGGCGGCAGCATGAGTATTATTGTAAAACCAGTTATTACTGAGAAATTAAGCCGACTTCAAGAAGAAGGAAAATATACATTTGAAGTTGCTAAAAAAGCGACTAAGCCTGAGATCAAGAAAGCTGTTGAAGCTGCTTATCCGGGTGTAAAAGTGGCTAAAGTTAATACCGCGATCATGCCTTCTAAGCCAAAAGGAAGATATACACGAAGCGGTTACCAGGGAGGCCGAACAAAGGTCTGGAAAAAAGCCATTGTAACTGTCAAAGAAGGCGAAATTGATTTCTTTGCTGAAATTTAAGGATTAGAGAATAATGCCTACTAAGAAATTAAAACCAATGACACCGGGAACCAGACACAGGATAGCTCCAGTGTTTGACGAAATTACCACTGATAAGCCATTAAAAGCTTTATTGGCAGGTAAACATAACACCGGTGGACGTAACAGACATGGACGTATAACTTCTCGCCATAGAGGCGGAGGGCACAAACGCCGTTATCGTATGATCGATTTCAAGCGGAACAAACATGATGTTCCCGCTAAGGTTCAAACCATCGAATACGATCCGAACAGATCTGCCCGAATTGCACTAATTGCATATGCCGATGGGGAAAGAAGATATATTCTGGCACCTAATAAATTAAATGTTGGAGATACGATCATCTCAGGAAACAATGCAGCTCCTGATTTAGGAAATGCTCTTCCAATGATGAAGATGCCTCCAGGTACGTTCATACATAATATTGAATTGAACCCCGGCCAAGGTGGAATCCTTTGCCGAAGTGCCGGTACCGGTGCTCAACTACTTGGTAAGCAAGAGAAATATGTAAGTGTAAAGCTTCCATCAGGTGAAGTGAGAATGATTCTTGGATCTTGCTATGCAACAGTTGGGGAAACAAGTAATCCTGACCATATGAATACAACTATCGCGAAAGCAGGTAGAAGCAGATGGAAAGGAAGAAGACCACAAACGCGTGGTGTTGCCATGAACCCTGTCGATCACCCAATGGGCGGTGGAGAAGGAAAGGCATCCGGAGGTCACCCTCGTTCACCTTGGGGACAATCTGCTAAAGGTAAGAAGACAAGAAATCGTAATAAATTGTCTTCTAAGTACATTGTAAGAAGAAGAAAAACCAAGAAAAAATAATTAAGTAACGTATGCCACGCTCACTGAAAAAAGGGCCTTTTGTTTACTATAAGCTTCAGCGTAAAATTGATGAAGCTCAAGAAAGTGGAAGCAAGAAAGTGATCAAAACCTGGTCACGAAGTTCTATGATCACTCCTGATTTTATGGGATTGACACTTGCAGTACACAACGGTAAACAATTTATCCCTGTGTTTATAACTGAAAATATGGTAGGTCATAAGTTAGGTGAATTTGCACCTACGAGAACATTCCGTGGCCACCCATTGAAGAAAGCAGCTAAATAATTAATCGGATATAAGAGATGGATACTCCAGTATTAGAAGCACGTGCAGTACAAAAGCATTTGAGGAAAGCTCCTCGAAAGGTTCGCCTTGTAGCGGATGCTGTACGTGGAATGTCAGTAGATAAAGCGATTAAACGACTTGAATTTACTAAAAAAGCATCTGCTGAAGATGTCATTAAAGTGATCAAATCAGCTGCTGCAAATTTGCGAGACAAATTTCAGGAAGAGCGCTTCGATAATGAAGACCTTGTAATTAAGGAAATTTATGTAGACGAAGGCGTGACGCTGAAGAGAATTCAGCCGGCACCGATGGGTAGAGCTCATCGAATAAACAAACGCTCATGCCATATCACAGTGAAAGTGGCTAAGCGCGATCAAGAAAGTGTAAACGAATAAACGAACAATACCTTGGGACAAAAAACAAATCCAACTGGTTTTAGATTAGGCATTATTCGCGGATGGGATTCCAACTGGTTTTCGGAAGATAATCAGCCGGCACTCATCATTGAAGATGAAAAGCTTCGTGAATATTTGCACACAAGACTTCGTAACGGGGGTCTCTCTAATGTAATTATAGAACGTACCCCTAAGCGGATTCTGCTTACGCTTAGAACAAGCCGACCTGGTGTTATTATCGGGAAAGGTGGTGAGCAGATTGAATTGCTTCGCGAAGAGCTTAAGAAAATAACCAGCAAAGAAGTTCAAATTAATGTAAGTGAGATCAAACGTCCGGAGCTGGATGCAAGTTTGGTAGCTCAGAATATAGCACAGCAGTTACAGGCTCGTGTTTCATTCCGAAGAGCTATGAAAACTGCAATTTCTTCAGCAATGAGGATGGGCGCCAAAGGTATTAAAGTACGTTGCGCAGGACGTTTAGGTGGTGCTGAAATGGCTCGTACTGAACAGTATAAAGAAGGACAAATCCCTCTGCATACGTTGCGTGCCGACATTGACTACTCAACTTCTACTTCAAATACCATTTACGGTTCAATTGGAGTAACAGTTTGGATCTTCAAAGGCGAAATTATTGGTGATGTTGACTTGACCCCTGGTACTCAAAGCGGAAGAGATTCCGACTCCGGCCGTGGAAACAGAAGAGGCGGAGATGATAAGGGAAGAAGAAGTCGCCGACGGAGCAGAAACAGAAATCGATCTAATAAAAACAGTTAATAAGAAACGATGTTAGAGCCAAAACGAGTTCAGAGACGCCGTGTCCATCGCGACAAACTGAAAGGAAACGCAACGCGCGGCCATGTTATTAACTTTGGTGATTTTGGACTGAAAGCAATGGAGCCTAAGTTCATTACTTCACGACAAATTGAAGCTTGCCGTATTGCTATTGCACGTTCATTACAAAGAGACGGACAAACATTCATTCGAATTTTTCCTGACCGGCCAATGACAAGCAAACCTGCTGAAACCCGAATGGGTAAAGGTAAAGGTGCTTTAGATCACTGGGTTGCAGTAGTAAAACCCGGCAGAATCTTATTTGAGATTGCTGGTGTGAATGAAGAAAGAGCAAAAGAAGCTTTAAGACGTGCTGCTCATAAACTTCCCATTAAGACAAAATTTGTAGTTCGCAGAGACTACCAGGGAGGATAAGATGAAAGCACACGAACTAAGAGACTTAACACTTACTGAATTAGAAGCACGTTTGAAAGATGAGCGTGATGCATTACAAAATCTTCGGTTTACAAAGTCTGTTACCGGTCAGCTTGAAAACCCGGCAAGACTTAGAAATCACCGAAGAGAAGTTGCTCGGTTGGTAACTATCATTAAAGAAAAAAGTAGTGCTGAATAAGCAATAAGGATTTAAACTATGGCACAAACAGAAAGAGCCCGAAGACGAGAAAGAATTGGACATGTGGTTAGTAACCGTATGGATAAAAGCATAACGGTTGCTGTAGATCGTCAGGTAAAACATTCCATTTATGGAAAGTACATTACCAAGACTACTAAGTATATGGCACACGATGAGAACAATGAAGCAAACATCGGTGACAAAGTACACATCATGTCCACAAGACCACTTTCAAAGCGTAAATCATGGCGATTGATTGAGATCGTCGAGAAAGCTAAGTAACGAATAGAGCATTAGGAATTAGCGATGATTCAAACGAATACAACATTAAATGTAGCAGATAACAGCGGTGCCAGAAAGCTTATGTGTATTAAAGTACTTGGAGATTCCAAGAGACGATATGCACGCGTAGGTGATTTGATATCCGCATCTGTTAAAACTGCAATACCCGGTGGTAACGTCAAAAAAGGCGAAGTCATAAAAGCCGTTATTGTAAGAACAAAGAAAGAGTTCCGCAGAAGGGATGGCAGTTACATCCGATTTGATGAAAATGCTGCGGTTATTATTAACAAAGATCAAGAACCGGTAGGTACACGTATTTTTGGCCCAGTGGCCAGAGAACTTCGTGAAAAAAGCTTCATGAGAATCGTGTCGCTAGCACCGGAAGTACTTTAAAAAAGGAATTAGAGTATGCCACGCAGGTTCAATAAACAAAAGAAATTACACGTTAAGAAAGGCGATGACGTTTTAGTTATTGCCGGTAACGATAAAGGAAAAAGAGGCCGTGTATTGATGGTGTTCCCTAAGAAAGAGCGTGTGCTCGTTGAGGGAATAAATATGAAAACCCATCATGAAAAGCCAACCCAGGATAACCCACAAGGTGGTCGTCTTAAAAAAGAAGGTTCTATACACATCTCAAATGTGATGGTGATCGATCCTACTACTGACGAGCCTACACGTGTTGGTCGCAAACGAATTGAAGAAGACGGCAAAGGCCGTTGGGTTCGTTATGCCAAGACTAGTGGCGAAATGTTGGACAAATAACGCAGATAAAAAGCAATGGCTGAAGCAAGATTATATACACAGTACAAAGATGAAATTCGCGATAAATTGCGCGAAGAGTTTGAGTATGAAAACCCAATGGCCATACCCAAACTACAGAAAATTGTAATTAATGTAGGCGTAGGTGATGCTATAACCGACAAAAAAGTATTAGATACGGTTGTAAATAACGTAGCCGCAATTACCGGGCAACAACCGGTAACAACCAAGGCTAAGAAGTCCATATCGAACTTCAAACTTCGAGAAGGAATGCCTATCGGTTGTAAAGTAACATTGCGTCAACGCATTATGTTTGAATTCCTGGATCGCCTGGTCAACTTGGCTTTGCCAAGAACCCGTGATTTTCAGGGAGTTCCGGACAAAAGTTTTGATGGCCGTGGAAATTATACCATGGGTATTAAAGAACACACTATTTTCCCGGAAATAGATACAGACAAAGTTTCAAAAGTTCACGGTATGGATGTCACATTTGTGACTTCAGCCGAAACTGACGAAGAAGCTTACGCTTTGCTTAAGCACTTTGGAATGCCATTCAAAACCAGAAATTAAGGATATTCTATTATGGCTAAGAAAGCTTGGATAGCACGTAATAAAAAGAGAAAAGAAACTGTAGAAAAGTACGCTGAAAAACGTCGCAAGCTTAAAGAAGCTGGCGACTATGAAGGCCTGCAAAAGCTACCGCGCGATGCCAGCCCAACTCGGGTTCGCAACCGTTGTAACATTACCGGGCGTAGCCGCGGTTATGTAGGTAAATATGGAATTTCACGAATTAAATTTCGTGAACTTGCCCTTGCTGGTAAGATTCCAGGTGTACGAAAAGCAAGCTGGTAAATTTAACTAAGGAATCGATGACAGATCCTATTGCAGATTATTTAACACGAATTAGAAATGCCCAACAAGCCGGGCATCGCAGAGTAGATATCCCCGCTTCTAAACTGAAGCGAGCCATGACTAAAATCTTGGCAGATAAAGGGTATATCTCGAAATACATAGATATTGAAGACGGTAAGCAAGGAATTATCCGTTTGTTTCTGAAATATGATTCATACGGCCACCCAGTGATCCGTAATATGAAAAGATTATCAAAACCTGGTCTTAGAGTTTACAAGGGTGGAGAAGATGTCCCGCGTTCTCAAAATGGATTGGGTATTGTAATTCTTTCAACATCAAAAGGTGTAATGACCGATAAAGAAGCTCGCAAGCTTAATGTAGGCGGCGAGATATTGTGCACCATTTATTAATAAACAGTTTTTGAACTATGTCTCGAATTGGAAATCTACCGGTACCTATTTCTGATAAAGTTGAGTTCAGCATAAACGCTGATAATATCGCAACTTTTAAAGGAGAAAAAGGAACCAACACACTTCGTATTCATCCGAACATTTCTATTGAAAAGAGTGAAAATGAACTCATTATCAAGAGAAGTGATGACCAAAAATCTAATCGCGCCTTGCATGGTTTATTCCGTGCTTTAATTAATAACGCGGTTGTTGGGGTGTCAGAAGGTTATACCAAAAAATTGGAAATTATTGGTGTTGGTTTCAGAGCATCCATCAGTGGCGATGTACTTGAGTTAAACCTTGGTTACTCACACCCTATTTTCTTTGTACCTCCAGAAGGTATTTCAATGGAAGTAGATACTAAATCTGGCAAAAACCCAATACTTATTATTTCAGGTGTTGACAAAGAAATGGTTGGCCAGGTTTCTGCTAAAATAAGATCATTCAGAAAACCGGAGCCTTACAAAGGAAAAGGTATCAGATATCTTGGTGAGCAGGTTCGTCGTAAAGCCGGTAAGTCAGCTGCTAAATAGAGGATTTGAAAAATGAATAAGTTACAACAGAAAAAAACTGAGCGTAGAAACAAGATCAGGCGTCGTATTCGTTCTACCATAAAAGGTACAGCGGAAAGACCTCGATTAAGCATTTACAAAAGTAGTAAATATACTTACCTGCAATTGATCGATGATATGGCAGGTGCAACATTGGTATCCTCTAAAGCCAAAAGTGGCGTGGAGAATGCTAAGGAAGCCGGAGCTGAACTTGCGAAATTAGCTCAAGACAAAGGAATTAATAAAGTGGTATTTGACCGTAGTGGTTATAAATATCATGGCATCGTGAAGGCCGCAGCCGATGGCGCCCGCGATGGTGGATTAGACTTTTAATTGAATTGGGATAAACAATGCCTAAAATAAGAAGAAAACAATCTATACCTGCTGCAAACCTCAACCTTGAAGAAAAGTTGGTTCACGTAAACCGTGTTGCCAAAGTTGTTAAAGGTGGACGACGTTTCAGTTTCAACGCTATTGTAGTAGTTGGTGATGGAAATGGTGTATGCGGCCATGGTCTTGGTAAAGCAAATGAAGTATCAGATGCCATTCAAAAAGGCTTTGATAATGCTAAGAAGAATTTGATTCGTGTACCGCTCACTAAAACAAAAAGTATCTACCACCCAATTGTGGGTAAAGCCGGGGCAGGAAAAGTATTGCTTCGACCTGCAGCGGAAGGTACTGGTGTAATTGCAGGTGGTGCAGTTAAATCATTATTGGATGTTGCCGGAGTGCATAACATTCTGTCAAAATCACAAGGATCTTCCAATCCCCATAACATGGTGAAAGCAGCTTTTACTGCATTGAAAGAATTGACTGATCCTGTTGAAGTAGCACAGAGAAGAGGTATTTCTCTTAATAAAGTATTCGAAGGATAATATCTAAAGGAAATTGATGATGGACTTAAGTAATTTAAAAGCACCGATCCCGAATAGAAAAGGCACAAAACGTGTAGGGCGTGGTCAGGGTTCAGGTCGCGGAGAACAATCCGGGCGTGGGCACAATGGACAGAAATCTCGATCAGGGCACAAACAAAGAGCCTGGTTTGAGGGTGGTCAAATGCCACTTCAGCGACGTCTTCCAAAGTTTGGTTTTAAGAACTTCAACCGTACTGAGAATCGTGGAATAAATGTGCATACGATTTCGGAATTCATTGAAGCCGGTAAATTAAATACTTCTATTAGTTTAGAAGATTTGATAAATGCAGGATTGGCCAGCAAGAGTGACAGAGTAAAATTACTTGGACGTGGCGATCTTGAACAAAAAATTGAAATTGAAGTGCACGCTGCCAGTGATTCTGCTAAAGAAAAAGTAGAGAAAGCAGGCGGATCATTAACTATAGTGCAAAACTAATAGTATAGACGGCGCATGAGTCTGATAGAAAACTTCCGCAACATATTTAAAATTGAAGACCTGAAAAATCGTATTCTTTATACGGTTGGAATCTTAATGGTATATCGGGTAGGTAGTTATATAACTCTTCCCGGTGTAGATGCTAACCAACTTATTGGTAGCAGCGGAAATGCTGCCAGTAGTTTGCTTGGTCTTTTTGATTTATTTGTAGGTGGTGCATTTTCTCGAGCCGGTGTTTTTGCATTGGGGATCATGCCCTACATTACAGCTGCAATTATTATTCAGTTGATGGGAGCAGTAGTTCCTTATTTCCAGAAACTTCAGCGAGAAGGTGAGGAAGGAAGGAGAAAGATCACTCGTTTAACACGTTATGGTACAGTTGGAATTACCCTTGTGCAGGGTATTGGTTTTTCAATAAACTTGATCTCGACTGCTCCACAGGCTATTGTTGTTAATGAGTTTGCTTTTGTTATTACTTCTATGATCGTACTAACTGCAGGTACAGTATTTGTAATGTGGTTAGGTGAAAGAATTAGTGAAAGAGGTATCGGTAACGGGATCTCACTGATCATTATGATTGGTATTATAGCCGCATTACCGGCAAGTTTCTACAATGAAGTTACTACCAGTGCTAATGCAATCTTAGTAATTATTGAAGTAGCAGCATTGATATTAGTGATCGCTGCTGTTGTGATGTTAACGCAGGGAACTCGTAAGATTCCTGTTCAGTATGCAAAAAGAGTAGTTGGCCGAAAAGTTTATGGAGGTACTACTCAATATTTACCACTTCGAGTAAATGCTGCCGGTGTAATGCCGATTATCTTTGCGCAGTCTATTATGTTTATTCCAAGTACTATTGGGTCATTCTTTCCGGATAATCAAACAGTACAATTTTTGACTCAGTGGTCTGTTGATTTTACCGGATTAGTTTACTCCATCGTGTTCTTTTTCGTGTGTATGTTTTTCACATTTTTCTACACAGCCATTTCAGTGAACCCAAAAGAAATGGCAGATACCATGAAACGACAAGGTGGTTTCATCCCCGGTGTTCGACCTGGTAAACAAACTGTAGAGTTCATTGACAATATTTTAACTAAGATCACTTTACCGGGCTCTATCTTTTTATCATTCGTTGCTATTTTGCCGGCAATTGCTGTAAGTCTTTTTGGAATAACCCCCGGCTTTGCACTCTTTTATGGAGGAACAAGTCTGTTGATTATAGTTGGGGTAGCTTTGGATACACTTCAGCAGATTGAAAGTCACTTAATGATGCGTCATTATGATGGCTTTATGAAAACAGGTAGAATCAAAGGTCGGCGAAGAGCTTAAAATGATCTATCTGAAGAGTGAATCCGAAATTGAGAAGATGCGTGAAAGTGCGCTTATTGTCTCAAGAACATTGGCTGAAGTTGGGAAACATATAGAGCCAGGTGTTCAGACCGGAAAACTTGATAGGATAGCAGAAGAATATATTGCAAAAGAAGGTGGCCGTCCTGCTTTTAAAGGCTACGGACCAAAGGGAAATGAATTTCCCGCAACACTTTGTATTTCAGTCAATGAAGAAGTTGTTCATGGAATACCGGGTGAAAGAATTTTAGAAGAAGGTGATATCGTTTCCGTAGATTGCGGTGTTGAAAAAAACGGATATTTTGGTGATCACGCCTACACATTCGCAGTTGGTGAATGTGACGAAAAAGCTTTGAAATTATTGAAGACTACTCTTGAATCTCTTTACAAGGGAATTGAGCAAGCCATTCACGGAAATAGAATCGGTGACTTGGCAAATGCAGTTCAAACACATTGTGAAGCAGAAGGTTATGGAGTAGTACGGGAATTGGTTGGTCATGGCATTGGGAAGTCAATGCATGAAGATCCATCCGTTCCAAATTTTGGAAAAAAAGGAAAAGGCGAACGATTGCGAACAGGTATGACGCTCGCTGTAGAACCAATGATTACCATGGGTTCCTGGAAAACAAAAACATTAAACGATGGCTGGACAGTAGTTACAGCCGATGGGAGCTTGGCAGCTCATTACGAACACGATATAGTAGTTCGTGAAGGAAAGGCTGAAATTCTCAGTACTTTTGATTATATTGCCGAGCTCTCGGATAAAAAAGAAAACATATTGTATTATGGCTAAACAAGAGCCGATAAAACAAGATGGAGAAATAATAGAAGCATTACCTAATGCACAGTTCCGTGTGGAGCTGGATAACGGGCATGAAATATTGGCTCATGTGTCAGGTAAGATGCGTATGTATTACATTAAAATTCTCCCGGGCGATAGAGTGGCAGTAGAAATGTCACCCTATGATTTATCCAAAGGAAGAATAACATATAGATATAAATAAAGAGGTTGTCATGAAAACGCGATCATCAGTTAAGAAAAGAAGTTCAGACGACAAAATTGTAAGACGTAAAGGAAGACTTTACGTGATCAACAAAAAAAACCCACGCCATAAGCAGCGTCAGGGATAATAGCATAACAGATTACTTATATGGCACGTATTGCTGGAATAGATTTACCTAAACAGAAAAGAGGCGTAATAAGCCTTACTTATATTTATGGAATTGGCCGCTCTAAGGCTATTGAAATCTTGGATCGTTGTGGTATCGATCACGACGCTAAAGTTCAGGATTGGACCGATGAAGAAGTAAGTGAATTGCGTAAAGTAATAGATGAAGAATATAAAGTTGAAGGTGCGCTTAGAAGCGAAGTGAATGGAGACATTCGTCGCCTCATCGAAATTGGTAGTTACCGTGGTGTTCGTCACCGACGTGGCCTTCCGGTTCGTGGGCAACGTACCCAGACAAATGCGCGTACCCGAAAAGGTAAGAAGCGTACTGTTGCTGGTAAGAAAAAAGCTGTTAAGTAGTAATTGTAATTGAGATAACCCATGGCTAAAAAACAACCAAAAGCATCTGTAGCTGCAAAGCGTAAAAAGAAAAAACAAATTAGCGATCCTAATGGATTAGCTTTTGTTAAAGCGACATTCAATAATGTGATCGTAACAATAACTGACGCTGACGGAAATGTACTTTCTTGGTCTTCAGCCGGTAAAGAAGGATTCAAGGGTTCAAGAAAGAACACTCCTTATGCTGCTCAATTAAGCGCTGAAACTGCTGCAAAAACAGCACACGATATGGGTTTAAGGAAAGTAGCTGTATTTGTAAAAGGTCCTGGATCAGGACGTGAGGCAGCTGTCAGAGGAATGGCGAGTTCAGGTTTGGAAGTTACTTCCATTAAAGACCGCACACCGCTTCCGCACAACGGATGCAGACCACCTAAAAGAAGAAGAGTTTAATCGTAAGAAGATTGTATAATGGCAAGATATAGAGGACCAAAACAGAAAAAAGCCAGACGATTCAAAGAACCAATCTTTGGGCCAAGTAAAGCTTTAGAAAGAAAACCCTACGGACCGGGTGAACATGGCCGCTCAAGATTCAACAGAAAATCTGAGTATGCTATTCAGCTTGAAGAAAAGCAAAAAGCAAAATACACCTATGGATTGCTTGAAAAGCAATTCCGTAATTTATTTAAAGCAGCTTCTGCTAAAGAAGGTGTTGCCGGTGAAAACTTGCTGCAAGCTCTGGAAACCCGATTAGATAATACAGTTTACAGAATGGGGTTTGCGCGCACTCGTCGCCAGGCAAGACAGCTTGTTACACACAAGCACATTGTAGTGAATGGTGGTATTGTTAATATTCCATCATATGAGATGAGCCCTGGAGATGTTGTTTCTATTCGTCCAAAATCAAGAAACATAGAAGTTATTGAAGATTCCCTGGATGGTTCATCACGAAACAAGTATAAATGGGTTGAAACAGATCCAAAGTCGAGATCAGGTAAGATGCTGTATGTTCCAACAATGGACGAAATACCTGAAAATATAAATGTTCAGCTTATTGTTGAGCTTTATTCTAAGTAATTATAAAAAGTTTAAGACCTTATTATGAGCAACTATAGCATACAAATGCCAGAAACCCTTAACGTTGTTGAAGACAAAGACAACTTCGGTACATTCGTTCTTCAGCCACTTGAAAGAGGGTTCGGAGTTACTATTGGAAACTCTTTTCGTAGAGTTCTGCTCTCCTCACTTCCAGGTATTGCTATCAACGCAGTCAAAATAAATGGTGTTGATCACGAGTATTCTAGTATCAAAGGAGTGAAAGAAGATGTATATGAGATCATCTTGAACTTCAAACAAGTACGATTCAAGCAGGTTGAGCAAAGCTCTGGTGTTATTCATATTTCCAAAAGTGGAAAAGGTGAACTAACAGCCAAAGATATTGATGATGCCACAGCGGAATATGACGTATTGAATCCTGACCTTGTTATTGCAAATCTTGCAGATGACGCAGAACTTGAAATTGAATTGAAAGTAGGTCGTGGTAGAGGGTATGTTCCGGCAGAGGAAATGACTATTGAAGATGAAGATGTAAATCTTATACCTATTGATGCCATCTTTACTCCGATCAAGTCAGTTAAATATAATGTAGAAAATGTTCGTGTTGGTCAACGTACCGATTACGAAAAATTAGTAATGGACATAGAGACTGATGGCTCGGTAAATGCAAAAGAAGCACTTACTATTGCAGGTAAAATCCTGAAAGAGCACATTGAAAAATTCATTACGGAAGAAATAGAAGAGCCATTTACTCAAGAAGAAGAAGAGGTGGATGCTGAGAAGCAGCGAGTAGCTAACCTTCTGAGAACCAGTATTGAAGATCTTAACCTCAGTGTTCGTGCATATAATTGCTTGAAATCTGCAAATATCAATTCAATTGGTGAGTTGGTTTCACGTGATGAGCAAGATCTTCTAAAATTCAGAAACTTCGGAAAGAAATCTCTAAGTGAACTTGTTGAAGTTATAGAAGAGAAGAATCTTGAATTTGGAATGGACGTCTCAAAATATTTGGACTAGTAGATATAAAGGAATCTAATTATGCGTCACGGAATAAAAGGTAGAAAATTAAGCAGAACGGCAGCTCACCGTAAAACTACAATGCAATCTCTTGCGATGGCATTGATAAGAGAGCACCGAATTGTAACAACCGTTGCCAAGGCAAAAGAGCTTCGTGGTTATATCGAGCCTTTGATAACAAGAGCTAAGGAAGATACTCATCATAATAGAAGACAAGTCTTTTCTTCTCTTCAAAACAATGATGCTGTTACAACATTATTCACTGAAGTTGGGCCAAAAAGTAAAGATCGTCCCGGCGGTTATACCCGGGTAATTAAAGCGGGTCACCGCAAAGGTGATGGTGCTGAAATGGCAGTGATCGAACTTGTTGATTATAATGATATCAAGCCTGAAGGCTCATCATCTGCTTCTACTGGTAAGAAGAAGACGCGTAGAGCAGGAAAGAGTAATGCTCCAACCAGTACTTCGGAGACCAAGTCAAAAACTGAAAGATCTAAAGAAGAAGAGCCGGTAGAGGAAACTAAATCGGAAGAAGTTTCGACTGAAGATTCAGAAGACACAGCTGAAGAAGAAGCTAAATAGTTACTTTCTTTTTTTTATAGAGATCCTGATAATTTATTTTTAGGATCTTTTTTATTGGGATAAATACGCCAAAGAATTATCCCAACACAGATGTCAAAAAAAAGAAAAATATTTAAAGATAAAGTTGACATCTGAACACAATATACCTTATCTTTGGTTTCTGTTTCACAAACGATTTTTGCAATCAGTGAAACATTTGTTCTTAGACATAATGAAGTATAGATCAGATTGTTTGTGCGAGCGAGAGCTTGTTCAATTTCTTGATGCAAATTTTTTGCATTTACAAAATGACAAGAGCGTAGGGTCGAGCTCACAGAGTATATA
>NZ_JBHULI010000005.1:0-209201 GCF_042684365.1 Gracilimonas halophila | reverse complement strand
CGACACATCCTTTGGGGTAATCTCAAAAGTCGTCTCCAGACTCCCACTGTAATTTCCGGTCCCCGTAATTGTCACCCCGGCCGTGCCCACATCGGTGTTATTGCTGTAGCTTACCGTATAATCGGTACCTTCTGTCAACGATACACCCCCATTTTGAAGGCTCGTTGATGGAGTAATCGCAAGTCCCGTATACTCCCGGTCGGGTATTTGGTTTAAGATCACTTCTGAGAGTGAGGTAGTAGCTGTAGCCAGAAATGTCGATGAAATTAACGGGTCGCTGCCTACAATTATAGCTTTAAGAGTGTTTTTTCCGAAACCACTACCCAGAATCCAACTATCAAGGCTCGCAATTCCATCTGCATTTGTGGTTATCTCAGACGCAGGATTTACATTTCCACCACCTGATTCTACTTCAAAACGGACTTCCACTCCGGCGATGGGCTCATCGGCGTCTGACATTACACTTACGCTTGGTGCCACTGTAACAGCTTCTCCGCTTAACGCAGTTTGTTCATCTCCGGCTACTTTAACAACTTTGGAGGGAGAACCTGATATAATTGAAACCGGGGCATTTTGTGCATTTAAGATAGGCAGTTTGTAATTGTTTGCCTTCCCACCACTTCCATCATTTGCGTCTAATAAAGTGATTGAACTAATGTAATTGTCATCGGTACTTGTTTCACCATCAGGCCCGGCTATTTCAGCACTGGCAGCAGTTGCATTTGTATAATCCAGTGTTTCTGCAAATCCATTATTACTAACACCGGTTACAATGGAAACAAATCCATTGAGATCTGTACTTCCATCATAAGGTTTAAAAGCACTTAATTCTATCTCTCTGGGTAGAATTTTGCCATTGGCAACCATAGAAGATGTAATACTGTAGTTCGCCGCATCACTGCCTGAAATCTGTAATCCCGATAATGTAACCTTTATATCCTCACCAACATTTTTTGTAGCATACTCAGCTGCTGAAGAAGTAAGGGTTATATCGTCGTCATTGACCAGATTAGATACGGAACTGTCACTCAACGTAGCTTCATGGGAACCATCATACATTTTATTGAAAGCATGAAGTTCAACAGCCCTTGGAATTACGGTCAATGTACTCGTAAGCGTGCCCTCTGTAATTGTATATCCTGTTTTAGGGATACCACCAGAAATGTTAATAGGAGCCTGACCAATTGCAGCTTCCTGAGGCGCCTTGGTGGACGTGATATCTGGTATTTCAGAATAAATTGAACTTAATGGTATACTAATACCGGCACTTCCTCCTAAATAAACATTTGGCTCTTCTTTTATGTCACTTATGATTTCATAGCCAGCTTCAAAGCTGTAATTTGAGTCCACTTGACACGAATCAGCTAGTTTAACCTGAAACCTTAAAGATGGATGACTTCTCCAGGTTCTTGGATTTATTCTTAATCCGATCCAATCTGTATCGGTGTTTGAGACTTCATTAAATACTTCGGTATTACGATCGGAATTTGCGCTAAATATTCCCAATGATGTCCATGTCGTTCCATCCTTTGTGGCTTGCAAATCGTAGGATGTCACCCATTGATCAACATCTCCCCTTCCCTTTGTTATGACTCCTTGAATTTTGGAAGCACTGAATGTAACCCCTACAAATTGACTGGTGGAACTACCTGAACTACCTGACCAACTTGTCCCTGAGGAAAGTTGAGGACTATTTAATCCACCCCAATTGCCACTTTGCAAATAATTAGAAGAACTGGGGTCAGGATTAAGAACAGTAGTATTACATTTATTTTCATCCAAGCAAGAGCCATTTAAACATGCAACAAAACCATACTCTTTGGTGACATTTTTTGCATTTATGGTAAAATCAGTACTGAAAGATTCAGCAAAGACATAACGAGTACCGCCAGCTACTTCATTGGGAGGAAGCGTGCTGTATGTAGATCCTTGGAATGGGATATTTTCACTGTTTAAATCACCATATGTATTTCCTAGTCTGTCATCGAGATACACGGTCCATCGTCCAGATACCGATTCTATTGCTTTGCTGCCAGCCGAATTGATAAAATTACGGGACGCAACCATGGCTATGTCTGATTGGGCGCCTGTTGACTTAACCGTTGTATTATTATTGAGTGTAATATCACGACCAAAGAACGAAATGTCACCGTTGATGGTTGTTGAGGCAGCTACCGTTATGTCTACATTATTTGAGAGTTTACCTACCGTTAGTTCTGTTGCGTCAGTAGATACAGAAACATTAGTAATGGGATACGTGAAGGCATCAGTAAAACTTTCGCTGTATGGTTCTATGGTCACTTCACCAGTCGTTTCAACTGTAGACGATCCACTGGTTCTAAACTCATCTGCTCTCAGAGTGACATCGGCATCAGACGAGGCCACCAAGGTGTTGTTCAGTTGGCCCAAGGTCATGTCATACAACCATATGCCGGTGGTGTGGCCATCGATCGTCACTGCGCCATCGGCGGCCAGCACATCGAAGTCCCTTAAATACACGCCGTAACCGGCTTTGGGTGTCTTCCCATCGATGATGACATCGCCGCCGCCGGTGGCTTCGATGGTTTTGGTGGAGCCACCTGAATTGGAGATCACACCATATGAGTGCGCCTCGCCGATGATCTCAACGGCGGTGCCGGTGGCTTTGTCGGAGACCAACGAAAATCCATTGGTCGTGCCGCCATTGGCCAACAACACCCCATCGCCATCGCGGTCGGTTCGGGTCTTTCCGTGCAGGGTGATCTGGCCTTGGCCTGAGTGGATCGTCAGGTCATTGTTTTGCTGAATGGCATAGGTGTTGCCGGTGTGATACGTGCGCCCGCGAATGATGACATCACCACCGCCTGAATACATCTGTGCGCCGTTGCTCAGGTACACCCCTCGCCAGGTGCGGTCATAGGCAAAGCCATCGGGGATGCCATCATCGGCTGTCTGGCCGTTGGCGCCGTTGTCTGACCCACCAGCGAGCACAATGGTCCCGCCGCCGCTGCTTTGATTGGTTGAGCCACCTGCGCTGTTGAATACGATGGGGTTTTGGGTGTAGATGCGGCCGTCGCCGTTGCCGTCGGTGTCTGCCCAAAACACTACATTGCCCCCATCGGTTTGAAACGTGTAGCCTGAGCGCGTGAGAATGCCACGCGCGGTGGTGACAACGAGGTTGCCGCCACTGGTGGCTTCAAAGCGCCCGTTGGTGGTGGCGCCAAAATAGATGCCGTAGGTGTTCGTGGTGTTGTTGCCGTTGATGGTGATGGCATCGCCAGGGGCTTTGTCTGAAACGACTGAGATGGTATTTGACGTACCATCGGCGAACTCGATGCCGTAGCCCGCAGCCCCACGGGTTCGAAGGATTTGGCCGTCAAATAGGATGGCGCCTTCGCCAGAATACATCGTCAGATCGCCTCGCTGGCGAATGCCTCGGGTGTAGCTGTCGTTGTACTTATTGGTGCGCCCTTTAAGCGTGATATCGCCTCCACCCGAGTGGATCTTCAGACCGGTGCGGATATCAATCCCATATCGGTTGCCATCATCGCGGGCATAGCCATCGGGGCGGTTATTGCCGTCATCAATGCCGCCGGCAAAAATCACATCACCGCCACCGGTGCCTTGGTTAGTCGCCCCGCCTGCGGAGTTGAAGGTGCTGTTGTTGCCAATGTAGAGCCGGCCTTTTTTGAGGGCTGTGTTGTTGGGCCACATGACGATGTCGCCGCCGTCGGTTTGGAAGGTGTAGTTGGAGTGAACATACAGCCCGCGCGCGGTGGTGGCCACGATATGTCCACCGCCCGTCGCTTCAAACCGACCGCTGGCGGTGGCGCCAAAATAAATCCCCCAGGTGTTTGTGGTGTTGTTGCCGTTGATGGTGATGGCATCGCCAGGGGCTTTGTCTGAAACGACTGAGATGGTATTTGACGTGCCATCGGCGAACTCGATGCCGTAGCCCGCAGCCCCACGGGTTCGAAGGATTTGGCCGTCAAACAGGATGGCGCCTTTGCCAGAATACATCGTCAGATCGCCTCGCTGGCGAATGCCTCGGGTGTAACTGTCGTTGTATTTATTAGTGCGCCCTTTGAGCGTGATATCGCCACCACCTGAGTGGATCGTCAGGCCGGTGCGGAGGTCAATCCCATATCGGTTGCCATCATCGCGGGCGTAGCCATCAGGGCGGTTGTTGCCGTCATCAATGCCGCCTGCAAAGATCACATCACCGCCACCGGTGGCTTGGTCGGTGGCCCCGCCTGCGGAGTTGAAGGTGTTGTTTTTGCCAATAGACAGACGGCCTTTTTTGAGGGCTGTGTTGTTGGGCCACATGACTATGTCACCGCCGTTGGTTTGGAAGGTGTAGTCATCGGTGGTAACCACCTCGCGCTTGGCGGTGACAACAATGTCGCCACCACCGGTGGCCTTGACCTCCATCGTCCCACCGACAGTGCCCCCCAGGTAGGTGCCATAGCGGCCTGTTGAGGACTGGATGGTGATGGCGTCACCCGATGGCTTGGCCGATATTAAAGACAGTGTGCCCACCGTGCCACTGCCCAGGTACAACGGCCAGCTCCCGTAGCCTGAGCGGTTTTTGCCCTCCATGAAGATAGAACCCGTGCCCGAGTCGATGGTCAGGTCCCCGGTTTGATAAATGCCGTGGCGGTTGGTGCTCGTGCTGTAGGTCTCGCCTTTTAAGATGACATCACCACCGCCGGAGTGGAGTTTGACGCCCGGATCAAGGAGGATCCCGTAGGTGCTGTTGGTCTTGGCAAAGCCATCGGGGTATCCATCGTTGTCTGCGCTACCGCCGGCGAGGATGATGTGCCCACCTCCCGAAAGACCAGTGGTTTCGCTGCCATCGTTGGTGTTTAAGGTGGTCCCATCGTCGAGGCGAATGCCCCCCGATACATTGTTCGCCGCACTCTGGTTGGTCCAAAGAACAATGTCGGCGTTGTCGGTTTGCAATTGATTTCGCTGACCCAGGCGAATGTAGTCTTCGCTTTTAAACGTGATGGTGCCCGAGCCGGTTGTCTTAAAGACATAGTCACTTTCTGTTTGGATGTGGTGGGGCGTGTCAAGACGGATGTTGCCACCACCGGTGGCGTTGACCTCCATGGTTTTTCCTGTGGTGCCTCCCAAGTACACACCATAGCGCCCGCCTGTGGTCTTCAGGGTGATGGCGTCGCCCGATGGCTTGGCCGACACTAAAGACAGTGTGTCCACCGTACTATTGCCCAATTGTAAGGCCCAGCTGCCGTAGCCTGAGCGGTTTTTGCCCTCGATGAAAATCGAGCCCACGCCCGAGTCGATGGTCAGGTCGCCGGTTTGATAAATGCCGCTTCGGTTGGTCGAGGTGCTGTAGGTCTCGCCTTTTAAGATAACATCACCACCGCTTGAGTCGAACTCAACGCCTGAGTCGAGCTGGATGCCGTACGTGCTGGTGGTGGAGGCATAGTTTTTTGGGTAGCCGGCATCGTCGGCATTGCCGCCAGCCAGAATAATGTCGCCACCTTGGGAGGTGAAGGCGTTGTTGCTGCCAATTTTGATGTTGCCGTCGCGGGCTTGTTGGTTGTCGGACCACAACACAATCGCCCCGCCCGCGGTTTCGAATGAATAATCGCTGGTGGTCTGTATTTGGTGTTTGGTGGTCAAGACGATATCGCCACCCCCGGTGGCTTTGAAGGCCATGTCGGCGTTTGCGGTGCCACCCAAGTAGATGCCATTGCGCCCGGCGGTGCTTTTCAAGGTGATGGCGTTGTCGCTGCCTTTGTCGGATGTCAGCGATAACGTGCCTACCGTGCCATTGCCCAGTTGCAAAGGCCAGCTGCCGTAGCCTGAGCGGTTTTTGCCCTCGATGAAAATCGAGCCCACGCCCGAGTCGATGGTCAGGTCGCCGGTTTGATAAATGCCGCTTCGGTTGGTCGAGGTGCTGTAGGTCTCGCCCCGTACGATTATATCACCTCCAGCAGAATAGAGCTCGACTCCTGTGTCTAATCTTATCCCATATGTGCTGTTGGTCTTGGCAAAGCCATCTGGGTAGCCATCACCGTCTGAGTCGCCACCGCCAGCGAGGATGATGTGCCCACCACCCGAAAGACCGGGGTCGGTACTCCCATTGGTGGTGTTCAGCACCACACCACTGTTGAGGCGAATGTGGCCAGAAATGCTGTTCGAAGCGGTTGGGTTGGTCCAAAAGACAATATCACCACCGTTTGTTTGGATAGTAATGTTTGAGGAAATATCTATATTTTCTGATGCTTTTAGCGTAAGTCTATTCGCTGAAGTTGAAATTATTGATGCTTCAATGCCTATATAACTTGCTGATATTTCTGTAGGTCCCTCCTGTAATTTGTTCAAGAGAGTACTTGCATTTATAGAAACATCAGCAGTAGTTTCAATAAGACCGTCTTCCAAGATCCATCCTTCACCCTCTATATCACCTCCATTTTCGACAATATAGATGTTATTTTGGGCGTCAGCTTTATAATGTGTTAGAAGCTGAATAACTATGAATAGAGCAAAAGGTTTTAATAAATATTTCAAATATTCTGATATCATTTGAGATACATATTTGTCTGATGAGCCTGCAGTAAAATTATACTGCCTTTAACTTATATTTCAGCATTGCGGCCATGATAAATATTACATTGTACTTATGGGCTGACGCAACTATAGAAAATCGAGAGAAATGAGTTTTACCTAATTTGATTATAAGTTCAAATCTTTGTAGTAGTTACCAAGTACTTGTTTATTTTTATAATTTAATTTATGCTTCTTTACCATTTATTAGTACACATGTAAATGTGTACTAATCTTATTGGTCCCATCTCAGATTTTAAACCCAGCAGTTTTTACTTTTCCGAAAAATCCAATAGATGGAAATACAGACAAAGAAATACGAAGAGGCAGCCATTTGGTATAGGTTATCAATTACATACACCACTGCAGGAGAGCGATACCAGGAGGTAAACTCGAGAGCTGATCAATGCGGTGCCTAAAGGAGTAGAAGTACAATTTTGAAGGGTGTATTATTTACTTTTACCAAATAATTCAATCATCGGTTTTTAAAGATAAAACTGGTTTTACCCAGTAATGGGTATGCAAAAAACTGCAAAAAATAATACTTAATAAAAATCAGATAACCGGATAACATGCCTCTGGTAGTATTACACCTTTTACGGGATATTTAATTCGAATTAAGATAGTAAGGGCATCCATTTAATTTTTTACCAGCGGTTTTCTTCCACTTCTTTTCCTGATAATAAAAGTTTGGGTCTGACACATTATCTTGCCATTGCTTATGAAACACTTCCATGGTTGATGCGCTCATAGGAGGTACAATCCAGGACCAGTCGGCCATTACTTCACGGCCGGCCTCTTTTTCTCTGGTACAAAATTTCATGAACTGCCTGGATGCCGTATGATGGTCGGTTATCATGACCCCTGCTTTTTTAAACGAATACAGCACAGCACGGTTAATCTCTAAAAGAGCTCGGTCTTTCCAGAGATCATGCCGGGAGTTTGTACTTAAACCCATTTTCTTTGCAACAACCGGAAGCATATTATATCGGTTTTCATCAGCAAGATTTCTTGCGGCTATTTCTGTTCCCATATACCAGCCACTAAAAGGTGCCGCTGTGTATTCAAGCCCTGCCATACGAAAAGCCATATCAGTGATAACAGGTACTGCATACCACTTTAATTGAAGCTCCTCAAAAAAATGTAGTTCAGGATGTGTAATTTTTACTTCAAGCACAGATTTTCTGGGAAGTTCAAACCACTTTGGTTCCCGGTTACCAATTTGAATAACAATCGGTAAGAGCTCAAATGCTGTACGCTTTGGCTTCCATCCTAAACCTATACATTTATTGGTGAATTCAACTTCAGCTGGATCTCCAGTTATCACTCCATCATTTTCAAAACCGGCGTACCTAACAAGTTGTTTATTCCAAATTCTTATTTCTTCTCCCTTACGCCTTTCTCTAAAAACAGTCATTACCGGTTTTATTCTTCCTTCATTAGTTGCTTCTTGTAAGTGCTCGACCAATGCCTCAAAGATTTCATTTTCGTCGGTCAAATTTCTTTTATCTTTTACATTTAATGACATATGAAATAGCCTTCCTATGCACCTGCTACTATTACGCCAGGCCATTTGACCACCCTTTTTAAGCTCATCTTTTGTGGGGGTCCAAGTTCCTTCACTATAGATTTGTTCTCGGATGCTCTCAAGGCGATTTAATTTTTTTTCATACCATTTATCTTGATGATGTACTTTGATAAATTTTTCAGCTTCTTGCACATATTCTTCTTTAGAGTACATTCTTCAAAAGGTTTACGTTCTTCAGTAACAGTATGACGTTTTAAATCACCTTTTACTCGCTTTAATTTTGACTTAAAATTAATAAAAAAACCGCCACACAAAGGTGGCGGTTTTACTATTCTACTAACGTTGTTTTGTGCTTACAAACAAGGATATTTTATATATGCAACCATCTCTTACTGTAAGAAACCTTCGCGATAGTAGAAATTCTATGTAGCTGTAACGACTCTTCCGATTTTATATCCTTCGTCCTCAGACTTAGATCTGGCAATGGCGTAGATCATTAAACCATATCCCGCTTTCGCAAGAACATCAGCTAAAGAATAACCTACCTGAATAGCTACCGTAGCTGTTGCTCCTTCCCAACCGAAAAATGGAGCCATATATACAATTGGATAAAAGCCCCATGTAAATAATAATAAGAGACGTATGTTTCTGAGTAAGATTCCTGTTTTTCCTGATTGGTTAGAAATGGTAGAACCTAATTCACCCCATAACACATATAGAATGTATACAAAAGGGATAGTACTTAATAAGCCCCACAAACCACGCTCTGAGAACATAGAGGTATCACCGGTTATAATTTCACCAGGATAACCAAGAAGTATCATTAAAAACGATGCTATCACAAGTTTTGTAAGCATCTTACTACGCTTTTCAGAAGCTAAGCCCATAACTAATATCAATTCGACAAGTAGTAATGGTACAGTAAGTAACCAATCAATATATCTGTAGGCATCATTAAAAGGTTTACCTGATGCTACATAATTACCAGCCTCGCCAATTATATAGGCGGCTTCCCATGAGTTGAATATTCTGAGATAGTGATAGGCAGCAATACCAACAACAAGAGTTGATACAATTAGGGATATTCTATACTGCGGTGCCACTCTATTTCTTGCTAATACAAAAAATACACCTGAAAATATCATCGCTGCAATCGCAAACGACAACATGTTATATACCAAATTAAACTGACCAAATGTCAACTGTTCCATCTTTTTTTTTTAGTTAAAAGTTAAAAGAAAAAACTAATGGCACGTGAGAAGTGTTCCAGTGTGTCCATATTTTATATATTTTGGCGGATATTTAAATTTTGCCCCCCCCCAATTCACTGATCTTATAATAACAGTTAACATTATATTTTCTTGTCATACATTTGGTTGATCAGAAGCATATGTGGAAGTGTTAGAACGCTTATTAAGATAAATAGCACACTGATCATCTGATCTTTGACACCTGCTGCTCCCAATATGTACCATAAAAGCACCAACCCTATTAATGAAATAATAGTAAAAGGGACCGTATGCTTGTACAGGTTAAAAAAGGAATCTGTTGAATTATTTTTTAACGAAAGATGATCACGTAATTCAAAGAAATGATTTAGCGAATGCCAAATACCAAAATACAAGGCAAATGAGACCAATGGATTAGCAATAAAGAAAAGAAACGCCAATATGATTACAAGGCTGTATTCCTGAACTATGAAACGGGTTTTGATCTTTCCAATTAAACCCAGCATTAGCATCATATGCTGTAGTAATGCTATGACTGCTATATATAATGCATGATCTACTAACCAATGAATATAAGTTATATCGAAACCTGAAGCTGATTCTATGATAGGTGCTGTAACCTGCCAATGGTAAACCACAGGTATTACAATCAGCACTATACCTCTGGAAACAAAAAGGGCTCTTAAATACGTCTTACTCTTTAACGAAGATGATACCCAATTGAGATCGCCTTGACCAAAATGATATATAGAGGTGATCATAAATACTACAAAACCACTGATAGGGCTTACTATCCATAGGGCACCCAAGCATGCCATTACAATCAGATACGTTCCATAAAACTTTAACTGGTCCTTATAGTTTTGGTTGAGCTTATATACATCTGCAGCCACAATATGATCAACTGCACCGTGTGGGATACCGGTAGCAACGACAAATAATGCGAAAAATATCAATTCAATATGAACAGGTATATCAACAAAATAAAGGTAGGTAATAGCTACAAGCGCAGTCATTCCAATTAAATATCCAAATAGCGGCCACTGTCTTGACTTAGGTAGATTGTTGTTGCTTGAATGGTGCATTAAAACTTGCCGGTTAATATATGTTTTCGGTTTCTCCACAAAGCCTTTAAGAAAGGCCCCCATGGCAGCGTAACAAGCAATCTCATATTTTCTAAAAACCCGGCCTTTTCATCCATGAATTTTAGAATGCTATCCATAGAATTGCGCTTAAATAGTTTTGAAAATATGTTGACTGATGCATCTGGTTGGTTTTCTAAAATATCTAATAATAGTATATCGTAAAACCGATATCGTTTTGGTGATAAATTAAGAACCTGGGGTTCTTCACCTTTACTGATGTGCTTAGCTATTTGCATGTTTATCCTATGAATTCGATTGAAAGCATAACCGGTCGTTGGTTTATTACTTCCTGCGGCAACACCAATGTTGAAAATATTCTTTCCTTCATTCAACTTTGAGCCCCTCATGATCATGGGTATAGCACCACCTTCTGTTTCTGTCACCTTATAATCATCTGCTGTTAAACCGAAATTATCATATAAATATTTGTTTATTTCGTACTCATACTCATCTTTTTCCAATACATTTTTAGAAAACATGGTGTACTCTACTAAAGCTGTGGACCCACTAAATGGCAGCAGATACATGAAGGCCGTAGCATTCTTCTGGGCAACATTGAAATCCATTAACACGGCCTTTTTATGATCAAAAACCGCATTATCTGTCTTGACCTTCCATCCTAGAAAATGCTGCTTGAGATATACTGAATTTGTAATATCCTTCTGTCGTATATTACTTTTAAATACTTTTTTGGTATTGTATATACCGTTTTCTGCTATCACAGTGGTGTATGAATCATCTTCCTGAATACTTTTCACAGTATCTTCTGCCCAAAAAATATTTTTATATTTACATAACTCTTTTATCATCATCTCTTCGTAGGATGCACTTGATATCATGCGGTATGTGTAGTTTATCAGAGACCCCGTTATTTTTTCTTTTTGATTACCAAACACTAGGTCATTCCAAAAGATTCTGGATGAAATTATATCAGGTTTAGCATCCTCATCCCAAAAACACCAGGTTTTATTCTTCCTATTTTCAAAAGAACGTTCAATCAACAAAATCTTATAAGTCTCACCGAGTTCCTGGATCAAATACCATGCTAAGCTAAGGCCTGAGCTACCACAACCAACTATTATACAATCGTATGGTTCGATATTATTAGGTTTTTGCATGGCAAATCATATTCAATTAGTAAATTCAATATTCATTAACCAATATTTTACCATAGCCAACAGATAAATGACGTATTATTATTTTTTATGTCACCAAAATTTGGCAGTATGCATGCATCTTCATTTTTAATATTTATATCCTTTGTTAGATAATACCCCTACTATTGTTTTTTCTTTTGTCAGAAGTGCATTATATATAATGGAAAGTAGATCTAAGTCTTCAAACCAAAATGAACTAATTCAAATAGAAGTAATCCATAGTTTTTAGTTTTAAGTAAAGCAGGAAAAAACTATTACCTATAAATTTATGAGACATATATTCAAATGACATGCCTTTTTTTACACGAACCACCAATATTATATATTTTTAGGCGTATTAAAATTGACCCTAGTACCCTATTTAAAAAAAAGCCTCTTGGTCGAGGCTTTTTTTATTTTAACAGTTTTATTTGGCTATTCGATAATTCTATCATTCTGTAGAACAATTGAAACCTTAATAAACTTCTAATAGTTATCTGGGCCTCAACACGTTAAATAACATGGAATAATTTAAGCACTATAGGTATCTAAAGTATATAAAATTTTAAAAAAAAGGTACTTTTCTCCTCAACTCAAAAATATTCCACTTTTCATTTTATATATACTTACTCAATAATTTTATAAGTTCAGAAATATTGAAAGGTTTATCTATAAACCCGGTTACATTTACCTTAAAACATTTATCCTTGGTTTCCTTATCTGTTCTGGCACTGAGTATATAAAATGGAGTTTTTTTGTATCCCGAAAGCTTTCTTATTTCTGAAAACAGAACCAAACCACTCATCCCAGGCATAAGATAATCGGAGAGAATAATATTATACTCACCTTCTTCTTGCTTTATATATTTTAGAGCTGCCTTGGCATCTTCAGCAAGGTCTGCTTCTAACCCGTTTAGTTCAAAGATATCCTGAAGAGTTTCTCTCAATTCTGGGTCATCTTCAACCATAAGTATTTTACTATTTAGCATCATTTTTAGTGTTTATTGGAAAACTGATCATGATAGTTGTAAAATCTCCTTCCTTTGATTTGACCTCAAACCCTCCTCCAACGTTTAGTAACGAATCTTTTACCATTGAAAGTCCTATTCCCGTTCCTGAAGTATTAATGACATTGTTTGCCCTGAAAAAAGGCTTACCAATGCTTCCTATATCACCCTCGTTAATACCAATACCCTCGTCCTTAAATACCATATTTAAGTATCCGTCACCGGTAATTTCATAGTGTATTTGGATAATCGCTGCCTCATCACCACGATACTTAACCGCGTTTGAAAACAAAGTATCCATAATATATTCAAAGGTTTTAGTACTAAAAGGAAGCACAACTACTTCTTTCAATTTTTCACTAAAACTTAGCTCAACACTTTTCAGGTTATTGTAGTCTCTCTTTTTGGTGTTGAACATTTCCTCCAGCCAATTGTGAAAATCAATTTTTTCAGGATTGTCGTCCACTGAGTGATCTGAGTTACCAATGAGTATTGCCTCTATGAGTTCCTCAAATTTAGTGATTGATCGTTCAATCCTTCCTATCTTAGGTGGCAGGATATTTTTCAGATCAACGGAACCAGACATGCAAGCTTGCTTCAGAAGATCCGAATTTAGCTTAATAACTGAAAGTGGAGTCTTGAATTGATGAGATACCATTTTTAAGAATTGCTCTCGTTCTGATTGCAATTTCTTAACCTGTTTTAGCTGATCCTCAACCTTTATAATAGAATCCTCATACTTCCAGCTTGCAATGATCAGTGAGCCAAATACCGTTAACAACTCAATTTCTTCCTCACTCCATACTCGTTCTTCTCTGCAATCATCAAAACCTATAAAGCCATAATAGTCATTATCATACCAAATGGGGGTTACCAATATACTGACGATATCCTGGGGTTCTAAAACTTCCCTTTCTTCATCTGGCAAGTGCCTGACTAAACCGGAAATCGGTTTTTTATTACTTACCATATTCTCATACCATCTTGGTACTAAATCCTTCAAATCCACATCGAAGACGTCATCATTCGACATTTGTGACTCAATGCCCTTTCTGCACCACTCGTAATTTTGATTCAGAATCGGCCTAAAATTACTGCCTGATTTTTTATCAAAAATATAAACCCGATCGGCTTTTGTAATTTCTCCCAAACGAGATAGCACCTCGTTTACTCTTTCTTTTCTGCTCTTTGAGGAGTCAAAACTAATTGAAATTGAGTTACTTAAAAGGCTCAATATATTTTTACGGTGAGTCTTCGCATCATAGTTTTGATTTTTATGTGTTACATCCACCAAATAGCCACTATATTGCAATTGTCCATTTTCATTTTTTTTGATTATTACTCCCAAGACATTTCGAACTACAGAATCTTTTCGAATTATTCGATACTGAACGTTCACACTACAGTTCTGTGATTTATCAAGTTCACGTATCACTTTTTGGAAATAAGGTTTATCATCGGGATGTATAATCTTAAACCATAGATCAGTATCACTTTCAAATTCAGTCCTAGAGTATCCGTAAAAATACTCTAAGTCCCCTTCTTGCGTTAACTGATCACCTGATTCATTATTTGACCAAACAATGAGGCTTTTAAAATTTTTTAAATTAATATCCATAACCATTAATTTGATCTATTCTACAAATTTGGTAATATTTTATAACACCAAATGTCTCAATTTTTTTATAAGTGTCTTTATTTTAAATAAATAAAGTTAGTCCATCATGAAAACTATGTATACGTTAGTCTTATCCGTAAAAAATATTATTAACAAACCCATGCGTCTTATTTATATAGTCATAAAATTTAAAAATATGCCATTATCAATGGTGCAATAACCCATTAGATTTGGGTAACAAAATTAATCCATCGGATGAAGGAAGACTACTCTTCACGTCAAACATTATTTATTACAAAACCTACCATTTAAGCTTTTCAGGATTCGGTGTAGTAAGCTAATCGAAAAAATGTGATAATTTGCTCATATAAATTTTACTATTATAATTAATAACTTCAGACTATTGTTAATTTTTATGTAGCCCTGTGAAATGAACATTTCTTTTCACTTTGCTTTTCACAATGGAACTTTAGTTGTTTATATTACGTCGTTAAGTGGAATTCTTCCGGACACATATCACCCGCTCGTTTAATGTAGGCATCCTGCTTACCGGCTTTCTATTCTACTTTATGAAGCCGGTTAGTGATAATACCGAGCATAATGCATTTGCTTCTTGGTTGCAGTCTAATCTCAAATCAAGTACAAATACAAATGTAGTCGATCAAATTCGCGGGCTTTCCGATGAAGAAGGAAAATTAGAATCTGTAATTCGTCAGGCTTCTGTGCTTGTAAAAGCACACGCAGATGATTTTGAGCTCCCGGTTGATACTCACACAAAAGATGAAAATGAAGTATTCCAGCTTCTGCTAACTGAATGGAATAACTACCAGAATTCATCTACCGGCATGGGTAAGGCTGTGATCATAAAACAGGCACAACCTAACTCAATTATACCTGTTGATGGGTTTTCTTTTGGAAATAAGTCACTGACCTCCAGCCACAGTACGATATTCACCAGTGCCGGAGTTACCGGAGAGCAGATTCCCGAAGCTTCTCACAATTTTTATATCTCTCCCTTATCGGGCGGAACGGCAATTAACGCCCCTTAGTCTCTCTCGCTCCTCACTATTTTTAAACTTCACTTTTAAACAAAGAAGAAGGTTGTAACAGAAAACAGGACATTAAAAGACCTGCACTGTTATCAACAACCAAACCATTTTATTTAATTTTCTCAAAACTAAACCATTACTACCATGCAAGGAAACGGATTTAAAATTGGTACGATCGTGGCTTTCTTAGCCCTTACCATTTATTACCTGTGGCCCACACTACAGTGGAACCTGGAACAGAATTATATTGATGAACTAAGCCCGGATGAGGCGGCTCAATATGAGGAACAGAATCGTGAAAAACTTCAAGGAATTCGCGATAACATCCTCTCTTTGGGTCTTGACCTTCAGGGCGGAATGCACGTAACGCTTGAAGTTGGAATTCCGCAATTAGTGCTTGAATTGGCCGGCGATAACGCTGATGAGCTTCTGAGAGAAGTGATCAATACTGCCGAGGAACGCGCTATCGAATCAGGCTCTGACTTTATTGATGAGATGGTGGCAGAATTCGAATCTCGTGATCCTGACGCTCGCTTGAGCCGATATTACAGAAACGATGCCATGGATATCACTCGCCGCTCCACTAACGAGGAGATCGCAACTTTCCTCAAAACCCAGCGGCAATCTGCTTTAGATCGTGCTATCGAAATTATCCGAACTCGGGTTGACCGTTACGGAGTAACCGAACCTTCTATTGTAAAACAAGGAAATAACCGGGTTGTGGTTGAATTACCTGGTGTAGAAGACAAGGAACGTGTACGTAACCTATTGAAAGGAACTGCCAGGCTCGAATTCCGACTTGCTGCTGATGCAGAAACATTTCGCTCATTTGTAGATCAGGTATATGAGTACTACTCAAACTACCAGGGCGAAGAAGGTGATTCTTTGGAGGTTGCTTCAAACCCACTTGAAGAAGTACTGCTTCCTGCTCAAAGCCCTTATTTGATGGGTTATGCCACAGCAAGAGATACTGCTCGTGTTATGGACCTCTTAAAAACTGAGGACATTCAGCGTATGATGCCAAGAAGTACCACTGTAATGTGGAGTGCAAACCCGCTTGCCGGACAAGCCGGAGAAGATCTCTACCAGCTAATCGGGGTCAGAACTCAAATTGAACTCACCGGCGATGTTATTGAAGCCGCAAGTGTTCAGTTCGACCCTGCCACTAATGTTCCCGAAGTATCCATGAGCATGGACAGTGAGGGTGCCCGTAAGTGGGGCCGGGTAACGGGGGCCAATATCGGAAAACCGGTAGCCATTGTACTGGATGGTTTTGTGTTCTCCTACCCCAACGTGCAAACAAAGATCTCTAACGGCCGTTCATCGATTACCGGTTTAGATGGTATTGATGAAGCAGAGGATCTGGTGAATATTTTGCTTTCAGGTGCTCTGCCTGCTCCTCTTGAGATCCTTGAGGAACGAACCGTGGGTGCAACTCTGGGTGCTGAATCTATCCAGGCCGGTTTGAACTCCATTCTTTTTGGATTAGGAGTTGTAGCCATCTTTATGATCGTCTACTATCGAACCGGTGGTGGAATTGCCGATCTTGCACTTCTGCTTAATATCATCTTCATACTTGGTATTCTGGCTGCATTCAAAGCTACTCTGACTTTACCGGGTATTGCCGGTATTGTATTGACCATCGGTATGGCGGTAGATGCAAACGTGCTGATCTTTGACCGAATCCGCGAAGAGCAACGTACCGGTAAAACACTCAAAGCATCTATTGAAGCAGGATATGCTAATGCCATGAGTGCTATTGTTGATGCAAACGTAACTACATTCTTTGTAGCTATCATCCTTTTCAGTTTCGGAGTTGGTCCGATCAAGGGATTTGCCGTTACACTTATGGCCGGTATTGTAGCATCACTTTTCAGCGCTATTGTAATTACCCGGGTTGTGGTGGATTACCTGACCAAAGCGAAGAAAAGCAGTGTAAGCTTCGGTTAATCAACTAAAAGAAATTTAAACGACTAAAGGATTATTATTATGAGATGGTTTGAAACACCTAATTTTAACTTCACAGGCAGCCATAAGATAGCCTATATTTTTTCTGCGGTTCTTTTCTTGGCGTCATTAACAGCGATCCTGACACAAGGATTGCAATACGGTATCGACTTCAAAGGCGGTAAAGAATTCGTTCTGGAATTTCAGGAACCGGTAAACGTTGTTGAGATGCGTTCTACTCTTTCCGGACCCCTCGGTGCTGCACCGGAAATAAAACTTTACGGATCTGACAGCGATGTTCTCATCCGAACAGATAACGAAGGCGAGATCAATGTTGTTCAGGATATCATTACTTCCAATATGGAACAATTATATCCTAACAATCCCGCAAATGTGGTAAAAACTGATGTAGTTGGACCTCGTTTTGCAGAAGACCTCAAATGGGGCGCATTACAAGCGGTGATCTATGCCATTGTAATTATTTTCATTTATATCCTGATCCGATTCCGAAACTGGACCTTCTCGGCCGGAGCGGTAGCAGCACTCGTACACGATGTAGTGATCGTACTCGGGGTCTTCACCATTCTTGCCGATCTTGTACCTTTTAGCTTACAGATCGATCAGGCCTTGATTGCTGCATTCCTTACTATTGTGGGTTATTCATTGAATGATACGGTGGTTGTATATGACCGTATTCGTGAAAACTCGAATGTCCACAAAGGAATGGATTTCATACCTATGGTAAACAAAAGCTTGAATGATACATTAAGCCGAACTGTAATTACTTCCATTACCACCTTGTTTGTGGTACTTGTGCTGTTTATTTTCGGCGGTGAGGTGTTGAAAGGATTTTCTTTTGCACTCCTTATCGGTATCATTTTGGGTACATACAGTTCACTGTTTGTAGCTAGTGCGTTGGTAGTTGAACTCGAAGTACGTACCAAGAAATCTTAAATTTAAAACAACAGAACTATTATGAGCTTTAATACATCAGAACGCTACAACAGCGTTGTTATAGAATTTAAAGGGAACGTGATGGGTGGCCCTGATGCGGTTAGCCTGAATGAGAAACTGCATGAACTTATCGATGCAGATAAAACCAATGTTGTGGTTGATCTTGGCAAAGTGAAATTCATGAACTCCTCAGGCCTTGGAATGCTTATTGGCGGACTTACCACCATGCGCAAAGCAGGAGGAGATCTCCGTATTGCCAACGCAACCGATAAGATCGAAAGTTTATTGATCGTCACTAAATTGATTACAGTATTCAAACACTATAAATCTGTGGATGAAGCTGCTAAATCATACGAAGACTGATCATCTGAAAATTAAATGGAATACAAAGGGGTGTTCTGCACCCCTTTTTTATTGAACTGATTATGAGTATACGAGTTGTTATTGGAGCCCAATGGGGTGATGAAGGAAAAGGAAAAATTGTAGATCTGCTTAGTGATAAAGCAGACTATGTTGTTCGCTTTCAGGGCGGAGCAAATGCCGGACACACCCTTAAATTTGACGATAAAAAATTCGTCCTTCACCTGATACCGTCCGGCATCTTTAACGGAGATGCCGACTGTGTGATCGGCAATGGTGTGGTCATCGACCCCATCGCTTTGGTAGATGAGATCAAAGGTGTTCAGGAGATGGGATTCAGCCTGGAAGGCCGTTTCTTTATCAGCCAAACAGCCCATGTGATCCTTCCCTATCACAAGCTTCTGGATCAATTAAAAGAAAAACGCAGGGGTGGCGATGCTATAGGTACTACCGGACGTGGTATTGGTCCCGCCTATGTAAGTAAAGTTTCCCGAGTGGGTATTCGAATGGTAGATCTCCTTGACCGTGAAGTTCTGAGGAAAAAGATAGATCAGAATCTCAAGGACATAAATTTTGCCCTCGAGAACCTATATAAGGAACCCCCACTTAAAACGGATGACCTTATGGAAGAACTCGAAGTTTCCATAAAAGCCCTGGAACCGTTTATTTGCAACACCACTAACCTTCTGCATGAAGGTATCAATAACAAGAAGTCCATTTTACTCGAAGGAGCTCAGGGAACCTTGCTGGATGTGGACCATGGAACTTATCCTTATGTTACTTCCTCTTCCCCCACTTCAGGAGGAGCTTGTATAGGTTCCGGAATTGCACCTACAGCTTTGACTAATGTTATGGGAATTACCAAGGCTTATTGCACCCGGGTTGGTAACGGACCTTTCCCAACTGAACTTTTGGATGAAACGGGTGAAGAACTCCGTAAAAAAGGAGCTGAATTCGGAGCCACTACCGGAAGACCAAGACGTTGTGGATGGCTCGACCTGGTGGCGCTAAAGTATGTAGTGCAACTGAACGGAATGAATGAGCTTACCCTCACAAAAATGGATGTAATGGATGGTTTTAAAGAGATCAAGGTCTGTACATCGTATAGAATAGATGGAAAAGAAACCGATGTATTTCCATTGTGCCTGGATGAGATCGAAAAAATAGAACCGGTATATATTACCCTTCCCGGATGGAAAAACTCGATCGAGGGAATTACCGACTGGAATGATCTCCCTTCAACTGCACAATCTTATATTAGATTCGTTGAAGAATACCTTGGAGTGAAATTTACCATTATCTCTACCGGGCCTAAACGTAACGAGACAATTTTGGTTTAGATCGAGTGAAAAAGTGAAAGGTGAAAAGTAAACTCCTACGACTTTTCACCTTTCACTTTTGCCTTTTCTCTAAAGAATTCAAAGTATTAATCCCCGGCGTAAGTCAACAGCTCCTCATACGCTTCCTGACATTCTTCGAGCAGATCTTTCAACTCTTCAGGAAATGGTTCATTTTTAGCTTTATACGCCCTGAATCCCGTAGACCGATGTACGTTATGGTACCAGTACTTTGCCCACACTCCATCCTCTTTTCGGGGACCTGCCGGCCATTTCAGCATAGCTTCATCAAAGGGAATACCAAGTGTCCCACACAGTTCTCTTAACCTTGACTGTGGATATTGAAGAATATCTTTCGAATCCACGATCACAGGACTTTTATCTATTGATTTCAAATACTTCACAATTTCAAGATGCTTGGCGTATCCTACATCCTGCATGGTAGGATTCTTAACTTGTTTGGCATAAGATGGGAGCATGTCTTTAGGTGGCCTTGTCAGGATCACATTCACCGTTTTCTCCATAAAACTGAGATCCAGATTCACCAGATGGTGTGTCATGTTCTTAAAGAACGCAATGGGCGTATCATAATCTCCGAGTATGATTTCATCCACTACTTTCTGCCCATCATTTTCCTGGCTTTCCAACACTTCCTTCGCGCCGGGATGATAATTCTTGGCATCGGTATTTGACAAATAATGAGCATATAAAGGTTCATCAACTACCGTTGTGTCTTCGCGCTGTGCAAATGAATACATTAGCGCTGTTGAAATATTTCGTGGACCACTCCACAGACAAATTCTTTTGGTTTTTAACATGTATTTCGCCTTTAATTTTATTTTAAAACTGAGCTTTCTCTTTCACGCAGTGTAAAATTTATATTCTCTGCTATACCTTACTTATCTGTACAGCATGTTCAATTTCTTTTTCATATAACTGTTGAAGCTTTTGAGTCATAGCACCTGGAACAGATCCTGAAATGACTCTCCCGTCGATCTTAGTAACAGGTGTCAGCCCTCCAAAACTTCCGGTTACAAATGCCTCATCAGCTCCGTATGCATCAAACAATGAAAAATTCTTTTGCCTGCATGTGATGCCGGACTTCTCACAGATCTCGATCACTTTACCACGGGTAATACCATTCATGCAATACTGCCCGGTGGAAGTCCATACTTCCCCATCTTTAACCATAAAAAAGTTAGTTGCATTGCATGTTGAAACAAAGCCGTTTATATCCAGCATCAATGCTTCATCAGCCCCGGCTTCAATAGCCTGAACCAATGCCTGCACTTCATGGATCTTGCTGTGACAATTCAAACGGGGATCAAGATAATCGGGCGAACCACGGCGAATAGTACTGGTAAATAAAGTTACGCCCCGATCTCTGCTTTTCGGATCTGCTTTTTTATACTCAGCAATGATAACCAGATTTGGACCGGATATGGTCAATCTCGGATCCTGAGATGGAGTTTTCTTTATGCCTCTGGTAAACATTAACCGGACATGGACCCCATCCTGCATTTCATTAGCATTCAGGGTTTCCCAAATAGCATTAGTGATATCCTGACGGGTCATCTTCAGGTCCATACCAATGGTCTTGGCGCCCTGAAATAACCGATTATAATGTTCTTTAAGGAATACAAGCACACCTTTATGGAGCCGAAGTCCTTCCCAAACACCATCACCCACTAAATAACCACTATCAAAAACAGATATTTTGGCTTCACTTCTGGGAAATAATTCTCCATTTATATAGATAAGAACATTTTCATTTCGCGGATCATCAACCGCATTATGCGTGCCGTGTGTCATTTAATTTTTGAATGAACATACATAAAACCGAGCAAATGGTCATCCTTTTAGACTTACATGCATGTATATTGTAAACAGTACTTTACATAAAAAAGAAATGAAAAATTTTGTAGAGAGGGTAAAAAGTGTTCGAAAAAAAACCCGCACGGTCAATGGAGCTACGATAAATCAGTTAGATAAGATCATACCCAAGTAAGTAGGCTATCAGGCTGAATTATTCGATCTCTGAATTTTAACAGTATATATGTTTAGTAGCCCATTAACTTTACTCTTCGAAAACCAAGGCATCAGGGTCGGCTCCAAGCTCTTTCAAATAGTTCATCATGGATTCATTGAAAGGACCGGGACCACAAACATAAAAAGGTTGATCAAAGTCATCGATCTGAGATTTCAGGAATTCTTTATCAACAAAACCATCCAGAAAATGATGGTCGCCTTCAGGATCTTCGTCCGTAATGGCGTTAATAAAGTTATCACCCAACATATGCTCAAAATCATCTTTCAGGATAATATCTTTCTCCGTTTTATTTGAAAAAATGAGCCTGTTATTTCCAATCTTGTCTTCTTTGTAAAGGTCTCTGAAAATAGCGATGAACGGCGTAATTCCGGCTCCCCCGGCTAAAAATACTCCCTCTCCTTTATACTGTATCGTTCCCCATGGTTCATCAACGATGAGCTTGTCTCCTTTTTTCAGGTTGCCGATCTGTTCGGTCACACCGTCATGTTCCGGATAGATCTTTATTACAAACTCGAGATTATCATCTTCAGTCAATGAAGTGAAGGTAAATGGGCGCTTCTTCTCTCTCCACCCCTCTTTGTCGACCGCTACCTCAGTGGCTTGACCGGGTTCAAATTCATAGCCATCCGGCTTTTCGAGTGTAAATTGCTTTACGTCATGAGTTACGTTTTGAATATCCAGTATCTGAAGTGTATGTGCCATTGGTATCTATTTTTTTTGTGTTCATTTATAGATACAATAATGACCTTTAAAACATTCATCGGATGTTCTTATCCACGCCCGATAAAAGCCTCCATATTTTTGTATGCCTGACGCTGTACCTTTTTTTGTAGAAATGAACTCCAGCCCAATAGTAACCCGGGAAGTCCCAGTGCCTGACGACTCCATCTCCAGAAATCAAAGGAGTCGACGTGTTCAATGATAAACCCGTCCTTGAATTTGAACCGTGCGTTAATATTGTTATGCACCATTCGGTTTGTTTGAGAAAATAGGTACTTCGCTTTCAATCGGGCTTTTCCTGATTCTTCATCTGCCCAAACCTGATCAAAATGGAATTCAAATTCCTTTGCTCTTTTACAGAGCATGGTCCACATCCCTGCTATTTCTTTTTTTGACCCCAGATCGAATACCGGATCTTTAAATGTTGCTTCGGGATGATAGCAACGTATCATCCCTTCATGATCAACTTTTTGTAAAGCTGAGTATAACTGATCTATAACATTTTCATTTTTATTCATTTCCGAAAGCCCTCACCCAATTTGAAATTAATCCTGTTAGTACCACAATCGAAGAACCCACTAAAGTATATAGAGGCCACGCAATCGCTAATCCATCGCCGGGAAGGAGATCCTGAATTGGGCCCTGAACCATAAAAAGTAATGCGATCAGTCCGGTGAAAAATCCTATGATGGCATCTGTTTTGTCAGGTTTGGTGGAGAACATCCCCAGTAAAAACGCTCCAAGCAGTCCGCCGTAAGTGTAGGAGGCGATCCCAAGACCAAGTTCCACAATAGCGGGCCGTTCCCCACCCTGAAGCTGCAGTACTGCAAAGAAAATAGCTGATACTGTCAATATAACTCCCCAACCCATAGTAATTTTTCTTGAAATAGAAAGGTCTTCAGCATCGGTATTATTTTTCCCAAAGTAGGGTTTGTACAGGTCGTAAGTGGTTGAGGAAGCCAGGGAATTCAGAGATGAACTTAGACTACTCATGGCGGCTGCAAACAAGGCAGCCACTATCAGCCCTGATATGCCCATCGGGAGTTCTTCTACTATAAATTTTGCGAATATCTCATCGGTTGTAGCGAGTCCCATAGCCCCAGCTGAAACGCCTTCATAGAACATGAAAAGCAGTAATCCTATGCCCAGAAACAAGCCGAATTGAAGCATGGCCAGAATCCCGCTCCATATCATCGCCTTTTGTCCTGATCTCAAATTCCGGGTAGCTAATACGCGCTGTACCAGCAATTGATCCGTCCCATGGGAAGCGAGTGAGAACACAGCACCGCCTACAATGGCAGTTATGAGGGTGTAGGGTTGCGCAATGAACTCACGGAACGTCATATCAAAACCTAAGTTTATGATATCGAGTTTCTCAGCAGGTAATTCAAAGCCGGACGGCATATTTCCTATCAATACTCCTATCGCTATAAAAGCACCGCCTATATAAACGATCATCTGTACGAAATCCATCCAGACCACGGCTTTGATCCCCCCAAAAAAGGTGTAGATCAAAGTAATTCCTGTTATCACACAAATAGAAATAATGTACAGTTCAAGGTCTCCCCATCCTCTGAAAGCACCACCTAAACGCAAAATAATAGCCAGGGGAATGGCAGTTGCAAAAAGACGAACTCCATCAGCTAAAAGTCTTGTGATCATGAATGTGGAACTCGCTGCATTTCTCATCGCTGCACCGAATCTGCGTTCAAGGAAAGTGTACGCAGTGTAAAGATCTCCTTCGTAGTATTTCGGGAGAAAAAAGAGTGCCACAAAAATCCGGCCGATCACATATCCAACCGTTATTTGAAGAAAGGTCAGATTGCCGCCATAAGCAACAGCAGGGATACTGATAAAGGTAAGAGTACTGGTTTCAGTAGCTACAATTGAGAAAAGAACAGCCCACCATGGAATACCGTCGCCACCTAAAAAATAGTCTTTGTTCGAGGACTGTTTTCCGGATGACTTTAACCCGAGAAATGCTACTCCGGCTAAATAAACAACAATAACGAGGTAATCTATGAAGGAAAAACCCAATTTCGTTCCGATTTGATTAAAATTTCATCGGATGAAAATCATAATTTCAGTGATCAATTCCCAAGACTAAAAACGGGCAGATTAATCCTCATTGATCAAAAATTGAACGAGATTCTGAATAGCACGCCCCCTGTGAGAGATCTCATTCTTGGTATTACTATCAAGTTCAGCAAACGTTTTACTGAAGCCCTCCGGCTTAAAAACCGGATCATAACCAAAGCCTTTTTGACCTTTTTGCTCGGTAGTGATCTCCCCTTTGCAAATTCCTTCAAAGGTATATTCAAGACCCTTATCAACCAATGCAACTACGGTCCTGAACTGAGCGGCTCGGTTTGATCTCCCGCTAAGTTCATCCAACAGCTTTAGCACATTATCCTGGTAGGATGCATTTCTGCCTGCATATCGTGCCGAATAAACTCCGGGCCTTCCATTGAGTGCCTCTACCTCAAGTCCGGTATCATCAGAAAGCGCCGGAAGCCTGGTTTCCTTTGATACATATTGAGCTTTTTTTAGAGCATTTCCCTTTAAGGTTGGGCGATCTTCTATAACATCTTTCAGATCCGGGAAATCCTTAGAAGACAAAACCTCAATTCCCAACGGACTCAAGATCTGTTGCATTTCCTCAATTTTGTGTGGGTTCTGAGAAGCTATAACAAGCTTGTCAATTTTCATCATTCCGTTACTCTTCTTGGAAAAAATTTATAATACATGTTAATGCCGCTTCCTAACGTCAATAATGCATTTAATGCAATAAAAACGGTATCATTTATCATCACAGAGTAGATAGTCAGCATTAAACTTGATGAAAAATACATGATAATAAAAGCTACATTTATGGAAGTGCTGCCTGCCTTTATAGTATCAATGGTTTGTGGGATCCAAGCCGCGACCAAAATCCCAAAGCCTGCCCATCCCAATAATTCTATACCAGTCATATTCTTTCGTTTGATTATTTAAGCTTGTGTAATAATTCCTGAACTTCATGCCATTTTAGCCGCGGTCCGTACTGCGATACAATCTTAGAACCGGCAAGGCTCGCGAGTTTACCTGAGTTCGCGAAGCCTACTTCATTAGTTATCCCATACAAAAAAGCTCCGGCGAACATATCTCCGGCACCGTTGGTGTCCACGGCTTTCACTTCGTAAGGTTCAATATCAATGAAGGTATCCCCATCAAATATCATAGCTCCGTTTCTGCCCTGTGTAATTACAAAGCGTTTTGCTTCTTGTTTTAAAGCTTCCCTTGCATCCAGTAAATCACTTTTACCGGTAAAGGTTCTGGCTTCCTCCTCATTGCAAAACAGCAGATCAACCGAAGCCCCGATCACATCACGAAACCGATCTTTAAAAGCATGCACTATAGAAGGATCAGAAAGAGTGATAGCTGTTTTAACCCCATTTTCTTCCGCAATTTTTTTGGTGTGTTTGATGGCATGCAGTCCCGGTTCGGACGCCACTAAATATCCTTCCAGATACACGTATTCTGAATCTTTGATAGCACGTCCATCCACTTCATTAACCGAAAGCCCGGATGAAATTCCAAGGTAGGTATTCATGGTTCGGTCGGCATCATCAGTGATCATCACCAGACATTTTCCGGTGATCCCCTCTTCTCTGTTTTGCCGATCAAAATTGGTAGGAATTCCTGCATCCTCCATATCCTTTAGATAAAAATCACCGAATTCATCATTCGCAACCTTGCATGAATAGAAAGCTTTTCCGCCAAACTGGGAAACAGCAATTACGGTATTCGCTGCTGACCCTCCGGATTTTTTTTCCGTATCATTATGATCTATGGCATTAATTAAGGTATGCTGTGTCTCTTCATCTACCAGGGTCATGAGTCCTTTTTGAACCTCATGTGTTTCTAGAAAATTCGGGGTTACTTTAAATTCAAGATCTACCAGGGCATTTCCGATGCCGTACACATTATATTTTTTACTCATATGCTTTTTTGTCACGAACTCATCTATTCTATGCACAAAGTACTTTTCTGTGATGTTTCTAATGGGTTCTTTTTAACTCTGTTGCTGAATAATTTAAGTGTTAAAAGTACGGACATGTATTCATCTTTAAAAACATGTGACGACTTTAGAGTATTTTATCTGTTTAAGCAACGGAGCTGTGTAACGAGTGCAAAAACCTGGAAAATGTAAGGGCTAACCAAATTTTGAAATGGCTTTACTCGGTTTTATGTTAACGTTCCTAAATAATGATCATGACTTCATTCCAACAATTTTTAACGAGTAAACTTCAGCACCCTTTGCCGGGTAGGAGTGCGCAGCAGAAATTGGCGCCTCATCCCAAGAATGGGAAAAACAGTCACCGTAACTACGAGCCTGCTAACGATGATTTTCGAAACAGCAGCGTATTAGTTCCTATTGTAAGCTGGGAAGAGGAGATCGAGATCATATTGACGCTCAGAACACAATCCATCAATCACGGAGGGCAGCTCAGTTTTCCCGGGGGCGGTAAAGAAGGAGATGAAACGATCGTTGAAACTGCGCTCAGGGAAGCGCAGGAAGAGATCGGATTACATCAAGATGGTGTTCATATTATTGGGCAACTGACTCCACTGTATGTAGGACATTCAGATAATATGGTTACTCCGGTGATAGCTTTTTTGGAGCAAGAGCAATTTTTCACCCCAAATCCAAATGAGGTGGATGAGATCATATCCGTTCCTATTTCACAGCTTTTAGAAGAACAAAATTTGGTGGAAGAGAATTGGGAGCTTCGTGGAACTCCTTATCGTGTTCCATTTTGGAACATCCATAGGGTTCCGCTTTGGGGGGCTACTGCAATGATGATGAATGAGTTGATCGAATTATACCGTGAATTTTTAGAAACAACTTCACCATAATGATCTCAGAAGTTATTGCGAATTCCTATCTTCTTACTTCATCAAGCCAAAGGAACCTATGTCTCTTTTACTGATCGCAAAAAACAGAGATTTCGATTCGCTTAAAAAAGCCCTGCTCGAAAAAGACCCCAATCTGGATGTGGAGATCTGGCCAAGGGTTGAAAATAGAGAACGGGTGAATTTTGCCGTTTGCTGGAATCATCCTGAAAAAGTATTGGGTAATTACACCAACCTAAGGGCGGTTTCTTCTTTGGGAGCAGGTGTAAATCATTTACTGGATGATGAGAGCATTCCTGAAGATATCTCTATCTGTCGCCTGGTTACAGATTCGCTTCAAGAACAAATGGCAGAGTATGTTCTGAATGCGATCATCAATTACCGCCTTCATATCGGTGAATATTTTGAGAACAAACGTAAAGGAGTTTGGGAGCAGAAAAATACCCTCCCAAAGAAGTATGCGCCTGTTGGCATTATGGGCTTGGGTGAAATGGGGCTTAATGTTGCAACATTGTTGGCTAAACAAGGATATATAGTTTTGGGATGGAGCCGCTCTAAAAAGGATATTGATGGGATAACTTCCTTTGCAGGTAAAGGTGACCTTGATGATTTCCTTTCCGAAACAAAGATCCTGGTCAACCTCCTCCCTCTTACCGATGAGACGGAAGGATTCCTGGATCTTGATATTTTCAAAAAACTAAAAAAGCCAGGATATTTAATAAATGTAGGTCGCGGTGATCATTTAGTGGAAGAGGATCTGATCTACGCATTTGATATGGGCTATCTGGAAGGAGCCTGCCTCGATGTATTTGAAGAGGAACCATTACCTAAAAATCACTCTTTCTGGAACCGCAAACAGATCATGATCACTCCACACATTGCGGCTATCACACCTGCCAAAGAAGCCGCTGAAGTGATCGTTGAAAATTATAAACGTGCAATGTCAGGGATGGATTTGTTGTATGAGGTAGATCGGGAAAAGGGGTACTAAGGTTCCACTCAGCTAAACAATCTTACTATTTGAAACCCAACCCACACAAACACAAATCCAAAAATTACCTGTACACCTATATTCAATAGGCTCATCAAAAACTTTCCATTTTCCCACAGCAAGAAGGTTTCATGGGAGAACGTAGAAAAAGTGGTAAACCCGCCCAAAATCCCCACAAAGATAAAGAGTCGGAATTCAGGATTAGCCCAGGATTTGAGTTCAAATAATCCGGCCAGAAATCCTATCACCAAGCAACCTATAAGGTTTGCGGCTACTGTACCGTATGGAAATTTACTGGATGGAAACTGGGACTGAGCAAAAATGGAGATGAGATAACGAAAAACGGCTCCAATGAAACCACCGGAGCCGACCGCAATTATTTTAAGCAGATCAACATTCATGCTTAGATGCTTACCTTATGCACCCAGCCAAATTTATCTTCTGCCCGTCCATATTGGATATCAGTGATCTTATCGAAACATTTTTGAGCAAATTCACCGGGCTTCTCTCGATCGAGTTCAATATTCTTTCCTTTATGGTGGATCAACCCTACAGGTGAAACCACAGCTGCAGTTCCGGAACCAAATACTTCCTTCAACTCGCCTTTCTCATGTGCTTCGAAAACTTCGTCTATGGTAATTCTACGTTCTTCTACATTCAAACCCCACTCTTTGGCAAGTGCGATCACTGAACGACGAGTTACTCCGGGAAGTATCGAGCCGGTTAATGCAGGAGTCACGAGCGTATCACCGATCAGGAAATGAATGTTCATAGTTCCCACTTCTTCAATATACTTGTGCTCTTTTGCATCCAGCCAAAGTACCTGAGTGTAACCTTCGGCTTTGGCTTTTTTGGCAGGCAGAAAACTTCCGGCATAATTTCCGGCTGCCTTAGCTTCCCCGGTTCCTCCTTTTACAGCACGAACATATTCATCCGTAGTGGTAAGAGATACGGGATTGAATCCTTCGGAATAATAAGCCCCAACCGGTGAGGTAATGATCTGATAAGTGAATGTATCAGATGAACGGGCAGCAAGAAGGTCATCAGAAGCAAAAATGAAAGGACGGATATATAATGCCGTACCGGATCTTTTCGGAATCCACTGATGATCCAGTTTGATCAGGGTCTCCAGCGCTTCGATAAAGATCTCGTATTCTGTTTCAGGAATGCACATTCTGCGGCATGAGTTGTTGAACCGTTCATAATGTGCCTTAGGCCTGAAAATATGTATGGTGTTTTCATCCACATAATAGGCCTTCATACCTTCAAATACAGCCTGACCATAATGCAGTACATTGGTCGCGGGTGTCATTTTAAAAGGAGCATAGGGTTTGATGACAGGTGCACCCCATTTATCACCCTGAAACTCCATTTCAAACATGTGATCGGAGAACTTACGCCCAAACACAAGATTATTAAAATCAACCTCATGGATACGGCTTTGTTCAACCGGTTCTATTGTAATATTCGTATTCGTAATTATCTCATTCATCATGATTCTAAAATAACATGTTTCGGATTAAATAACAGTCACCATACTGTTATTTGTTCTTTTAAGGCTATAAATCAACCCGTGCTTTGCATTGCTGCCGCTATCCCGTTTATGTTTAGAAATAATATCTCTGTAAGCTGTTTTCTTTGATCTTCATCATCTGCTTCCTTCCACCTTTTAAGTAATTCTGCTTGTATGAAATTCATGGGATAGGTAAATGGATTTCTAAATAGTATTGAGTTCTGTATCACTTTATTATGATCTAAAATATGCTCATAGCCTGTTATGGCCGTGATCCACTTTTCAGCCTCGCCATATCTTTCGGTGAGTTTGTTATGGAATTGTGATGACTCGGAATTATACAGTCCGGAAGTCGGTAAATGAGTACGTGCCATCTCCCGCTGAGAGTTATTTAACACGGTATGGAAAAAGGTCCATTCTTTATGCCATTTTTGCAGCACTTCCATCGTGTTTTCATTCTTTTGTTTTGCGGCTTCCAATCCTTCGGAAATTCCGTACCATCCCGGGGTGTTATATCGAACTTGTGTCCAGGCAAACACCCATGGAATTGCTCTCAATGTATCAAAAGTCATTTCACCGGATGAGCCGCGTGAAACCGGCCGGGATGCAATCGGCAACTTCCCAATATGCTCAATTGGGGTGATACCTGAATACCAATCCCAGAATTCAGGATCATCGATCAGTTCACGGTATGCCTTCATAGAAGTTTCAGCTATTATTTCGATGATCTCACGCTCTTTCTCCTTACCGGACAAATATCCGGCTGACTCAGAATACTGAGCCATAGTTACCTTAGCCATCGCATTGACGATCTGTTCCAGATGACGGTGAGTGATAGATGAAAGCATGTAACGGAATGAGATCACCTCTCCTTGTTCCGTAAATCGGATCCGCCCATTGTTTGCTACTGCCGGCATGGCTACTATTGCTTGATTCGACTGCCCGCCACCGCGACCAACCGTTCCTCCCCGTCCATGAAATAACCTGAAATCAACTTCATATTTCCGACACACAGTTCCAAGTTCGTACTGGGCCTTGTCAAGTGCCCAGTTGGCCATCCAGTAACCTCCATCTTTGTTTGAATCGGAATAACCGAGCATGATCTCCTGGAAGTTACCCCTTGAACTAAGATGCCTGGAATACAGGTCATGCTCATACATTTGTCCCATCAGATCGGCACTTTTTTCCAGATCTTCAATGGTTTCAAAAAGCGGTACTACATCAAGCTGACTGTCCACTGTTCCTTTTACAGAACTCCAAAGCCCTACTTCTTTGGCAATCAACATTACTTCCATCATATCACTGATTCCGTGCGTCATGCTGATGATGTAGCTTCCAAAAATATCAGGATTCAAGGCCTGCATATCTCGGATCTCTTCAAATACCGTAATTACCTTATCTGAAACTGCAGAGCGTTCACTCTCAACAGGACTCAATGGCCGAGGATTCGAAAGCTCTTTCACCAGAACCTCGATCTTTTCATCTTCACTCAATCCTCCATATTTATCTACGACGTTGGCCTGAGCAAGCAGTTCTTCTACTGTTTCTTCATGCAAAGAACTGTGCTGACGTATATCCAGCGCACTTAAATGAAAGCCGAATGTTCTGGCCCGTATGATGAGATCTTCCAGCCTCCCCTGTTCCGATAAACCTGGAAGTCTATTTTCAACCAGACTCTGTTTGATCAACTCAAGGTCTTCAATAAAATCTTTTGGCCCATACTTTTCTGAATTACTCAGGATCTCAGCTTTATCCTTAGAAATCACATCCAGCAGAAATTGAATTTTGTGCATGATGTGCGTCACTTTTCTCCGATAGATCTCATGCTTGTACCTTCTTTGGTATCGTTCGGAAAGAGGAAATTCCTTCTCATCTTTTCGGACAGAATCTTCCAGCTTCTCAGAAACCGAAGCCTGTTTATCAGAGACACTTAGATAACGACGAAGTTCATTCAATTCATCCAGATATAAGTTCAAGACCGTTCGGCGCTGTTCGAGTACCGTTTGCCAGGTTACATCGGAAGTTACATTTGGATTTCCATCGCGATCACTCCCGATCCATGAACGATATCTCAAAACGATAGGAATTTCAGGTCGCTGTCCGTAATAAGTATCAAAAGCCTGGCGAATGTCACGATACAGAACAGGGATGGAATCCCATATAGAATGGGTGAAATAGAACAGACCATTTTCTACCTCATCCTCTACAGAAAGCCGTTCTGAACGAACTTCATCGGTCAGTAAAAGTAAGTTCAATTGATTCAGGATCTCACGCCGCATGTCAATTTTTTCATCCGGCGTTATATCGCTGTCTCCAAGACGAGAGATCATAGAAGCGAGCTCTTGCTGTTTTAACAATACGCTGCGCCTGCGGGCTTCGGTGGGGTGAGCCGTAATGGTAGGCTGAATATCCATCTGATGGAAAATATCCAGTGCTTCTTCAAAACTATACCCTTCTTTTTTCATTCGATACACTGACTCAGCAATACTTTCTTTCCGGGGAGATTCCGGGGTTTCGTCAAATTCCCGGCTTCGGTTCACCCTGCTGATCTCATGTTGCTCTAACGAGTTCACCAGATGGAAGAACATGGTATACATACGAAGGATCTCTTTGATCTCATCCAATGACAAACCGTCCATTTCTTTTTGAAGATCTTTGATAGCAGTTTCATCACCATCATCCAGTGCTTTCGCACTTTCTAAGGGAAGACGTCCAAGCTTTTCTACAAAATCATCTCCATGCTTTTCTACAGCCAGTTCCTCCAAGATCTCTGTGAGCTTGACAACCCGTGTTGAAAGGCTTTCACTTATTCCACTTTTTTCAGCAAGATCGATTACGGTTTGTTTCCAATTCATGAATATATTATTTGTATAAGTGATTGTGAGTGAATTTATAAGGTAGAAATAATTAAACTCTTTTATACTTTAAGGCATCCGAATTATCACCTATAAATACATATAATGAGCCGAAAACGTTGCGATTGGGCAGAAGACACATTCCCCGAATACATTACATATCACGATGAAGAATGGGGGGTTCCCGTTCATGATGATCCAACTCATTTTGAATTTTTGATCCTCGAAGGTGCCCAAGCCGGACTGAGTTGGTCTACTATCCTGAAACGCAGGGAAGGCTATCGAAAGGCCTTTGCTGATTTTGATCCCGGGAAAGTTGCTCAGTTTGACGAAGCCAGGATCCAGGAACTTCTACAAGATGAGGGGATCATACGCAACAAGCTGAAAGTACGGTCTGCGGTGACCAACGCTCAACTGTTTCTGGAAATACAGGAAGAATTCGGAAGTTTCGACAACTACATCTGGGAATTTGTCGGGGGCGAACCGATCATAAATAACTGGAAAAGTATGAAGGAAGTCCCGGCCACTACCAAAGAATCAGATGCCCTCAGTAAAGACCTGAAAAAGCGCGGATTCAAGTTTGTGGGAAGCACCATCATGTACGCCCATATGCAAGCGTGCGGATTGGTGATGGATCATACTGTGGATTGTTTTCGGTACCAAAAGCTTATGAATATCCAATAATCAATATCCATCACGGAATATCCAAGTGGGTCACTTGTTAACTGAATATTCCGTGTTGGATATTGGATATTCCTATCTTTTCTTTAGCCACTCCTCGATCAGATCATCCACGTATTTCACCGCATAATCAGCGCGTTCAAGCATGGCGGAAGCTACAGCAGAGCGAGCTCCGCTTTGACATGAAACCATCACAGGTTTATCCTTGGGCACTTCCTCGATCCGGTCTAATAGTCGGGTGTGGGCAATATTCAATGCGCCGGGAATGTGGCCTTCTTCAAACTCAGACTGCTTCCGAACATCCAGTAAATATGCTTCTCCCGCATTCAGGTATTCTTCCGTTTCTTTGAAATCAATCGTTTCTGTAGAAAACAACTCTCCACCCTTTTCATCAAATCCCCTAAGTTGATCAGGTGTGGCAAATCCGGCGATGTTATCCAACCCGATTCGGATCAGATCCAAAACCGCTTCTTCAATTTTTTCTTCTTCAGAGATCAGGAATATCTGCTCTTCCGCCCGAATATATGATCCTGCCACGGTATTAAACGCTTTATTTAAAGGTGAAAGTAACGAACCTTCAATATGACCTTCCATGAATGCATATCGATCCCGGGTATCGAGAATCACTCCACCGGAGATCCTAACTTTCCCGATCATCTGTTCTATCGTGATATTTTCAGGCTGAGGAATTGCCCCAAGCACTTTCGGACCTTTTTTGTTATCCCGTTTCATTCGGGCAAAATACAAGGGTGGTTCGGGCTGCCCATCCAATATGTAATCCACAAAATCCTGCTCGCTGACAGCTGCCAGTATCGAACTGTTAAAGCGATGCTCATACCCCACCGTTGATTCGGGAATTGCGCCCAGTGCTTTCCCACATGCACTTCCGGCTCCATGACCCGGCCACACCTGCCAGTAATCCGGCATCTCTTTGAATTTCTGAATGGAATCATACATCACTTTCGCCGATTCTTGCATCGCACCTTCTTGTCCGGCAGCCGTTTCCAGCAGATCAGGTCGTCCTACATCACCAACAAAAATAAAATCTCCGGAAAGTATTCCCATGGGTTCATCGGTTGCGGCACCATCAGTAACTAAAAAGCTGATATGCTCAGGCGTATGTCCCGGTGTATGCTTTACGGTGAATTTGATGTTACCGATGGCAAACTGATCACCATCTTTCAACAGCTGATATTCATAATCACTTCCGATCACCCATTCGTATTTCCAGTCATTATCCCCTTCATCCGAGACTAAGACTTTAACTCCATGTTCTGCAAATTCTCGTAATCCTGATAGATAATCGGCATGAATATGTGTTTCAGTAGCAGCTACTATCTGCAGGTTATTCTTTTGGGCAATGGCTTTGTAGCGATCAATATCCCTCATAGGATCCACAATGATCGCTTCCCCGGTAGCCTGACATCCGATCAGATATGCATATTGTGCAAGTTTTTCTTCAAAGATCTGCTGAAAAAACATGAAAGAGTTTATATAATTTTGTGTTTTATGAGCCGGAAGAAAATACTACATCTTAACCCCATCGAAAACTATTATGAAAGATTTTTGGAATAAGCGCTACTCAGAACGGGAATTCGTATATGGCATTGAGCCCAATCGCTTCTTTGCCGAACAGTTGAGAACTCTTAAACCGGGTAATATCATTCTTCCTGCTGATGGAGAAGGAAGAAATGCAGTTTATGCTGCAGAAAAAGGATGGAATGTTACTGCCGTGGATTACAGTAAATCCGGCAAGGAAAAAGCGCTGAAGCTGGCATCCGATAAGGGAGTTGAGATCAGCTATGAGCTTAGTGATCTCACAGAATATACTTTCGGGACTGAAGTTTATGATGCGGCTGCTTTCATTTATGTGCATTTGCCACGATCCATTATCAAAAAGGTATACCAAAATGTGATCCAAAGTTTGAGGCCGGGAGGAAGAATAATCGTGGAAGTTTATTCTACGAATCAGCTCGGGCGAGAATCCGGTGGACCTAAAGATGAACGGGTATTATATACCGAAGAAAAACTGCAAGATCTGCTTTCCGGAACCAATATCGAATGGATGAAAGAATTAGAGGTTGATCTCAGTGAAGGGAAATATCATATTGGCAAGGCAATGGTAATTCGTGTAGTAGCGAAGAAGATTTAAAAAACACAGGAACGTAAGATTCTACGTCCCTGATATTTATTAAACACACATTGATCAAACCTTCTTCCCTTTCAGCATTTTATTCCAATACAGATATGGAAGGACATATTTCTTCAATAGCCATAGCCTGTAATGTTCTTTGGAGCTATCAAACACCAGCATTCCTTTGAGTTTAGGATCTGGGGTGAAATTATTATCGTAATCAAATTCTGCCAGCACCATTTTACCATATCCGGTTACCAATGGACAAGATGAATAACCATTGTAGGATCTATTATCCGCTTCATCCTGTTTCATTAGTTTGAATATGTTGTCGATCACAATAGGAGCTTGTTTTCGAATGGCAGCACCTGTTTTGGCTGTTGGAAGTCCACACACATCCCCGACGCCAAAGATGTTAGGATATTTGTTATGTTGAAGGGAATGATGATCCACATCCAGCCAACCTTCTGCATTAACAAGATCTGAGTTCTCAACAAAATCCGGAGCTTTTTGAGGAGGAGCGAGATGCAACATCTCAAATGGAATTTCAACAAGATTGTCCTCTGTAAGTTTTGCTCCATATTTATTACCCTCTTCTATACCCGGTATGTTTTTTTCCTCTCCTATATAGTTATAGTATACTTTTTTATTCTCGGGGTCTATTTTAACAGGTGCATGATACGTTTTCAGGTCCATATCATATCGGTCTAAAACCTTATGAAGTGTTTCTGCCACTTCAGTTACACCAAATATCACTGTTCCCGGTGTGGCAAATAGAATATTCGATTCTTTGTCATTGTTCTTATTTCTAATATAATCAGCAGACAAATAAGCGATCTTTTGAGGCGCACCACCACATTTAATTGGGGTTGTAGGCTGAGTAAATATGGCGTTTCCACCTTTAAAGTTTTTGAGTGTTTCCCAAACATGTTCGGGATCGGTGTAGTTACTGCAAACCACCCCTTTTTCCATTGCCTCAGGCAGTCCCTCAATTTTCTCCAATGCCATCACCAAACCGGGCGATACGATCAGGTAATTATACTCTAAGTCACCGTTCTTTTCCGTGGATACCTTATTTTCATCAGGTTTGAATCCGGTGGCTTTGTCTTTGATCCAGGTAACTTTCTTTGGCATCACCTCTTTCATGGGTTTGGCTGTTTTATCCATGTCATAGGTACCTGCCCCAACCAAAGTCCAGGCCGGTTGATAATAGTGTGTGTCACCTGGCTCTATAACCCCTACTTTTAGAGAAGGGTCTTTTTTGAGGATCTGGGAAGAGGTCATGATTCCCCCGGTTCCACCTCCAATTATAAGTACATCAAATACATTGTCCATCACAATACCTCTTTGATTTAATTAGTTACCGAAAGTAAATTCATTTCCGACCCGTTTTCCCACTTGTTACAACAAGACAATTTGTTTCAGTAATTTAATAGCAGATATTAAAGAACTTTCGTGAAGATTTATTGAACTTTCTGTTCCAGCTCCTTCAATCTTGAATCCATTTTCTCGATGCTGTCTTGCATTTTTTGAAGCATGTGAATGATCATGATGTGAGTTTTCCGGGCGTCAATTCCAACGACGCTTTCTTCACTTCCAATCATTTCCAAGATGGCTTTATATTCTTTTTCGGGGATATTGGTGTTCATGGGTTTGGGATCTATTTAAAAGTGTTGGTTTCTTTTTGCAGCCAAATCCTATCTCTCTCCAAAGAGAGATAGGTTTTAGTTGATTTAGAATTTCTTACTGGAATCAAATTCTTTTTAGGTAAGAACCTGTATCCCTCCTGAGGGTAGCCTGAACCAGAATCTGATTGTTACTCCGTCTCAAATCCGGCTCTGGCCAAATCCTCAAATCCACCAACATTGTATACGTTTTCGAACCCGGCGTTTTTCATGATTCGGGCTGCTTGTCCGCTTCGGTTTCCACTCCGGCAGTAGAGATAATAGGTCTCCTCTTTACTGAGGCTTTCCAACTGAGACTGAAATTCTCCATTCATGAGATCAAATTGGTGATCTGTTTCAGCAAGGTGACCTTCATCGTACTCATCCTTAGTTCGTACATCGATGACTATCCCTTCCGTCTCAGCTCTTTTTTCTTTGAATTCTTCAGTGCTAATATCGATGCTCATAGTTGTTTCTTTTTCGGTATTTGTTTTGTTGAAAATATTAAACATGATGATTCCTAAAATTAAAAGTGTCGCTGTTATTACAATCGTTTTCCACATGGTGTTAATTTGTTTGGTGAACCGGTTCTTTAAGTTTATTCATACTGATGAACAAGGTAATCGCTGAAACCGTTACAATCATTCCTGTAATGGTGATGGCAAAGCCAAGATCGAACAAGTCGGCCAATAATCCGGCTAACAGGGCTCCTATTGCATATCCGCCATCCCGCCACAATCTAAAAACCCCGATACTTTCGGCCCGGTCTTCAGGGTGAACCAGATCGGCCACAGAGGCCAAAAAAGTCGGGTAGACCATCGCCGTTCCTATTCCCAGAAAAGAAGCCGCAATTACAAATTCATAGAACGCACTCAGTAAAGGGAAAACCAGCAGACTTCCGGCCTGAACGAGCAATCCCCAAAACAGCATTCGTTTTCGTCCGGTGAAATCCGAGACTTTTCCGGTTACCACCTGCAGAATTCCCCAAAAGGCAGGATAAATTCCGGCTACAATTCCCACCTGATATAGATCAAGTCCGGCTGCTGTGAGGTACAACGGAAAAATCCCCCACGCCATACCGTCTTTCAAATTCGTTGCCATTCCGGATTGAGAAACCGCGAACAGGTTTCTATCCCCAAAAGAGACTTTCCAGAACAGATTTTCTTTACTCCGTTTTTCATTTCCGCCTTCATCGGCTTCGGCCTCAACCCAGGGAGCGGTGTCAATCACAAAAAAGACCGATAGCAGTAAGCCTATGGCTACAATTCCGATTCCGAGATAAAACGGATAGGGACGTAACCCGAACTCAGAGGCAATCCATCCGGTCAAAAATGCTACAACGGCTACGGCCAGGTATCCGGCAAATTCATTCAGCCCCATAGCCAAACCACGATCTTTCTTACCGGCCAGATCAATTTTCATGATCACATTAGAGGACCAGGCAAGTCCCTGATTGATCCCCAGCAACATGTTTGCAAAAATCACCCAGTTCCAGCTATCCGCCATCATCAAAATAAAAGGAACCGGTAGGCCAAACAGCCAGCCAACGATCAGCATCTTCTTACGACCGTATTGCTGGGCAAAACGACCTGCAAAATAGTTAGAGGCTGCTTTGGTGATCCCAAACACAATAATAAATGAGAAGATGGCCGAGCGTGCCGCAATTCCAAATTCACTCTCAGCGACCTCCGGAAGGATGGTTCGTTCTAATCCCACCATCCCGCCTATAAAGGCATTGATGAGAACAAGTAGCGAAAATTGCTTCCAGTTATTTTTAAGACCGAGTGGTTTCATTGAGATTGGTTAATGTTTTTAAACATTCGTTTGAAGCGGTGAGAATTCCCGTTCTGGTTTTTCTTCCGATTTGTAAGCTTCGATGGCACTCGACACATCGAAATAGAAATTGGTGATGCTCAATCCATCGGTGATACCTGCGATCTTTAACTTATCTCTTACCGGACCTATTGCTCCCGCGAAATATAACTCAACGTCTTTTTCTCCAAGATCTTTGATGAGTTCCTCAAGGGCATGCACTCCGGTGGAGTCCACGCTATTGATTGCCGAGGAATCCAGAACTACCAGCTTCAAGTTATCACCTTTCTGACTGATCAAAGTATCCATGGTAGATCTAAAATGCTCTACGTTGGCGAAGTATAATTCGGAATCAAATCGGTATATTAGGATCTCTTCTTCCGTTATTGCTTCTTTGTAACGATTGATGTTTCTGAAGTTTTTCGTCTCTCCTAACCGGCCTAATTCAGTACTATGTGGTTTAGTGCTGTTATAGATCACCATCACCAAGGATAATAATACACCGATCGCAATGCCTTCTTCAATACCTAAAGCAAGCGTAGCTATGAATGTGGCAATCAGCATCGCGAGGTCTTTTTTGTCGGTTTTCCAAAGAACCTTCATTTCATGCGAATCAAATAATCCGGCTACTGCCACGATAATAATGGCTCCCAATACTGCTTTGGGCAGATAGTAAAACAATGGGGTCAAGAAAAGCACGGTCAGCGCAATGATCACTGCACTGATGATAGAAGCCATTCCTGTGCTTGCCCCGGCCTGATCATTCACGGCCGTTCTTGAAAACCCACCGGTGGTTGGATAACTCTGGAATAATGCTCCACCAATATTCGCCATACCCAAACCGATCAATTCCTGATTGGGATCTACTTTATATCCTCTTTTGTTCGCGATGGCTTTGGCTACGGCAATAGATTCCATATACCCCACCAGCGAGATCACCAAGATGGTTGGAAAGATCAATTCGAAATCTGACCAGCTGAATTCAGTAAGTTTGAAGCTTGGCAGCCCTTCCGGCACCTTACCTACAATTGCCACTCCCGATTCGTGCAGACTGAATAAATAGGTCACTAATGCTCCTAATCCTACCACCACAAGCGCAGATGGGAAGGTCTTTTTCCATTTTCTCAGCAAAATAATGGTAGCTATGGACCCAAAGCCTATTAACGCTGTAAATGGATCGATCTCACTGGCTTTCTGTATCGTATTCATTACGATCTCATGTACATAATTGGTGCGGGGGATATCGATCCCCAAAATGCTTTTAACCTGACTTCCACCGATGATCAAAGCTGCTGCTGAAGTAAACCCACTCAGCACAGGGTGTGACAAGAAATTCACTAAAAACCCCATTCGAAATATCCCCATGAAGAATTGGAACAATCCGACACCCATGGCTGTCATGATAGCTAATTGAATAAATCGATCGCTTCCTACTTCTGCTACTTCTCCAACTCCTGCTAAAACCAGCAAGGAGACCATCGCAACCGGCCCTACAGCTAACTGCCTCGATGTTCCAAAGATAGCATACAAAATAAGTGGCACGATGGAAGCATAGAGTCCGTAAATGGGTGGTAAACCCGCCAGCATTGCGTATGCCATTCCCTGTGGAATAAGCATGATCCCCACCGTAATACCGGCGTTCAGATCTCCTTTAGCGTTATCACCGGAATAGGATTTTATCCAACTCAGGATAGGAATGTATTTGGTAATAGATGATTTGGATTTCATGGTTTTAATTTTTGGAATGGGGTTGGGAAAGCAATGTTGGCTTTGGCTACAAGCACCCTCCGCCAGACTTCACATTCGTTCAGTCCGGCACCTCCCTCAAGGGAGGACTATTCGTGATAGTATCAATTACCCTAAATCAATTAAGCTAAGAGTATTTAACTACTACGGATAGTCTCCCCTTGAGGGGAGATCAATTCAAAAAGCTGTTCCTTTTTGAATTGTGAGGGGTGTTTTCTTTCAGGGCAATAAGGCCTGTTCAACCACCAATTCAGATGTCAATGTTTTCGTTTTTAAAACCCGCCGGACATTTCACCTTCCCGCGCGTTGGTTTTTCGGGGTACAAAATATTTTAGATACCTTGGGTCATAGTCCCAAAAAAAGCAGAGGTGATTTTGTATATATCACCCCTGTACCTTAGGTCAACAATTAAGCAGTAGCTGTTGCTTTAGATTTGTAGTTTAACCATTCGTCATCAATGAGAACCACATCGTATCCGTTGCGTTGCAATAAAGCTGCGGCTACGGCAGAGCGACCACCGGCCTGGCAATGGACTACGATCTTGCGCTCGCTTGGTACTTCTTCGATTCTTGGCAGCAATTGGGTGTGGGCGATGTTTTGTGCTCCTTCCACATTGCCTTCTTCCTGGTATTCAGAAGCTTTTCGGACGTCAAAGATCTGGTAATCATCATTGCCTACATACTGATCGATTACATCGAATTTCTGAACGGTGATGGTTTCCAACTCCCCGTCTTGCTCCTTATAATGGTCGAGATCGGTTGGAGTTACAAATCCAACTATGTTATCCAGGCCAATACGATACAGATCGCGAACTGCTTCACTGACTCTATGCTCCTCTACGATCAGGTAGATATCTTCATCTTCAGTTATGTAAGAACCGGCTACCGTATTGAACTGCTTGTTTAGTGGAGATAATAGTGATCCGGGTATGTGTCCTTCAGAAAACTCATCTCGCTCACGGGTATCAAGCAATGCTACATCGGTGTTTCCGGCCAGCTTTTTCAACTCGTTCAGGTTGAGATGTTTTGGCTGTGGAAGTCCTTTAAGAATTTTAGGGCCGATCTTGTTATCGCGCTTCATGCGGGCAAAATACAATGGCGGCTCTGGCTGGCCTTCCAGAATAAACTTCACGAAATCATCTTCTGACGTCGCTGATTTGATTGAGTTGTTGTATCGAAGCTCATAACCAACCGTAGTTTCAGGAACGGCACCTAAAGCTTTCCCGCATGCACTTCCGGCTCCGTGTCCCGGCCAGATTTGCATGAATTCAGGTACGTTCTTAAAGTCTTCAACCGACTTATAAAGTGTTCGGGCGGAAGGCTCCATAACATTGGCTTGTCCTGCTGCAGATTCAAGTAAGTCGGGGCGGCCCACATCGCCCACAAAAATGAAATCTCCGGTTGCTATACCGATGGGTTGATCCGCTGCAGCACCGTCTGTTATGAAATAGCTCAAATGCTCCGGTGTGTGGCCGGGTGTATGCCACGCTCTAATAGTAATATTCCCAATACTGAATTCATCACCGTCGTTAAGTAATTCAAAGTCGTAATCACTGTTGATCAGCCATTCGTACTTCCAGTCTTTATCACCTTCGTCTGAAGCGTATACTTTCACTCCTCGCTCGGCAAATTCTCTAAGACCGGAAATATAGTCGGCATGGATATGGGTATCAGCGGCGCCAACAATATTTAAGTTTTGGCTGGCTGCGTGTTCAATATACTGATCGATGTCGCGCATAGGGTCTATCACAATGGCTGTGCCATTTGCCTGACAACCGATCATGTAAGCGTATTGTGCTAGTCGTTCGTCAAAGAATTGTTTGAAATACATAGTGTTTCTCCTGTGTTGTGTTGTTTTAATATTCTTGGAACTCAGAATTCAGTTTCTTCTGTCTTCTGAATTCTTCTTCATTAATGAGGTAAAGTATCTCTAAGCATACCATAGACGTAAGTTCCTGCAATTGCTGACAAAATTGGAATTATCATTACCGTGAGTCCACTGCCAAGCAGGGCAAACATGGGGCCTGGGCATGCACCTAACAGCGCCCATCCAAGTCCGAATATGCTTCCGCCAATAATGTATCGCTTCCATTGCGTTGCATCTTTCGGTGGGATGGTAATTGGATTTCCTTTCGAGTCTTTTATGTTTTTTCTTTTGATGATCTGTATGGATATGATCCCTACCACTATGGCAAGGCCTATAATCCCGTACATGTGGAATGAGTCGAATCGAAACATTTCCTGAATTCGAAACCAAGATACCACTTCGGATTTCACAAGAATGAAACCAAAAGCTGTTCCGATCAATAAGTATTTGAGATATTCTAAAAATTTCATTGTTCTGCTTTTATGAATTATAGGATGATTGGGTAAATTAGATACGTCATCAGCAAGCCACCGATAAAGAAGCCTACTACTGCCATCAGTGACGCAAGCTGTAGATCAGACATTCCTGAAATGGCGTGACCGGATGTACATCCTCCTGCATATCGAGCTCCAAAGCCTACCAAAAATCCACCTAATACCAATACTATGAGTCCAGTTGGTGTACCTAAAGCTTCCCAGGAAATCAGGTCGGCCGGAACCAATCCATTAAAGTCCTGAATTCCAAGGGCCTGAAGTTCTGTAATAGTTGATTCAGCAAGAGCGATCGGCTCGGGGTTGGCGAAAACATATCCACCTAAAAAGCCACCGAGAATAGATCCAACTAAAAAAGTGATATTCCACCAACCGGCTTCCTTCCAGTCGTAATTGAAAAATTCTACATTCCCGAAATTACAGGCTGCACAGGCATGGCGTAAGTTTGCTGATACACCGAACATTTTGCCTCCCATAATGAGAAGGATCGGAACAGTAAGCCCTATAATTGGGCCTGCTATATACCAAGGCATTGGTTGTGAGAGTATATCCATCAGTTTATGATTTGTTTGTTCATGAGTTGTTTAATTTTTTCTTCGATACAATAATACCGGTGTTTTCGAGATTGTAACAACATGTTATAACAAGTATATTGAATGTCGAATAAATGGTGAGTTTTAGAGCAGATTCATAAGATCGAGACAATCTCTAATCTTAGTAATGTCATTTCGCGGCGAATGCCTGAAATCTAATTGTTTACTAGAAGATCACCTTTTGATTCTATGGTCACAATTAGATTCCCGCTGTCACGGGAATGACCTCAAACCGACATTACATTACAATTATAGACCTGAGATCATGGAACAGCAAGCATCAAAACACCAAAAGGTAAAGCAGCATTTACAAAGAGAGATCACCGAAGGGTACTATGAAGGCGGTGACAAACTCCCTTCTGAACAAAGACTTTGTGACTATTTTAAAGTGAGCCGGGTTACAGTTCGTCATGCTCTTCAAAATTTAGAGAATGATGGCCTGATCTATCGCAAGCAAGGAGTTGGAGCTTTTGTGAGCAACAAGGCGTATAAAAGCAATTTGGTAAAGCTCACGGATTTTTCGGAGGATATGCGTCAGGCAGGACTTGAAAGTAGCTCCCGGTTGATCTCTCTTAAAAAAGTAGATCCTATCAAAGAAGTAAATGAGATCCTGGATATCCGTCCGGATATGAAACTCATCCGCGTTGACCGGGTTCGTCTGGGCAGTGGGAAACCTGTGGCCTTTGATATCACATGGCTGCCCCCGGGGTATGGACAATTGCTGTTCGATGAAGACCTCACCACGCAGACTATTTATAATGTGATTGAGGAAAAATATGAGATCCCAATTATAGCAGGAAGTTATAGATTCACCGCTGTAAAAGCCGATAAATATATTGCTGATCAATTAAATCTGGAACCCGGAGATGCAGTTTTTGAGATCGATCGCTGTTCCCGCACCACCGGAAATAAGAAGGTGTACTTCCAAAGAAGATATTACAACCCTGCTCTTGTAAACTATGTAATGGAACTTTCCCGAAATGAAGATTCGGAAGAAATAAGTTCAAAAGATGGCCTTCCACTTAAAGAATTCTCCCCACAGTTTGTGAAATAAGTAGAAAAATATCATCTTGCTCTAATACAAAAGTTTTTAAAAAATCAGATCCATCATGGGGAAAAAAACAAAAATACCTTATTTATTAATTATTCTGATTGCAGTTAGTGCCACAACGCTAAATTTTCAATCGGATAAACTTATCAAAAACGAAGCCAATAAATGGCTGAGGCCGTTATTGAACCCGGAACTACTGTTGAAACCTTAACTACGGATATTGAACAAACCATTATTTCTCCAATGGGTGATGTCACCATAAGCGGTACAAGTACCATTAATTTTGTAACCGGAGATCAAAATGCGGTTTTGGAAACTCCTCAGGGGACAGTAGAAGTTATTATAGAAGATGGTGAAGGAGTTCAAAAAATTGGAGCGAGAGAAATTCCTATGAATGGAGCTCAACTTCAGCAAGTGAAAACTGAAATGGAAAGGAATTATATTAATGTTGCTCTGAATAAAGATTCGTTGGATGCAGAGTTTCTTGGTATGGAAACCATTGATGGAACTGAGTATGCTAAGGTTAAGGTCAACTTCACCGTGCCGGTAACGTATTATTTGAATTCTGAAACCGCTTTACCGGATATGATCACCTTTAATCAATTCAACCAGCAAACTGGCTCAGAAGTAGAAATTCAAGTAAAGAACAGTAATTGGCAGACTGTCTCAGGAGTTACCTATGCATTTTCCATAGAAACTTTTGCAGCCGGTCAAAAAGCAGGTTCCGGAACTGTTAGTAATTTAACAGTCAACGAATAGCAGTTTATATTAGGCCAGAGAATCTTTCTATTAGCTTTTTTTGTTTATCGAGATCCTTGGACGACAGAAACAGCAACTATAAATTCGGAGATGAATCATGTCAATTTGGGATAAAGAATATCCATCAAATTCAGAGTATGCCCATTATTACTCAGGATATGTCGCGAATGTACCTAAAGGAAACATCATTGATACTCTAAATTCCCAAATGCATGAGTTCTACACGTTCATAAATTCTATCCCTGGAGACAAAGCTTTTCATGCCTATGCCGAGGGAAAGTGGACCGTTAAACAGGTTATAGGTCATATAATTGAAACCGAGCGAGTATTTGCTTACAGGGGGCTCGCTTTTTCGCGGAGGGATAAAAACCCGCTTCCGCCCATGGACGAAAAAAATTATGTCAAGTACTCTAATTATAACAGCCGGACAATAAGTAATTTAGCCAACGAATACCTCGCTGTCCGTATCTCCACTATCCATCTTTTTCAGAATATGACCAAGGGAATGATCTCGCTGAAAGGAACCGCAAGCGGTGTTGAGTTTACGGTACGATCAATTCCATTTATAATTGCAGGTCATGAACGGCATCATATCAATATGATCAAGGAGAAGTATTTGTAAAATAGATTCAACGCTAGGATCTGAAAACAGGGAGATTTCAACCTGCCGCCAACCGTTGAAAATGCCCCTGCTGAACATTTTCTCTCGATCCCGCATGAATGATCTTATGAATCAACGTCTCTTCATCCGATATTTCCGGCAAGTTCAAAACACGCCCTTCCTCTATCCAATCTGAAAGCAAGCCGCTAAATTTCGAATCGATCTGATAAACTACCTTCCCGCCTAATTCTTCTAAAGCGGCTGCATTGCATAATTGTTCGTATTGATTTTTGATGGGAATTGTAAGTAGCTTTTTTCCAAGAAACATTGCTTCTGATGTAGTCTCAAATCCTGTGGCAGAAACAATACCCAAACAATTTTCAATACTTTCCAGAAAAGTTTCCTTACCTACCGGATTCACTGTTACATTTCCTCTGATATAAGCCTCATCACATTTCGGAGAAAATATATGCCACTCCACTTTTCCAATCTGATTGAATACGGCACATAATTTTTGATGATCAAAAGCCGGCAAATACACGGTAATATGACCACCAAGTTTTGGATTCAGTTCGCGAATGTGTTTTCGAATAATGGGTGGCTCAATGAAGTCATCATAACGCAAATAATGAGATCCCACAGCAGCTGTACTGGGGGCAAAATGCTTCATAACCTGTTCAGCAAATAAAGATTCTTTCAAAGGCCTGGGAGATTTTTCTGATAGAAAAGAAGCCTGGTGACTGATGGCAACGCATGGAATTTCCGCCCTTTGGGCTGCCCAGGCAGTAACCGGCTCAAAATCATTCACTACAAAATCATACTCTTGAACCGGAATTGATCGAATGTCTCTGATAAGCTTAATTGGATGAAGTTTCAGAGCTGTTTCCAGCATATTTACACTCCCTTTGTTATCGTAAGCCAGACTAAGTCCGCGAGCTTTATACTGAACTGGACCGTCAATATACATTTTGAAATTGTACCCACTGATAAGCACATCCACTTCCGCATGTTCACGAAGCCTTGGAAGTACTACCCTCGCCCTGCTAATATGCCCGTGTCCCGTTCCCTGAACGCCATATAGTATCCTCATCCTATCATGACCTTGTGGTCAAAGGTGTGGCTTTTCATAAGCAGGTTTACCCGTGGGTTTTCCTGCAAAAAGGCATCCTGGCTGTAACGATAGAGGCTCCATTCACCACTGTCATATTCCAGACACGTTAGATTTTCAACCCAATCCCCTGAATTCAGGTAGATCACTGATCCTTTCTCATTTTCATACCCACGAATTTTGGGCTGATGAATATGACCACAAACTACGTAATCATAGCCTTCCTCAATGGCCAGCTCCATTGCTGTCACCTCAAAATCATCAATGAAATTTACCGCCTGCTTTACACTGTCTTTGATCTTTTTAGACAGAGAGAACTTCCCATATCCCATTTTTTCAGAAATATTATTCATCCAACGGTTTAGCAAGATCAACAATTCGTACCCTTTTCCACCCAGTTTGGCTACCCACTTACTGTGCTTCATCGTTATGTCGAAAATATCTCCGTGAAAGAACCATACTTTTTCACCGTTCAATTCAAGCACTAATTTATCCCGAATGAAGAGCGGGCCAAGCTGCAAACTTGAGATCTTACGTAAAGTTTCATCGTGATTACCCGTCAGGTAATAAATATCCACTCCATTGGTCATCATGGTAATAAGTGTTCTGATGACGTGCATGTGGGCATCCGGCCAGTAATATTTCCGGAAGTTCCACATATCAATGAAATCCCCATTGAGAATGACTCGTTTTGGGTCGATGGAATTCAGATATTGAACCAATTCTATCGCGTGACAACCAACTGTTCCAAGATGGATATCTGAAAGGACAACAGTATCGAGGGATCGTTTCATAGCCGTTTATATATATGATTGTGGTAAATATCGTCAGGCTATGTTAACAGGGATTATCGGCAGCGTTAATTATTGGTTACCAGTATGTTAGGAAATTGTGATGAGAAATTTTGAATGTTGAATTAATTACATTCATTTATAATTCATCATTCAAAATTTAGAATACCCATGAGTGAACAAAAAATAGTCCACGTATACCAGCCAAAAACCGAAGCCTTCAAAACCACACTAACGGCCGGAAGGCACGAACTTATTTCAGATGAACCCGAAAGCGTTAAGGGCGGACAAGATACAGGTCCCGACCCCTACGACTACCTTCTAATGGGACTTGGCTCCTGTACATTGATGACCGTTAAAATGTATGCCGAAAGAAAAGGCTGGGAGTTAGAAGATATCTACTTGGAGCTTCGGCATAACAAACGCCACGCCGATGATTGTGCAGAATGTGAAGATCCCAAAAGCAAGATCGATCATATCGATAAAGAACTTATAATAAAAGGAGACCTCGATCAGGAACAACTAGACAAGCTGCTCGAAATCTCTAAGAAATGCCCTGTTCACAAAACCCTTGAAAGTGATATTACCATATTAAGCTCCCTAAGCAAATCCTAACCCGTTCAACCTTGGATGTTCGATGTTCTATTCCCATCCCCATGCAGGAGGCGGTATTTCGGTCTCATTATCAAAACTAAACCTGATGCTGAAGAAACGGTCTGTTCCAATTCTTCGAAGATTATAGGTATAGTACTCATCAGGTATTATTTCAACCCACCAGATATTACTTGCTGCAGCAGGAATGAGATCGGCCGTTTCCTGATCAGCGGGAAAGGTCTGAAGCGTAGCTAAACCGGTACTTGTTGAAGTTCCACCGTACATAGTTACTTCATCCTCACTTCCGTCCTCGTGGCGGTGATCGTGTTTAAGCTGGATTCTATCTCCTATCCGGGTAAAGACCCAGGTTCGGGAACGGTCATCCCCAACAAAAAATGGTATGTTGATCACTTCTTCATCGCAGGAAAGCACATGCATTACCAATTCATTATTTCGAAAATCATCATCAGCGGGTGCTTCCAGAACTTCTCCAATAAATGCTTTTCCGCACTGAGCAGAGAGATTTTCCCAAAAGTTATCTGCATTACTTTTTTGAGCCATCGTAATGACCGGAATTGATAGAAAGAAAAAAAGAAATGCGCGCTTCATAATAAAGGATCTGTTTTTGGTGAGCTTAAGAATAGGACAAAATTTTTATAAAACCATTTTCTTAAATTTCTTTCTATTTTTGAAACGGATAATGATATTAGGTATGGAGTCAATCTGTATTAAATTTTGAGTAGTTACTATGGAATCATCTTCGCTTCGCATTCTCAATAACGCCATTTTTGAAGCCCAAACATGGAAACCCGGACGATCCCGTAACTCCCTGGAAAATGACTTTTACCAGCTTATGCTAAATGGCCCTGCTCTGGATGAGCACACAGAACTGTGGGATGAATTCAGAATTGCACTTGCCCAAAATGAGCATCTGCAAGACAATAATTTGCAGGAATTTCTGACACGCCTCAACTATGCCCGCGAAGGATATTGGTGGTTTGATCCGGCTGAATGGAAGTGAACATCGAACAAACAATAGAAGGCTATTCAGATAAAGAAGGTTTATTCGAATATTCAAATTACCGCCTTCGCGGGAATGACTCTTAGATTTGGTTAAACCTCTTTGCCGGGTAAAATAGTATTTCCACAAAAAAGCTTACCAGGGCGTCCTTTCCCTTAAGTTTAGGGGAAAGACAAATAGGGGTTGCTAATACAGGCAACCAAAATTTAGAAGCTTGATATCGAATTCAACTTCTTCGCTCCGACGCAGAACGTGCGGAGCGAGGCATGGTGGTATTACGTCCTAAATCAACCATTCGTCAGACGGACTTTAAGCCGTCAGACAAAGATTCTTATTAACCACTTCGATATTCAATATTCCCCTGCTCAATATTCGCTATTCCACAACCTCGATCCCTTCTTCATAAGCTTCCATCGGGATACAAGAACAAACAAGATTTCGATCACCATAAGCGTCATCTACTCTTGAAACAGCCGGCCAGAATTTTTCGAACTTGAGTTCTTCAAGCGGGAAAGCTCCTTTTTCACGAGGATAACTTCGATCCCATTTATCAGAAATCATTACGCGCTGCGTGTGTGGAGCGTGTTTTAAAACATTGTCTTCTTTGTCAGAAATACCATCTTCGATCTCCTGAATTTCTTTTCTAATGAAGATCATAGCTTCACAGAACCGGTCTAGTTCTTCTTGTGATTCACTTTCCGTTGGCTCTATCATCAGCGTGCCGGGTACCGGGAAACTCATTGTTGGAGCATGGAAACCGTAATCCATCAGGCGCTTCGCGATATCCACAGATTCAACTCCGGCCGATTGCTTGAACGGTCGCAGGTCTACAATAAATTCATGAGCAGAACGACCTGTTTTACCGGTGTATAGAATTTCATAATGATCCTTGAGCCTGTCTTTCAGATAGTTTGCATTCAGTATCGCGATCTTCGTAGCATCGGTCAATCCATTTCCGCCCATCATACGGATATAAGCATGAGAGATCGTAAGAATACTCGCACTTCCCCATGGCGCTGCAGAAACTGCCGTAACTCCTTTTTCGCCTCCTGTTTTGATGACAGAATGCGATGGTAAGAACGGCACCAGATGCTTAGCGACACCAATAGGTCCCACTCCGGGTCCTCCGCCGCCGTGCGGAATGCAGAATGTCTTATGAAGATTCAGGTGACAAACATCAGCTCCAATTTCGCCCGGACTAGTTAATCCAACCTGAGCATTCATGTTGGCACCATCCATATAAACCTGTCCGCCGTGTTTGTGAATGATCTCACAGAAATCCTTCACTTTATGCTCAAACACTCCGTGTGTAGATGGATAAGTGATCATCAGAGCTGCAAGGCGATCGCTGTATTTTTCAGCTTTGGCTTCAAGGTCTTCGTATGAAATGTTGCCATAATCATCGGTATCAACTACAACCACATCCATACCGGCCATTACCGCACTCGCAGGGTTGGTACCATGAGCAGATGATGGGATCAGTCCCACATTCCTGTGGTTATCACCGTTTGAATTATGGTAAGCACGAATAGTCATTAGTCCTGCATATTCACCCTGTGCACCGGAATTTGGTTGCAATGACATTCCCGCAAAACCGGTGATCTCACACAGCCAATCATTCAATTCATCGAACAATTGGGTGTAACCTTTAGCCTGTTCTCTGGGAGCGAAAGGATGAATTTGTCCAAACTCCGGCCAGGTAACCGGGATCATCTCTGCTGTAGCATTTAACTTCATAGTACATGAACCGAGAGAGATCATAGAATGAACAAGAGACAGATCTTTGTTCTCCAATCGCTTCATATAACGAAGCATTTCATGTTCGGAATGATACAAATTGAAAACCGGATGATCTAAATAATCGGAAGTTCTGGTTAGTTCTTCCGGAAGTTCTACCGTTGTCGTATTGGCTTCTGAATAAACATCAAACTCGTTGTTCTTGCCCAAAGCTTTTGCAAATATATTCAGGATCAATTCTGCATCTTCGAGGTTTTTGGCCTCATCAAAAGAAATTCCGATACGATTATCGTCACGATAACGGAAATTCACTTCGTGTTCTTCGGCGATTTTTCGGACTTTAGCAATCTCTGCCTCAACAGTAATAGTATCGAAGAAGACATCCGTTTCCACCGTGACCCCCATTTTCTCCAACCCGGCTTTGGTTAGCTTTGTCAATCCATGAACTTTCGAGGCAATTTTCTTTAATCCTTCCGGCCCATGATACACGGCATACATTCCTGCGATAACGCCTAATAAAACCTGTGCTGTACAAATATTGGAAGTCGCTTTCTCACGTCGAATATGCTGCTCCCGAGTCTGAAGTGCCATTCGATATGCCGGCTTTCCTTCTGCATCTTGTGTTACTCCAATAATGCGTCCGGGAATCTTCCTCTGAAATTTTTCCTGAGTGGCGAAGAAAGCAGCATGCGGTCCGCCATAGCCCATTGGAACCCCAAATCGCTGGGAAGAACCGACTACGACATCCGCACCCATTTCACCCGGTGCTTTCAATAGTGTGAGGCTCAAAAGATCTGCAGCAACAACTGCAAATACGTCATTGTCATGAGCAGCTGCAATGATATTGGTATAATCCTCTACACTTCCGTCTGAAGCCGGATATTGCAGCAATATCCCAAACAAGCGAGGATCCGTAACGTCCAATTCCTTGTGATTTCCAACCTGAATTTCAACCCCTATTGGTTCAGCTCTTGTCTGAAGTACTTCAATAGTTTGTGGATGGCACAATTCCGAAACAAAAAATACATCTGCCTCTTTACGCTTTTTACCTTTACGCTGGCCATACAACATACTCATCGCCTCAGAAGCAGCTGTTCCTTCATCCAGTAAAGAAGCATTGGCTAACTCCATTCCAGTTAGATCGCTTACAGTTGTCTGAAAATTGATCAGTGCCTCTAACCGCCCCTGAGCAATCTCTGCCTGATAAGGAGTATAAGCAGTGTACCAGCCCGGATTCTCCAGAATATTCCTTTTGATCACATTGGGCATCAGCGTGTCATAATAACCCATCCCTATAAAGGACTTATATATCTTGTTCTTCTCCGCCAGCTTTTTAAATTCGGAAAGGAATTCAGTTTCACTTAAAGCTTTGGGAAGATCCAGGGGCTTTTGTAGACGAATGCCTTCGGGAATTGTCTCATCGATCAGCTTATCCAGCGAATCGGCTTTAATAACCTCCAGCATGTTTTTAATTGATTCCTGATTAGGTCCATTATGTCGGTGGGCGAATACTTCTCTATCGAAATTAATAGTCATTAAAGTAGAAAGTGAGATGATTTATTTTGATGAACAAAAGCTCGTTTAGAAGCTGATACATTTCAGCTACATAATTTGCAAAACAAGATTCTGTAAAATAAGGAAAAATGAATTCAAAAAAGCAGTTTTTGAATATTACTAAATTAAGTTTTTAACAAATTTTTGATTTATTATAAGGTCTTGTTAAACCAAAAAATCTATTAATTAATTTCACCGGATCATGAAAAAAGCGTTAAAACTTTTGGCTGTGGTAATTCTTTTTGGAACTACTCATACTTTTGCCCAGGATACCAACTCATTAAAAATTGTAATTGAGCCAGACCCCATCGTTGTAGAAGTGGGTGCAGAACAACAGCTAAAAGCTTCTTTGGTAAACGAGGGTGGAGAAACGCTTCCCGATACCATTCTTTTCTATTCCAGAAACGGCGGCGATCTTGAGGTGTCCCGCGAAGGATACGTTAAGGCTAATAAACCGGGAACTTATTCTGTTCTGGCAATGCGCTCCGGGCCCAGAGAACAGCGCGTAACTAAGCAGTTTAATATTGACGTGCCTTATCCCCCAATTGCTGAAGTTCAGTTTAAAAATGTACCTGAAAATATTTATTCCAAAACTACTCTCGACCTATATGTTGATGTAATTGATGAAATGGACCTTATCCGTGAGAACCCTGATCTAACCATCACAAGTGATAATCAGTCGGTAGCTATGGTAAGTCATGGAAAGCTTATGGCACTTAAAGAAGGGAAAGCCAGGATCACGGCAGAATCTGAAGGGAAAAAGGCTACGCTCGACCTTAATATCAAAAAGAACCCTGCAACTTCTATGGTCATTGATAACAATGAAACCAATATCAGAACCGGAGATGTGATCACGCTGAATGCTAAAGCAATGTCTGGAAACGGACGTGAGGTTAATGTTCCTATCACCTATTCCTTTGTTGCACAACCAGAAGATAATCTGGGACAAGGTGCAGAAGGACAGATCTCTCAGGAAGGAAAATTTGTAGCTAACAAACCGGGTATCTTCACACTCACTGCTCGTTCCGGTGACGCCATAGCAGAGCAGATCATTCGGGTTGAAGACCGCAATGTAGCACAAGACATTGAGATGGTAGGTCATGGTGAAGTACTTGATGTTCATACATCAGACCTCTGGATCTGGGAAGGCGTAGATGGACGTGACTACGCTATCACCGGCACATGGGGAGCCAATGGCGATACCTACTTCTGGGATGTGACGGATCCATCAAATATCGTCTCTATTGATACTGTTCGGGTTGATGCTCGCACAGTCAATGATGTCAAGATCTCTGAAGACGGGACCATTGGCATTATCACTCGTGAAGGAGCTTCTGACCGTAAAAATGGAATGGTGGTTCTGGATGTAAGCAACCCGAGTGATGTTAAAATTCTTTCTGAATATAATGAAGGACTAACCGGTGGGGTTCACAATGCCTTTATTTATGAAGACCATGTATATGCCGTAAATAACGGTCGCCGTTATGATATCATCAATATTGAAGATCCTGAAAACCCATACACTGTTGGAAGATTTGAGCTGGACACACCCGGTCATTCCATTCACGATGTATGGATCGAAGACGGGATCGCCTATTCTTCTAACTGGAGAGATGGGGTTGTTGCTGTAGACATCGGAAGCCAGGATAGCGAATTAGCTGATGCCGGCGGGTCTCCTGAAAACCCTGTTATGTTGGGCAGTTACTCTTATCCAAGTGGACGAAATCATGCCGCTTTCCCGTTCAAAAGTGAATCTACCGGTGATTTTTACGTTATTGCAGGTGATGAATCATTCCCGTACGGACTTCCTACCCGAAGTAATCCGGTAGCGGCTGCAGGATGGATCCACTTTATTAAGTTTGATGGCTGGGACCAGCCAAAAGAAGTAGCACGCTATCAAGTACCCGAAGCAGGAACACACAACTTCTGGGTAGTCGGTGACCTTCTTTTTGTTGCTTACTATAATGCAGGACTTCGCATTGTAGATATCTCCGGAGAATTGATGGGTAACTTATATGATCAGGGACGAGAGATAGCCAAGTTTGAACCAACTCACCCAGATGCGATCGTACCAAATGCTCCATTTACCTGGGGACCTCAGCCATATAAAGGACACATCTTTATTTCGGACTGGAACTCAGGTCTGTGGGCTATAAAATTAGTAGATCGCCCTGAGCAAGGAACTAATTAATCACACAAATATTCATCCAATGATAATTAAGAGAGCTTTTTGGACCACAGTTGTCGGAGGAATCCTCTTATTTGGAATCTCTGACAGCTACGCCCAGAATTATTACGCGTATGTAGCAGCAGAATCCGAAGATCAGGTTCACTTGATCCATTTTAATAGCAAAACCGGTGAAGGCACTATAGCAGAAACTATAGATGTGGGTACCTGGCCTCAGGAAAATGAAGGCCCTCATGGAGTCACTGTTTCAGCAGATGGTAAATACTGGTTCGTGACTATTGCCCACGGAATGCCTTATGGCCAACTTTGGAAATATTCTACGGAAACCAATGAGGTTTTGGATTCGGTTGAACTGGGGATGTTTCCTGCTAGTATGGATTATAACCCATCCACCGGAATGATCTATGTTGTAAACTTCAATCTCCACGGTGATATGGAGCCAAGCACGCTTTCTGTTGTTGATTCTGAAACAATGATGCGTCTTGCAGATGTTCCCGTAGGGATCATGCCTCATGGCACACGGGTTGGAGCTTCAGGTAATGTTGCCTATCACGTTTCCATGATGACTGATGAACTGTATGAGATCGATGCCCGGAAGCTCGAAGTTAAGCGTACGCTCAAACTTGGTGAAGGAGAGTCGATGCATGCTACTATGGATCATTCAGAAATGGATCATGAAAATATGGAGATGAATCACTCCCCTGTTGAAAAACCAACCTGGGCTGATCCTCACCCCACAAAACCTCTTGTTTATGTGGCAGGTAACGGGTCGAATGAGATCATAGAGGTTAACACTGAAAAGTGGGAAATCACACGCCGTTTTGATACTCCAAAAGGACCATATAACCTGGAAGTAAGCCATGATGGTAAGTTATTGGTCGTTACTTATAAAGGAGAAGGGGCAGTAGGAATCTGGGACCTTGAAAAAGGTGAGGAACTGGCCTATATCCGGAACAGCCGAAAGGTAACCCACGGCGTTGCCATCACTTCTGACAATAAATATGCATTTATTTCAGTGGAAGGTATTGGAGGAGAACCGGGTGCAGTTGAGATCATTGACCTGCAAACTCTAAAACGGTTAGATGTAATTCAAACCGGGAAGCAGGCCGGTGGAATCGTTTTCTGGAAACAGAATTGAAATAAATCCTTCCTAATAAATTAAAAGCCGGGTTTAATCGCTTGGCTTTTTTTATTTCAGTGAAATAGTATGACTTACACTGTTACCAACTTCATCTTCTTTGATGATCGTTGGTTTATCCAATGGCTCAATAACATATCCCAATTTTTCAGCCATCCCCATCAAAAGAGGCTCAAGCCTCCCTTTTTCGGTATTAAACTTCACCATGGCTTTGCCTGTTCTTACATCAATTTTCCTCGTTGCCCGTCCCAACATATCCGAACACTTTAGGATCTCTGTTCCGGTAAATGTTGCTTTTTCTGAAAGAGGCGGAGGAGTGAATTTTTTTCTGAATTCACTTAAGGATATAATACTTCCGGATTCGTCTACCTGAAGCCACTGGATCTTATGATCAACGTCCAAAATGTAATAGGTAAGATAACGGGGGTAGTTGCTTTCAATATAAAAATTGAAGTCGGTGAGCCAGACTTCTTTAACCTTATCCATCGGAATATCGAACCAAATACCCTCCTGTTCCAAATCCCATACTAGTATCCCATCTTTAGATTTCCGCTTATTCAATACCAATGGATAACTACTTTGAAATACCTGTGTAAGATGATAGACATCAGCTTCAGGAACGATCTTTATATTTGGCTCATCTCCCTTGGGATCAATAAAATCCGGTGCATCATTCTTCACTTCGCATTGTATTCCCTGCACCCGAATTAAGATCCTTACCAAACCGCTTTCGATAGGCTCCTTAAATGCATCCAAATTATTATTCATAATATTTCCGAATATTTCCCTCTGAAGTTAGGGAAATTATACCTCTGTTTGCCATCATTTCCTTCCATAAATATTTAGTCACAACTAAATATTTATTAAGTTATATCAAATTACTATATTGAAAAGAAAAAAATGGACTTTATACCAAATTGGTTTTTTGAACTCAATCCTGTAGTACAAGCTTTGTGCGGTGGCCTTTTTACATGGGGTGTCACTTCCCTTGGTGCTTCATTCGTATTCTTTACTAAATCCGTTAATCATAAACTTTTGGACGGTATGATGGGTTTCGCAGCCGGGGTTATGATTGCTGCCAGCGTTTGGTCACTCATAATTCCTTCGATAGATATGGCGGAAGCCCAGGGAATAATCTCATGGATACCTGCAGCAATCGGCTTTTTACTTGGCGGGTTATTTCTTAGAATTTGTGATCAATATGTTCCCCACCTTCACATTGGCCTTCCTCGTGATGAAGCTGAAGGAGTAGAAACAAAATGGAAACGAGCAACTTTACTGGTGCTTGCTATCACTCTCCATAATATTCCTGAAGGGTTGGCTATTGGCGTTTTATTTGGAGCCGCAAGTATTGGCCTAGATGTAGCAGGCGGTGCAACAGTAACGGCAGCTATCGTGCTTGCTATAGGAATTGGTATTCAAAATTTCCCGGAAGGTATGGCTATTTCCATGCCTCTGAGACGAGATGGGTTGAGTCGATGGAAAAGCTTTAATTATGGTCAGCTTTCCGGTGTTGTAGAACCGGTTTCAGCTGTAATAGGGGCTGCAGCAGTTATATTCATTCAACCCATATTACCCTATGCCCTGGCTTTTGCCGCTGGTGCAATGATCTATGTAGTTATAGAAGAGTTGATCCCTGAAAGTCAACTACACGGAAATACTGATCTTGCTACACTTGGCGCCATGGGAGGTTTCGTTGTAATGATGGTATTGGATGTAGCACTCGGGTAAAATCGACGTTCTAAAATCCCCACTCATTTCGTACCTTTAGCTCCTATTCATAACCAAAAAATTTCAGGGCATTGAGCGACAATAAGATTATTTTTTCGATGGTTGGGGTATCCAAAACCTATAAACCTAACAAAACAGTTCTAAAGGATATCTATCTCTCCTTTTTCTATGGGGCTAAAATTGGTGTCCTTGGTTTAAACGGAGCCGGTAAAAGTACCCTACTCAAGATCATTGCAGGAGAAGACAAAAATTATCAAGGGGATATCAGTTTCCAGAAAGGGATTACTTTCGGATATCTTACACAGGAACCAAAGCTAGATCCTTCCAAAACGGTAAAAGAGATCGTGGAAGAAGGTGTTCAGGACACCATGGATCTGCTGAAAGAATACGAAGCCGTAAATGCAGGATTCAGTGATCCGGATGCTGATTTCGAAAAGCTCATTGAAAAGCAATCTAAACTGCAGGAAAAGATAGACCGAATTGATGCCTGGGATATTGACAGCAAGCTGGAACAAGCTATGGATGCCTTACGCTGCCCGCCCGGCGATACTTCTGTAGAGGTCTTATCGGGGGGAGAAGCTCGCCGAGTAGCTCTTTGCCGACTATTACTCAAGAAACCTGATGTGCTACTCCTGGATGAGCCCACCAACCACTTAGATGCAGAATCAGTAAGCTGGCTGGAACAACATCTTGAAAGATACGAAGGAACCGTTATTGCCGTAACACATGATCGCTACTTCCTGGACAATGTAGCAGGATGGATCTTAGAATTAGACCGTGGGGAAGGGATCCCATTTGAAGGAAACTACAGTTCCTGGCTCGAACAAAAGTCGAAACGACTTGAGCAGGAAGAGAAAGAAGAATCCAAGCGACAAAAAACGCTGAAGCAAGAATTAGATTGGATTCGCCAGAATCCTAAAGGCCGTCGTGCTAAAAGTAAGGCACGTATCAACCAATACGAAGAGTTGCTTTCGGAAGAAAATGAAAAACGCCGAGATGACATGGAAATCTTCATTCCAGCCGGACCACGTCTCGGTGATAAAGTAATAGTAGCCGAAAATGTCAGTAAAGGTTTTGAAGATCGTTTGTTGATCGAAGATCTGAATTTAAAACTTCCTCCGGGTGGTATTGTAGGAGTAATTGGGCCAAACGGAGCCGGGAAAACAACACTTTTTAAAATGATCACCGGACAGGAAGAACCTGATAAGGGTACATTAGTTACCGGCGAAACCGTGGAATTGGGTTATATCGACCAAAAACGCCCTCTTGATCCTGCTAAAACCATTTGGCAGGAAATTTCAGGCGGTCAGGATATCATCAAGCTGGGGAACCGGGAAGTTAACTCCAGAGCTTATGTTGCCAGGTTTAATTTCAGCGGTAGTGATCAGCAGAAAAAAGTAACCGAGCTTTCCGGAGGAGAACGTAACCGGGTTCACCTCGCCAAGATGCTAAAGGAAGGAGCCAATGTATTATTACTTGATGAGCCTACTAACGACCTGGATGTAAATACACTGCGTGCGTTGGAAGAAGCGTTGCTTAATTTTGCCGGCTGTGCCGTCGTTATTTCACACGATAGATGGTTCTTGGATAGAATAGCTACTCACATTCTTGCTTTTGAAGGGAATAGCCAGGTTTACTGGTTTGAAGGGAACTTTCAGGAATATGAAGAGAATAAGAAACAAAGGCTTGGCATTACAGATGAACAACCACACCGTATCAAGTATAAAAAATTGATGCGCTGATCTTTTAATAGCATCTGATTTACATAGTCTCATTGGTAAATGATTATTTATGTAATGATTGCTATCATCCGATAACAGACTTCAGCTTTACGAAGAAATATTTCAATAAATAAAGAAATACGCCATCAATGAAAGGAGAAGGGCGACTAAATATTGACCGGAAAATTCTGGGAGTTGTTTCCTTTGGATTGCTATGTGCTCTTTTACTCATCTTAACAGTTAATTTTTCCATTAATACTTCCTCAGGAGTAAGAGCATTTGTAGCAGGTGAAGCATACTGGGCTAAGGCACAGAAAGAAGCCGGTGTGCATCTAAGCAACTACATTCTTACAGAAAACCCTGATGAGTATGAACACTTTAAAAGCGTACTTAGGGTAATTGATGGAGACCGGGTAGCAAGAGAAGAGCTTCAACGAGAACATTTCGATTATGATGTAGTTCTTGAAGGATTCATTGCTGGAAAAACCATCCCGATGATATTAATAACATGGTGAACTTGTTTCGAAGATTCCAGAGTATATCTCATGTAGAAGAAGCCATTGAGATCTGGGAAGCAGGTGATAATAAAATTGAAGAATTTAAATCTTTTGCTGCATCCTTACATACAGAGATCCAAAGTAACAGCAGTATTTCCAACGCTCAGAAAACCCGATGGATGGAGCAACTGGAAGTATTAGATCATGAACTGACTGACCTTGAGTATAATTTTTCTCTTGCCATGGGCAACATGGCTCGACTGGTAAATGAAGTCTTTAGATGGACTACCATAACATTGGGTTTAATATTGATCTTTATAGGAATTTGGATCACTTCCCGCTTTTACCATTCTACTCAAATCTGGACTCAGGCACTTAAGAAAAGTGAACAACGATTTAAGAATATATTGGATAATTCGAAAGATGTACTCTATAAACTGGATCTCACTACCAGGGAGTATGTTTTTGTGAGCCCTGCGGTAGAAAGCATGCTTGGTTATGATAAAGAACGATTCGCTGAAGGCGAAGTTAACTTTATTCTTTCCATTATGCATCCTGAGGACAGAGATCATATGAGCAGAGTGGTTGAAAAATATGATGATTTGGAGGATGGAGACTTTCTTCCTGCCACTGAATTCCGCCTGCAAGATAGCAACGGAAACTGGACGTGGGTAAGTAACGTCCGCTCTTTGATCCGTAATGAACATGGAGAACCCGAGGCTATAGTCGGAGCTGTACGGGATATTTCTACCCAAAAAGAACAAGAAGAGAAAATCAAAGAGTCTCTAAATGAAAAAGAATTATTACTTAAAGAGATCCATCATCGTATTAAAAATAACCTTTCGATCATATCTAGTTTATTAGAACTACAAAAAGAAGGGGTGGATGAAGCCCTTAAGGACGCACTCAGTTCCAGTCAGGCTCGTATCAAATCGATAGCCAAGGTACATGAAAAGCTATACGAATCTACAACGCTTTCAGACATTCCACTGGATAACTATATCACTGAGATCACGGAAGAGATCGAAAAAGCATATTCTTCCAAAGAAAAAGAAATTGAAATTATTATTGATGTAGACCCAATTACTGTTAATATAAATAATGCCATTCCAATAGGGCTTATTCTTAACGAATTGATCAATAACGCATTCAAACACTCTTATAAAGATTATGAATCAGGAACTTTAAAGATCAAACTTCATAAAAACACCGAAGGCATTGTGCTTTTAGTTGAAAGTGATGGAAATAAAATGGATAGTAATTTTGATATTACTAAAAGTGATTCACTGGGGATGACGCTTATTGAGGTCTTGGTAAAAAGGATAAATGGGCAGCTTGAAATTGAGCAGGATGACTGGACACGCTTTAAGATCATGTTTGAACTGAATGAAAATGAGGAAACAGAGAAATCAGTGAGCTAAGTGATTACCCCCGTGTTGCCCTTCCCCTTCTTGTTGCTGTCTAATAATGTTTTTCCCTGCTACCCAATCATAAATACGAAGGCTGTCTTCATTTCCTAAATCTTCTACCTTAAAATTCATTCCTCCCGCCCCGGATGCAGCAGTAGCAGAAAAATTGATCAAATTTTTCCTATTCTGAAATGGATTTTGTGATAGATCAGCAACCTGGATTCTGTTCTTTTTCATGATTGCCGTTGTTCTTGAAATGGTTCGATACCGCATTCGCAGTATATCATTATCAAAACCTACGGCGGCATCTTTGTACCGCATCCACCCCAAAAGACCCAACATTGGGATAAGCATCAGTGAAAGCCAGCCACGGCTTAAGAAGTACCATATAATTGGTATCAGTGGAATTAAGAGATAGTTCGGTCTTCGTATGTACCGAAAAAGTGCTTTTTTAGGAGGTTTGTACTGATACTCAGGTTCCTCATATTCTTCTAAAAACTCACCCAAAAAAGAGCTGACTACTTTTGCCGAGATATACGGAGCCAAAACAATGGATCGTCCTTTCTGGCTTTGATCAAAGCCCGCACTTTCTACATAGATCATCCCATAGCCAAAAGGCTGCCGTATCACTCCTTCCACAAACCGAATGGCTTGAATCCGATCATAAGGGACCGTTATATGTTTCTTTTCAAATAAACCGCGGGTAATGATCAACTCTTCTTCTGTTTTATGAAGTCTAAAGTCAGAGTAGGTAAAAATGACTCCTAAAAAAGAAAGCAACCAAGAGACAACTATGATGGCAAATATCAGGACAATGTAGATAGTCACATCACTGTACCCAGGCATTATTTCATAAATAAAGCGAATATTCTCCTCATTTATCATTTCACTGAGCTGCCCTGAAACAGCACCCAGAATTGATGCGATCAAACCAAAGTTTCCGGAAGTAAATGCCGCATAAACCAGATCTTTTTTTGACAGTTTCCAGGTAGATAAAATTTGGTCTTTTTTCTCCTGCTCTTCTTCAAGATCTTCAGTGTGTTCTGAGTTCCCGTTATTCCTTTTTCTTAGTTCAGCTCGAAGCTCTTCAGCTTCCTCTCTTGTTATGGCACTTATGGTCGCTGTTTCAGTACCCCCACCGGCTGTCTTGACTTCTACTTTCACTAAGCCGAACAAACGCTGGAGAATTCCTTCCGTAATATCAATAACCTGAATTCTGTCTTTTGACAGATATAGTTTTTTCTTGACAAAAATCCCTTTTTCGATCTGAAGCTCATCCTCAAAGATCCGGAACCTAAAGAACCACCATCCAAATATTCCTCCAAATAATGAGATCACGAGACCTGCACCTAAAAAATAGAGAAAGTATCCCTCTGTATTGGAAGAACCAATGAATATGACAATAAGCAGTGTGATGAAATTCTGCTTGATGCTGTCTATGACTTGACTAACCCCGGCTACCGGATGCTGTTTTCTAAACTCAGACATCACTTTTTACTTTTCGAACCAACATTGAAATAGTATTTCGAAGCTCGTCTGCAGTCTCATTATCCAAAGCAGGTATTTCATGGGTTGTTGCAGCCGTAGAAATTGCTACTGAAGCCAACTCAAACTTTCTGTAAACCGGCCCCTGACGTGTATCTACATGCTGCACCCTGTTTATAGGGATCACCGTTCTCTTTTTGATTATTATACCCCGCAGCATATCAATCCCGCTATCGGAAACCTCATATTTCCAGCGCTTCCATCTCAAATTAGGCAATACCCAAGCTATCACTATATAAAAGATCAAAGCGATTAAAAACAAACCCAGAAATAACAACCAGTCTATTCCATGATACCATGGTGTTTCATTATCGAAATTTTGGGCTATGGCAATTCCTGCATAAAATACAACGGGAATAAACCACAGTAACCCAAAAAGCAGAGCATTTACTGTCCAGGCTTTAATGGCATTCTTATGGATTCTTGAGGCTGGTTCCTGATTCATGTTCGTTTATTTAAGTTTTTTAAAGGTATAAAGTCATGCTTTCTTAAAAAAACTTTGTGTAATAAAAAAAGCCACACAAAGGTGGCTTTTTTTTTAAAAGTTAGATAGAAGCAATTACATTGCATTCTTCTTAGCTTGAATTTCCTGCCGAATTTCGTGAGAAAGATTCTTAAGGGTCATTAAGTGCTTACGAGCCCTGGTTCCGGCTGCTTTATTTCCTTTCTCATAAAATTTCTGCATTTCAACTTGTAATTCTTCTACTACATTGTTGATATCGTCCATTCTACTCATATGTATGTACTCCTTTGAATTTTATTTCGGTTAAAGGTATTTCATGGAACTAAAAATACCCGCTTATTTAATTTACTGTTGTAATTACAGCATTAAAATCTGCGTTAATTTAATAAATAAGTAGGTAAATACATTTTTTTCTTTGGTTTTATGTTATAGGCACTTCTTCATGGGTTGTTCCCTTAATCTCATCCACCCCAAACATTAATATCAATCCAATAGCCAAAAGTAACAAAATAGCACTCATTCCCCACCGCTGACTATCCATAAAAAAGGTGATCCACCCCACCATGATAGGTCCTGCAAATGTTGTTACTTTTCCTGATAAAGCAAACAACCCATACATTTGATTTCGTTTATCTTGCGGGGCAATTCTTCCCATAAAAGTCCGGCTTGATGCCTGCACCGGTCCTACAAAGATTCCCAGCATTAAACCCCATATCCAAAACCATGATTCTGACTCAACAAATAGAACGGCCACCACGGGAATGATCAAGCCAGTCAAAGACCATACTATTGTGTTCTTACTGCCACTGATATCATCGAGCCATGCAAAACCGAATGCGCCGATGCCAGCCGTCACATTGAGCGCGATTCCAAACATAAAAATTTGTCCTGTATCAAAACCAAAAGTACCTGCGGCATATACTCCGCCCATTGCAAAAATGGTAGCCAGCCCGTCGTTATAGAATAAACGTGCTAATAGAAACTTCCAGATATTGGGCTCTTCCTTAAGCATTGACAACCCATTCTTAAGCTCACCAATACCATCCGAAACTGCTTTTCTCATGGATTTGTTTTTTGATGGGGTATCCGGTGTTTTAAGAAACATGGGTAAACTGAACAAGGCGTACCAAATCCCGGTAAATAAAAATGTGATCCTTACATTTTGGAGCGAGCCCTCATCCAGACCAAACCAAACTGCTCCATTTTCTACAAAGCCGAAATATCCAACGATCAAACATAATAGCCCTCCTGCATAGCCCATAGCCCAACCCCACCCCGACCATTTTCCTATTGTTAAGCTGGTGGTAAGATCCGGTAACATGGCGTTGTAAAAGATGAAAGATAGTTCAGCCCCAAGGGTGGCCACAAAAGCCATTGATAAAGCAAACCAAATGAATTCTGTACCAGGTTCCGCAAACCATAACATACTGCAGCCAATCACACACAACGTAGTGAAAAATACGATCCATGGTTTTCTCCTCCCCCCTTCATCTGCTATGGCTCCTAAAAAAGGAGCCGATATTGCTATAACAAAACCGGCAAGCCCTATCATATTCCCCCAAAGTGCTGTTCCACTCGTCTCATTTTCGGCTATCGACTGCGCAAAATAGGCCGCAAATACAAATGTTTGGATCATTACAAAATAAGCCGAGTTGGCCCAGTCGTACATGGCCCACGCAAATAAGCCCTTGGTTGAAGCGGGTTTTGTCATAGTATAGATTTATGAAGGATGTGACCGAATATCGGTTTTGGCAGTGGGAAAGCAAAATTAAATAGTGGAACAAAAAGTAATAAAATGAATGGTGCGTGTAATTGCTTTGGCTTTATTTAAGTATTCATTCTCTTCACTAATTCTTCAGCGCCCTTCACACAATCGGGAACGGATACACCCCAGCGGTAATTTCCTCCTAAATAGAATCCCTGATTTTCTTCCTCAGTTCGCTTGAATTCTGACCTTATGGCTTTATAACCAACATGAAATTGTGGGATCGCTTTGGCCCATAGCTTAGACTTCACAAATCCAGGTTTGGATGAAGTATTTATGAGTTTTGAGAATTCAGAGAGAATCTGTTGTTCCACCTTTTGAATATCATCAGAGAGAATGTCCCGATCATGTGCCCCACCGGTCATTAAGGTGAAGTGAACTTTACCTTTCGAAGTTAACTCAGGAAAAATGCTTGATTTCCAAATGGCACCCAGCAGGCGAATATTTTCTTTTCGGGGAATCAGGAAGCCAAATCCGGATCGTGGTAATTCGATATCTTTTTTGCTGAAGATCACTTGTGTGGAAAGCATCGGAGCATAGTTGATGGACTGCAGGTTCTCGGTACACTCAGGGGCAAATCCTTCAAGTATTGATGCCAAATTATGTGCCGGCAAACATGATATTACTTTATCTGACTTATACTTCCCCTCAAATGTTTCCACCTCAAACCCATTTCCTGCTTTCCTGATATTGGTCACTTCCTCATTCAGAATATGATCTGAAATTTTGTTGGAGATGGCTTCAGTTAGCTGCTGAATTCCTTTTTTGAAGGTCAGCACTTTTGGCTTTATATCTGATCCTTTCTTTTTGGAACGCAGGGCACCCATCACAATGGAGTTAAATTTCTGCTCGTTCTCAACCAATCTTGGCAGGATCTCTTTTTTACTGATCTGATAAATATCCCCGGCATAGATCCCGGAAAAAACTGGATCCACCAAATACTCCACAGCCTCTTTGCCTATCCGCCTTTCCAGAAATGCTCCAACGCTCTCATCTTCTGAAGTTCCTTTGGGAATAAAAGGTTCAGCCAACGCTCGCCATTTTCCTTTGGCCGAAATCACACTGGTTGTAAAAAGCGTTTTGAGTGAAGGAGTGAGCGATTGAAGCGCACCATCTCTAACTATAAAACGAGTTTTAAAGGCTTCAGAAATCTCAACGATCTCATCCTTCAGCCCCACTTCTTCTGCCAGTTTACGTATAGATCCGTCACGGTCGCGAAGGGAATTGGGTCCAAAGTCTAAAACTGTACCTTCTACAAATGAGGAAGAAATTACCCCGCCGGTTTCCGGGTCCTTTTCAATGAGTTTGAAGGGAATTCCCGCTTTATGAAGGTTCCAAGCCACAGCAAGTCCTGAAATACCTCCGCCTAAAACCAAAACTTTGTGATTCTTTCCCATCATTATCTTTTACATTTTAACCATAGAATTCAATGGAGAGTAAAGGGGTTGAAATTATTTTCACTCTTCAAACCCCGGGTTCTCTGTGGTTAAAAGTTTATGCAACAGCCTCAGCAGGTTTCAGCATATCGGCACACCATGTTTCCAGGGCATCGATCCATAGATCATCATCATTTACACATGGGATAAGGATGAGGTCATCACCACCTGCTTCCACAAAATCTTCCTTCCCGCGTATACCAATTTCTTCCAGTGTCTCAATACAGTCAGAAATGAAGGCAGGACAACAGACAGCTACTTTTTTCACTCCTTCTTCTGCCAGTCGCACCAGTTCATTATCGGTAGCGGGGGTCAGCCATGGATCGATCCCCAGTTTAGACTGGAACGCAAAACTATAACTAAAATCTTTGTTATCCAGGTCAAGATACTCAGCTACATTTTGAGTGGTTTTGACATCCTGATGCCTGTAGCAGAAAGTATGTGCAGGAGAATTTACGTTGCAGCAATCCTCACACTTAAGACAGTGATCGCCCGTAATATCCCTTTTCTTTATATGTCGCTCCGGAACTCCATGGTAGGAAAACATCAGATGATCTATGTCATGCTCTTCAATATAAGGACGTATACTTTCTCCCAGTGCTTTTACATATTGGGGGTCATCATAAAATGCATCTTTTGTGATCATCTCCAGATGAGGATATTTTTTCAGCCACACTTCTTTAGCTTTTTCGATCACTGTTTCCGTAGTAGCCATCGCATATTGGGGGTAGAGCGGAACCATAAATACTCTTTCCAGATCCGGATTTTTTTCCATTAATTCATCAAAACCCGCCTCAATAGATGGATTTCCATACCGCATTCCCATAGCTATTGGAACCTGCTCACCTAATCTTTTTTGTAGTTTATCTATTACTCTTTGTGTGATCACGATCAACGGCGAGCCTTCATCCCACCAAATTAACTCGTAGGCCTCGGCAGATTCTTTGGGGCGAATTGGCAAGATAATGCCCTCAACAAGAGCCTTACGAATTGGTGTTGGGAAATCAATGACTCGTTTATCTGTTAAAAATTCTCTCAGATATACCTTTAGATCAGCCGGTTCATAGCTGTCCGGTGATCCAAGATTTACTAATAATATGCCTGTTTTAGATTGTTCCATGCCTTTTTTTAATATATGTTCTGCTATAGTCAAGCAATAAGTTTATTTAATATGAAGAAAATATGAATTCCAAGAAAAATGACCCTGTATTGATCATTGGATGCGGTTGGCTGGGTAGAAAATTAGGTTCTTATCTGATCTCGAAGAAGTTAACGGTGTATGGTACCACTCGCTCTTCTTCAAATTTCTCTGAGCTAAATGCTCTTGAGATCAAGCCTGTAAAGCTTGAGTTACCTTCTGCATCCCTTTCTGATATTCGTTTACCTGATGTCAGCACTGTGGTCATTGCAATTTCACCCGGTCGGGGCGAAGACAGAAATGAGTATCCGAAAATAATCGGGCAGCTTTCTCAGGTTCTTGCTCAACGAAACGTACAGACCATCATGTATAGTTCCACATCTGTTTATGAAGATACAAAGAATGAGGTCACAGAATCAGATGCAAAACCTGATGAAAATAGTGATAATGTAATTACTGCTGCGGAAGGTGCTTTAGTTAAATACTCTCCCGAAGCTACCATTCTAAGGCTTAGTGGTTTATATGGAGAAGACCGACATCCGGCCAGGTATATGGCGGGAAGAAAAAATATTGCCGATGGTGACTCTCCGGTCAATTTAGTTCATAGCGACGATGTGATTCAGGTCACGGCTAAAATTATTGAAAAGAAGATCAAGGGTGAGATCTTCAATGTATGCAGTGAAAGTCACCCATCCAGATCCGAGATCTATACAAAAATTGCCGAACGGCTTGAATTGAAAAAACCTACTTTTGAAGAAGGCGGTTCAGATGGGAAAAAAGTTTCTTCTGAAAAACTGAAAAAGAAACTTAAAATTAAATTTCTTCATCCGGAACCGCTAGAATTCCTGGCAAATTAATTGGTTTTCAGGATACCTTCTTCTTCCAGGAAATCAAGTGTTTCCGCAGCGTGACGTAAATGAGGGATCACAATACTGCCCCCTACGATCAATGCCACGTTCAATGCATCTACGATCTCGGCTTTAGTTGAGTCAGTTTTAGCACATTGTTCAAGATGATAATCGATGCAGTCATTGCAGCGTAGTACAGCTGAAGCCACAAGTCCTAACAACTCTTTCGTTTGAGTTGGAAGTGCTCCATCCCGGTAAGTATTGGTATCCATATTAAAAAAACGTTTAATGCCCAGATGATCAAGGTCCATTACCTTCTCATTTTGGATCTCACGCTGTTCTCTAAATTGTTCTAATCTATTTTTTTCTGACATATTTGGATTGGTTTACTTGTTTGCCACTAAATCTCACGAAATAAAATAGGGAGTTTTTTGAGAAGTGACGGATTAATTTGACGGTTCAATATCCTTCCTTAAAATCCGGTAACAACTTATTTCTATTTTGAAAAAACCCATTTTGAATCCTCACGCGCTTGGTTATCTTTTTGTGCTTTTGAGATTAGCAGTAGATCATGTTCTGGAATAAAAAAGAGGCAAAACATAAACTTGTGGTGATCGGAGATAGCCTTTCCCAAGGCTTCAACAATGGAGGAGTGTATCGTACAGATATGAATTTTCCAGCCATGCTTCACAGGTGCTTTGATCCCAAGCCCGATTTTGATCAGCCCCGGTTTACTGCTCAGGCAGGGATTCCGCTTAATATTGAAGTATTAGTGCGTGGACTTTCCGAAGAATTTGGGGATGAAATTGAATGGAGTGAAGTCCTTCCGGCTGCAAAACACATGGTGAAAACACTTAAACGCATAAAAAAATATTGGGAAGGGGGTTTTAAAGATCTTTCTGTAGATCGAAGTCGCCCCTATCACAACCAGTCGATATGGGGGTTTAATATCAGTGACTCATGGATAGTAAATGAGGAGAACAGCCGCCACTATATTATTAACAACAGGGAGCAGTTTACAGTATTCAATATGCTTCCGGAACATGCAAAATTCACTACAGCCCGACTCGTACTCAATCCATCCCTGAAAGAACAATTTCAGACCCGAACCCAATTTGACAATGCCACAGTTTTAGCTGATGATGGAGGAATCGAAAACCTTATCGTTTGTCTTGGTCACAATAATATGATTGCGGCAGTGACCGACCTGAAAATGATCTGGACTGAAAAAGATGACCTTGAGGTATTTCCAGGCCGGCGAACACATACCATATACAGGCCGGAACATTTTGAAGATCAGTACCGCAAAATGGCCAAAAAAGTGAAGGCCCTTGGAGCCCAAAGAGTTTTCGTGCCAACTCTTCCATATGTAACCATTCCACCCGTCATTCGTGGTGTCAATTCCGACCTTTCCAGTAAGCGACTTGGTTATTTCGATTATTATACAAGGTTCTGGATCTGGGATGAAGACTTTCATCCTGATAAACATCCTCACCTTACCAAAGATGAAGCCATACAATTAGACCTTACCATGGATGCTTACAATGCCATAATTAAAAAAGTAGCCGATGAATACGGCTGGCACGTAGTGCCTATGGCAAAGAATGTTGCAGGTATGGCGCGTCGCCGATTAGGTGGCGAATTGGTTCGTGACTTCCCTAAAGGATTGGCTGATGCCTTGAAAGCACAAAACAGCACAGCACATCTTGTTGATGAAAATGGTGAGGTAAACCTCTCTACCGATTTCATTCGCCTCAATGATCATGGTAAACTCTACAAAGGCGGTATCTTTAGCCTGGACGGCCTCCACCCTACAACCATAGGATATGGATTAATGGCCAATGTGTATCTAAAAACGATGGCACGAGCGGGTGTGAAATTTCAACACTCCATAAATTGGGAAGAAGTAGTCCGGGAAGATTCTTTGATCAGTGACCCTCCAAAATTACTTGCAGAACTCCGGGTGGTTCTGCGTTTTCTCGCTATGAATCATCAGGAAAAAGTATTCAGTATCAGTAAGAATATATTGAGTCAGGTAATGGAACTGGTTTCTCCCCGTCACCAGCAATAGACTGATTATATTTTATTTATACCCTTCTCATCTAAATAAGATCCTCACTTAAAATTAATTTAGATTAAATCTATATAAGCTTTGATTCCGTTTGAAAAGCTCCTTAACTTAGAATCGTTCTAAATAAAATTAAAATTTAAATCTATTCTCTTAAATCATAATGAAGCTTTCAAAAGTACTACTATTACCGCTCCTGACAATCGCATTGATTTCCTGCGATAATAACAATGACACTACTGAGATCGACCCTCCTGCAACCTATGATTTCACTCGAAATGGAGCATCTTCCGTTTCGTTCACCGGGCAAACTACCCGTATCCAAATGGCTGCAGAGTTAACTTCTGCCATGATGGATTTTGATAACACTACCGAAGAATTATTATTGGAAATGTATCGTAATGAGACTGCCAACGGTGGCGATGCAGATCCATTCCAAAATCCTGACTTAAATGATGCTACCAAAAACATCAAAGGTAAAGTAGCTGCTTCTGCTGATTATTTTTCTTCCAACTCTCAGCTAAGTGCGGAGATTAAAAACCAATTTGAACTATGGCTAACAGCACAGGTTGAAGAAGTATTTCCTAATGAAAATTCGGTTGCAGCTCCAGGTCAGCCCGGACAAATTGCGGATGGTCAATCTACCCGTTACGTAAATGGGAAAGGATTTGAGTACAATCAACTGGTAGGAAAGAGCCTCATCGGAGCCCTGATGGCCGACCAAATGCTGAATAACTACCTGAGTACTTCCGTCCTGGATGCCGGTACTAATCGTGAAGACAACAATGACGGCACGCTCTCAGAAGGCTCTAACTATACCAATATGGAACACAAATGGGACGAAGCTTACGGATACTTATTCGGTAATGCTGATAATCCTTCCAATCCAACGTTCGGTGAAGGAAACGGATTTCTTAATACGTACCTGGGCCGTGTTGATAGCGATGAAGACTTTGCCGGGATTGCTCAGGAAACTTTTGAAGCTTTCATTTTAGGAAGAGCTGCTATTGAAGCCGGTGCCTATGATATTCGTGACGAACAAGCTCAGATCATCAGAGAGAATATTTCCACTGTAATTGCCGTACGTGCTATATACTATCTGCAATATGGAAAAAATGCACTTGAACAATCCTCTCCTGATTACGGAGCTGCTTTTCACGATCTTTCCGAGGCTTATGGTTTCATGTACAGCCTGAAATTCAGTCGTGTACCAAACTCAGACAGCCCCTACTTAACCTCTCAGGAAATTGATGGGATGCTGGCTCAACTTACTTCCGGAGACGGACTTTGGGATATTGGAACCAACGCTTTGGACGAAATGTCTGAAACGATTGCAGCTCAATTTGACTTCACCGTAGAACAAGCTGCTAACTAAATCACATTCTCATATTAAAGCTGGCAGCAGGTTCTGTTGCCGGCTTTTTTTGCTTTAAACTTTATTCATCATGAAGAAATTTTTCGCCTTAATTTTAACTGTTTTCATCGTATGGGGCTGTACTGATAACGGACCTTCAGGGCCCAATCCGGATGATTTTGATCGCGAAGCTATACTGGAAAACTGGGCTGATAATATTATTATTCCGGCATTCACCCACTTTTCAGAAACCACCGCCCAGCTTCATTCTTCAGCACAGACCTTTTCTGCAGAACCAACTCAACAAAACCTGAGTGAGCTTCGGATATCATGGGAAAATGCTTACCTCGCATTCCAGCATGTTTCTATGTTTGAAATGGGTGAAGCCATGCAGCTTAGGTTTCGGGATAACCTAAATATTTATCCAACTGATACCACCAAGATCAAGCAAAATATTTCTGAAGGAAGTTACAACCTTGAACTGCCTTCCTTGAATAATAGCCAAGGCTTTCCTGCTTTGGATTACTTAGTGTACGGTTTGGGAGAAGACGATGCTGAAATTCTTTCATATTATACCATCAATAGTGATGCAGAAAATTACCGGGTCTATCTCACTGACTTGACTGAGCGGATTGATGGCCTCACTAATCAAGTTCTGAATAATTGGACTTCCGGGTATCGGGATGAATTTGTCAGTAATTCCGGAAACGGTGCTAATTCATCCATCGATATGATGGTGAATGATTACATCTATTATTACGAGAAGCATCTGCGGGCAGGTAAAATTGGTATTCCGGCCGGTGTATTTTCAGGCTCCCCCCTGAGCGGTCATGTGGAAGCTTATTACAGTCAAGGTTTTTCTAAGACCTTGTTCAATGAAGCTCTCACGGCAAGTATCAATTTCTTTAACGGAACTCATTTTGATACTGAATTGGATGGTCAAAGCCTGGATGATTATCTGAACTACCTGAATACTATGAAAGATGGAGCTGACTTGACTTCCATGATCAATAATCAATTTGAAATGGCCAGAAATGAAGCAGAAAGTTTAGATAATGACTTCGCCGCCCAGATTGAAAACGACAATCCCCAAATGCTTTCCACTTATGATGAACTTCAGAAGAATGTTGTGAACATGAAAGTGGACATGCTTCAGGCACTTAACATAAATGTAGATTATGTTGATGCCGACGGTGATTAACGAGTGAAAACCTCTTCCATTCGGACATATCTTTCCGGTACCAGAAATGCTGCTCCATTAGCTGTTTTCCGAGCTTTGTTCGGAATCCTGATGCTGTGGAGCATTATTCGTTTTGCTGCCAATGGCTGGATATCTAAGCTTTATATTGAGCCTGACTTCCACTTTTCTTATTTAGGATTTGAGTGGGTCCAGCCTCTGGGCGAATGGACATATCTTATCTTTATCATATGCGGGCTTTCTTCCATGTTTATCACAATTGGATTTAAGTACCGCATATCCATTATCACCTTTTTCCTCAGTTTTACCTACATCGAACTGATGGATAAAACCACCTACCTGAATCACTACTACTTCATCAGCATCCTAAGCTTCCTGATGATCTTTCTTCCCGCTCATGCCTATTATTCCTTTGATTCCTGGAAAGATGAAAATCTACGGTCACAGGAAGTCCCCAGCTGGACCATCGATTCCATCAAACTGCTTTTAGGAATTGTTTATTTTTATGCGGGACTTGCTAAACTAAATTCTGATTGGCTATTAGAAGCTATGCCGCTTCAGATCTGGTTACCGGCCAAATATTCCATACCGCTTTTAGGAGACCTGTTGCAGCAAACATGGACACATTACGCATTTGTATGGGGCGGTGCTATTTATGATCTGACCATTCCTTTTCTTCTGCTTTACAAAAGAACCCGAATTCTTGCTTTCGGGATGGTGGTTATTTTTCATGTACTCACCCGCGTCTTATTTCCCATCGGGATGTTTCCATACATCATGATCGCAAGTGCCCTTATCTTTTTTGATGCAGGATTACACAACAAAATTCTCACTAAAATTTCTGAGTGGCTTAAGATTACAAAATCTATTTTTGATAATGGGAAGAGGTACCAATTCTCAAAAGCCTGGGCCAGAAAAACATCCATTGGCATCGTTACGATATTCTTCGTTCTGCAGCTCCTCATACCCTTTCGATACCTTCTCTATCCGGGTGAATTGTTCTGGACGGAAGAAGGTTATCGCTTCTCCTGGCGAGTAATGCTTATGGAAAAAGCCGGATATGCCAACTTCAAAGTAGTAGATCCTGAAAACGGACAACGGTTCTACGTTGATAATACCGAGTTTTTAACCCGGTTTCAGGAAAAGCAGATGTCTGCTCAGCCCGATTTCATTCTTGAATATGCTCATTTTCTGGAAGATCACTATCAAGAAGAAGGAATCGAAGACCCCGAGATCTATGTAGAAAGCTATGTAGCTCTTAATGGCCGAATAAGTCAACCTTTTGTAGATCCCGAGGTCGACCTTACCGAAATCAAACCCTCACTAAAACACCGAAACTGGTTACTACCTTTCAATGATGAAATTAAAGGTCTTTAGTTGTTTATTTATTTTTATATGGTGCTCGCTGCCTGTGTTGGCACAGCATCAGATCTCCGGCTATGTGATAGATGCGGAAACCAAAGAACCCATTGAGAAGGTAGATATCTACGACAATAACGCAGGCAGATCCTACCAAACAGATGAAGAAGGTTATTTTGAGATCAATGATCTTACTTACGGCACCTATTTTTTGTATTTCTACAAGTTAGGATATGAAGTAGAACAGCGGCCGATCGTGCTGGATACCAAAAATACTGACATCTACATTGAGCTGAATAAATTATCCGGGGAGATGTCTGAGGTAGCTATCACAGAACAACGTGAAAGAGTATTTGCCATGGAACGTCTTCGGGAAGTGGAGGGTACTGCTATCTATGCCGGAAAGAAAAACGAAGTTATAAATCTGGATCAAATGGTGGTAAACACCTCATCTAATAATGCTCGTCAGATCTACAGCCAGATTTCAGGATTGAATATTTTTGAGTCTAATGATGCAGGCTTGCAGCTCAATATTGGCGGCCGCGGACTCGACCCTAACCGTTCCTCGAACTTCAACACTCGCCAAAACGGGTACGACATTAGCGCAGATGTTCTCGGCTACCCTGAAAGTTATTACACCCCACCTGCAGAAGGAATTGATGAAATTCAGGTGATACGCGGAGCCGCTTCCTTGCAGTATGGCACCCAGTTTGGCGGCCTCGTTAATTTCAAGATGAATAAACCGGTCAGAGATCGAAATCTCGAATTCACTACCCGGCAATCAATAGGGTCCAATGCACTTTTCACTTCCTTTAACAGCCTGAGTGGAACTACCAAGAAATTGGGGTATTACGGATATTTTAATTACAAAACCGGAGATGGGTTTCGTCCAAATTCCGGATTTGAATCCCAAAATTTCTATTTCTATACCGATTATGAACTTGGGGATAGAACTACACTGAGCACCGATTTTACCTATTTATACTACTTAGCTCAACAGCCCGGCGGTTTAACTGACGCCCAATTCTATCAAAACCCTGAAGTAAGTAACCGCACCCGGAATTGGTTTGAAGTGGATTGGAAATTAGCATCACTAAAGCTTGAACATCGGTTTTCATACAGAACAAAGTTAAGCATATTAGCTTACGGCTTGGATGCCTCTAGAAAATCAGTAGGATTCCGAACCAACCGGGTGTCACAAGAAGACGACCAGAATGCGCCTCGAGATCTTATTCTCGGTGATTTCAATAATTGGGGAACCGAAATACGTTTTTTAAACCGCTATGAAATAGGTGGTATGAATTCCGTCTTTCTGATTGGTTCCAAGTATTATAGATCTAAGAATGAATCGATTCAAGGTCCCGGATCAGCAAGTAAAGAAGCTGATTTTATTTTAGCTAACGACCAATTTCCTGATTACCCAAATCAATCTGATTTTACTTTTCCGAATCGGAATTTGGCTGTATTTGGGGAGAATATTTTTTACTTGAAGGAAAACTTCTCCATTACCCCCGGCTTTCGATTTGAATATATCAACACCCGAAGTGAAGGTACGTTCAAGCGCATAAATTTTGATCTTGCGGGAAATCCAATCCAGAATGAGACTTTTGAAGACAACCGAGAATTCGAACGCAAATTTATATTGTTAGGTGTGGGAGTCAGCTATCTTCCCAATTCCAGAACTGAATTATATGTAAACTTCTCACAAAATTATCGTTCCGTCACCTTCAATGATATCCGTATCGTAAACCCCACTTTTCAAGTTGATCCGGACATTACTGACGAAAGTGGTTTTACCACTGACTTTGGTGCTCGAGGACGTATTGGAGAATCTGTTTCCTATGATATTGGTGGTTTTGGGCTTATCTATGACAATCGCCTTGGGGAAGTGTTAAGAGCTGAAACCCGTGTCAATGCAGATGGTGATTTAGAAGAAACAGGCAGGGTTGTCCGTTTCCGGGGTAATATTGGCCAAGCCTTTATGTATGGCATTGAAAGCCTGATCGAACTCAACCTATTGCCTATGTTTGGGAATGATTCCCCGGATCTTAAATTCAGTGTATTTACAAATACTGCCATTACGCAATCCAAATATCTAAACTCTGATATTCCGGGTGTTAAAGAAAACAGTGTGGAGTTTGTACCCCTTTTGAATCTAAAAACCGGGGTCAATTTTGGATTTAAAAATCTAATGGGAAGCGTACAGTATACTTTTGTATCCAGTCAATTCACTGATGCCTCAAATGCCGAACAAAACCCTGCAGACAATCAAAGTGGAATCTGGGGTGAAATTCCTGCTTATAGTGTAATGGATCTTTCTGCTTCCTATTCCTGGAAAAATCTCTCGGTAGAGACGGGGGTAAATAATGTACTTGATTCATGGTATTTCACCAGACGCGCTACAGGATACCCAGGTCCGGGCATCATACCATCTCCGCCCCGCACTTTCTACATAACCCTTGAATTCAAGATCGGGAATTGAGGGAATATTCCTGATCCGTTTCCCAATTCACTGGATTCATTTCAATGTATTGACGAATATTATCCAACGATTTTTGATTACGGATGATGTGATCATAGAATCGAGGTTGCCATCCAAATTCGTAGTTCCGGTGGTTGCACCAGCGGGTTAGGGCACCCTTGTATTGATTGCAGATTGTTGATAACGATTTTGGAATTGGTTTCCCAAATTCCCGATTTGTTTGTAGGGACACGCCATGGCGCGTCCCTACAGAATGGGAACCATTTTCATCGGGGATAATTTGGATGATCCCATGGACATGGTTCGGCATGACCACAAACGCGTCCAATATCACATTATCAAAATGATTGGGTATCTGGTTCCAAAAATACCAGGCCGCACAACCCTGTTCAGATAATCCCATAATTCTATTCCTGATTTCCCCAAAATAATGCCTCCGATCTTTGGTGCATACCGTTACAAAATAAAATGAGGGATATCGATAATCCCACCCACCCAAACGGATCGATTTTCTCCAATATTCCATAAACTCTTAATAATTCATTGATCATTGGTTAGAGCGAATTCAAGTCCATTCCTTACAAATAATTTTTATTATCTTTGGCATGAAATTTTCAACCCCATTCATCATCTACATTCTTTTATGAAATATCTCGCTGTACCTCTCATCTTTTTGATGGCAACTTCCTGCAACTCAAAAAACGAAAAAAACACCTATAACCCGACAACGGATACCCTGAAATATGAGCAAGAAGTGCATCTACAGAATGTACGCCAGCTTACCTTTGGTGGTGATAATGCCGAAGCATATTGGAGCTATGATAGCGAACAACTCATCTTTCAATCAAACAATCCTGAATGGGGCGTGGAATGTGATCAGATCTTTACCATGGATATTTCTGAGAAACAATCAGGATTTGAACCACAAATGATAAGTACAGGAAACGGCCGTACAACCTGTGCTTATTTTCTTCCAGGAGATTCAACTTTTGTATATTCTTCAACCCATGAAAATGGCATGGAATGTCCAACTCCCCCCGAACGAGGCGCGAGTGGTGCCTATGTTTGGCCAATCTACGATACCTACGATATTTATAAAGCCGATATGGATGGTAACATCATCGCAAAACTGACCGATGAGCCCGGTTACGATGCTGAGCCCACTGTTTCTCCGAAAGGCGATAAGATCGTTTTCACCTCCGACCGAAGCGGGGATCTGGAACTCTATATTATGGATACAGATGGCTCCAACGTTATTCAAATAACTGATGAATTAGGATACGACGGTGGAGCTTTTTTCTCCCCGGATGGAAGTCAGCTTATTTTTCGTGCATCCCGCCCACAATCTGAGGAAGAAGTGAAAAAGTATAGATCTTTACTTCAAGATGGTTTGGTTGAACCCACTAACATGGAATTGTTTATTGTGAATGTGGATGGAACCGGGTTAAGTCAGATCACAGACCTTGGAAACGCTAACTGGGCCCCCTATTTCCATCCATCCGGAGAAAAGGTTGTTTTTTCATCCAATCATCAGTCGCAACGCGGATTCCCTTTTAACATTTTCATGATAAATATTGATGGAACGGGACTAGAGCAAGTCACTTTTGATGAACAGTTTGATTCCTTCCCCATGTTTTCTCCTGATGGGAAAAAGATCGTCTTCTCATCAAACCGAAACAATGGTGGTGACCGATCTACGAATGTATTTGTAGCTGATTGGGTAGATCAGTAGGCCAATATTTAATTTGATAGAGGCACAGTTCATGAGAACTGTGCCTTTTTTTATTGCATAAATTTTTATCCAACAAAAAAGTTATAATTACTTATACTCTGCTTCACCAATCTTAATATTAATCATTCCGGATCATGAAGCTTAGTATTTCCAATCTTTCCAAAACATATAAAAACGGGGTTAAGGCTTTAGATAACGTATCTATTGAAATTGAGTCAGGTATGTTTGGCCTCTTGGGCCCAAATGGTGCAGGTAAGTCAACGTTGATGAGAACCATCGCCACTTTGCAAGCACCTGATTCAGGTTCTGTAAGCCTTGATGAAATTGATATTCTAAACGACAAGAACAGCCTTCGGAAAGTGCTCGGCTATTTGCCTCAGGAATTTGGTGTATATCCAAAAATGTCGGCCGAGGAACTGTTGCACTATTTTGCCCGCTTAAAAGGAATCGCCAACAAAGATGAGCGAACTAAGATGGTGAATACCGCACTTGAGGTCACCAACTTGCTTGAGGTGAAGAATAAAAGCGTAGCCGGCTATTCCGGCGGAATGAAACAGCGTTTTGGAATCGCTCAGTTGTTGTTAAATGATCCCAAACTCATTATAGTAGATGAGCCAACGGCCGGACTCGATCCTTCTGAGCGCCATCGTTTTTTGAATGTGCTTCGGGAAATCGGAACGAATCACATCGTCATCTTTTCAACGCATATTGTGGATGATGTAAAAGAACTTTGTACCGATATGGCCATCATGAATGGCGGCCGAATATTGAGTCACCATACACCTAAAGAAGCTGTCAAAGCCCTTAATGGACAGATCTGGACAAAGGTGATCGAGCGAGATGAACTTGAAGTACATGAAGACAAATTCAATGTCATCTCATCTAACTTCAATCAGGATAACACGCTTAATATTCGCGTACACGGAACCGAACAGCCTGATGAATCCTTCGAAGCCAAAGCGCCCGATCTGGCGGATGTCTATTTCGTAACTCTCCGCGAAGAGAAAGAAGTTGTAGCCGCTTAATCCATAAATCTGCTTATATGTTTTACTCCATTTTTTCTTTTGAGATTCGGTACTGGCTGCGACAAACTTCTTTTTATGTGTATGCCGGTATTATGTTCGCCCTCTCTTATTTCGTGATGATCAGTGCTGCCGGAATTTTTGAAAGCCTTACGGTGAGTATGAATACCATCACCATCATGAACTCACCTATAGCCATAAACGGGCTGCTGAATGAGATGGGTATCATCCTCTATTTCTTCTTACCGGCCCTGATCGGGGGAACTATTTACCGGGATTATAAACACAACATGCACTCCGTGATATATTCTTATCCCTTCAAAAAATGGGAGTATCTACTTGGTAAATTTATGGCCGGACTCACGGTTTCTACATTAGTGATGATGGCTGCTGTTTTGGGTATCATCCTTGGAACCATTACACCGGGTACAAATCCTGAAGTGCTCGGACCTTTTCATCTGATGAGCTACGTCCAGCCTTTTCTGTATTATCTCATCCCAAATATGATCTTCTTCGGAGCAATGGTGTTTGCCATTGTGACCTTCACTCGTAATATCAATGTAGCCTTTATTGTGATATTAGGGTTTTTTCTGATCCAGATATTTGCCCAAAACCTGACTTCCGACCTTGATAACAAAATGTTGGCCGCTCTGCTGGATCCTTATGGAGCTCAGGCCAATGCCTATTACACCGAATACTGGACTGTTTTTGAACAAAATGAAAACCCACTTCCATGGGGTGAAGTCATCCTTTACAACCGCCTGATATGGGCCGGGCTTGGTATCCTGATCTTTGGATTGGTTTACCGGGTGTTTAGTTTCAGCCAACAGGCTTTCAGCTTGAATTTATTTCGTAAGAAAGATGGTGCGGCCGTTACAAAGAAAAACTTTGGCAGTATTCTCACGGTGAACATGCCGAAAGTAACCATGAATTTTTCCTTTGCAGAGAACCTGAAACTCGCATGGGAGATGGCTAAAATCGATTTCCGATATATCGTTAGCGGCTGGGCCTTTATCATCATTGCACTGATCGGTCTTTTGATCTCATTGAGTGTGATATTATTGGGTGGGGAGATCTTTGGCACAGACACCCTTCCCGTAACCTGGCAGATGCTGCAGCTACCGGGTACGTTCTTCAGTTTGTTCATTAATATTTTGACATTCTTATACGCGGGGATGCTCATCCATCGCAGTCGCGGTGATAATATGGATCAGTTGATTCATGTTACTCCCACTTCCAATTGGACACTCTTATTTTCCAAATTTCTGGCACTGGTATTAATGCAAATGGTTTTGCTTTCTATAATCATGATAGCCGGACTTGGAGTACAGCTTTTTAATGGCTACTACAATTTTGAGATCGGATTATACCTCTTCGATCTATATGCTATTACGTTAATTCATGTTGTTATATGGGGCATGCTATCTATCTTTATACACAGCTTGTTCAAGAATTACTATATCGGGTTCATTCTTTTACTTGTTCTTTCGATAGGGATTTCCTTTTTAAGTGAAATCGGGATCGAACAAACGATATTCAAGTTTAATCAAGCACCCGGCACGGCCTATTCCGATATGAATGGGTATGGAAGCTCACTCGCTCCTTATTTTGTGTATAAAGTGTATTGGTTACTGCTTGGAATAGCTCTTTATATACTCTCAATTCTTTTTTTCAGAAGAGGTTTACCCGGAAGCATCAAAGAACGATTTCAGAATGCTAAAGAAGCCTTTACCCCAAAACTGAAGATCATTTTTTCGCTTGCTATCATTGGTTTTCTAGGGGTGGGAACATGGATCTATTACGTAAATAATATCAAATATGAATACATATCGTCTCAACAATGGGAACAGCGTGCAGCAAATTTTGAGAAAAATTACGGTAAATTTAAAGATGCCCCTCAGCCCAGGATCGTATCAAGTATCATTGACTTAGATCTATATCCTGAAAACCGGGATCTGGAAGTGGAAGGAAGCTACATCCTGGTAAATAAAACCGATGTTGCCATCGACTCTATTCACATCGACCATAACAACCTTATCAGCGTATTTGAATTTAACCGTGAGTTTGAATTGGTAGTGGAAGACGATTCGATGAATTATGACATTTATCAACTGGCCGAACCCATGACGCCCGGCGATTCGGTAGTATTCACCTTTGCCCTTTCCAATAAACCGAATGAGATCCTGAGAAGTAATTCGCCGGTACGTAACAATGGAACTTTCATCAATAACTCTATTTTCCCGAGAATTAGATATCAGGAATCCGGGGAATTGAATGCGCAGGAAGCCAGAGAGCGCTATGGACTTCCACCAAAAGACCGTATGGCTCCGCCTACCGACAGTACCGCCCGCATGGATAATTACATTTCCAGCGATGCCGACTGGATCGATTTTGAGACTACGATCTCAACTTCTCCTGAGCAAATTGCCATCGCTCCAGGATATCTTCAGGATGAATGGGAAGAGGATGGTCGCCGCTACTTCCATTATAAAATGGATAGCACCATGGTAAATTTCTACTCATTCATTTCAGCGGAATTTGAAGTTGTTCGGGATGAATGGAATGATGTGAATATTGAGATCTATCATCACCCTGATCATACCTATAATCTGGATTATATGATCGATGGAGTGAAGAAATCACTTGATTATTACACAGAGAATTTCAGTCCGTACCAATTCCGTCAGCTGCGTATTATTGAGTTTCCGAGAACCGGAGGAAGCTTTGCACAATCCTTTGCCAACACCGTTCCTTATTCTGAGGCTGTCGGTTTTATCGCTGATGTGGATACCACAGATGAGGAAGCTGTAAACTATCCATTCAGTATTACTGCACATGAAGTAGCTCATCAATGGTGGGCACATCAGGTGATTGGAGCTAATGTTCAGGGAGCAACCATGTTATCTGAAAGTCTATCCGAATATAGTGCCTTAAAGGTGCTTGAAAAAGAATATGGTGTACACCAGATGCGCCGGTTTCTGAAAGATGCCTTAGACAGTTATTTAATAGGGCGCACCATGGAATCAAGAAAAGAAATGCCGCTGATCTACAACGAGAACCAGCAGTACATTCATTACAACAAAGGCTCTCTCGTTTTTTATGCACTGAGTGATTATATCGGGGAAGATAATCTTAATGCTGCTCTAAGCAACTATATCGATGATGTCGCTTTTCAGGAACCGCCTTATACCATTTCACTGGAATTAGTGGAGTACCTGAAAGATGCCACACCCGATTCACTGCAATATCTGGTAAAGGATATGTTTGAGACTATCACACTGTATGATAACCGTGTGGAAGAAGCCTCTTTTTCAAAAATCGATAGCACTACCTTTGAAATAAACATGAAGCTACAGGCTTCCAAATACCGAACCGGTGAAACCGGAGAGCGTATCTACAAAAGTGAGGCAGGAGACAGTCTTTCCGTTGAAGTCGAAGGCCGCCGACGTCCTGTGGAATCTCTGCCACTCAACGATTGGATAGAGGTCGGAGTATTTGGAGTGGATGAGGAAGGCAATGAAACTGTTCTCTACCTTGAGAAGCGTAAATTTACTGATATCATGAATGACTTCACCATCACTGTAGATGAAGAACCGGTCTCAGTGGGCATCGACCCTTATAATAAGCTCATTGATACGATCTCTAATGATAACCGAAGAGCGCCTTCAAGGGAAGATTCCTAACGAGAATATTACCCTGATTAAGTATCACTTTATTCTAAATGTTCTTCAGTAAAAAAACCGGTTGTAATTATACAACCGGTTTTTGAAAATAAATTTATTTTCGATTATTCTGGCTTGGTTTCATCATTTTCTCCGTACACTCCGGATACAAAAAATGCTGCTCCGGATAAAGCCAGATCTTTCAACATGCTCGACATTGAAGATTGCATTCCTTCACCTCCGCTTATTACACCGGGCAAATGAATGGAAAGTGCGAAAATCAACAACATAACCCCTAATAATAAGGCTACAAGCTTGACTTCTTTTTGGATGATAAGTGCTACAGAAGCTCCAATTAAAGCAACTCCTGTCAAGTAGACCCAAAAGGCTCCACCCGGAAGTGGTACCATTCCGGCCATTGCGCTCGCATTCATAAAATGAAAGAGACCAAAAATAGCAAATGGTATAGCATATACGAATCGTCCTATTTTACCTATTGTAGAGTTCATAGCATCACCTTTTATTTTAATTAAAATGGGCTCTATTAGTATAGATAAAAAACTGTTTAATATTAAACTAAAATTTTACGGAGAAATAAGACTTGATTTCTTAGTTCAATACGACCACTTTACCCTAAGGTAAAACACATTAGGAGTTTCGGTCAGTTCAGTAAAGACAGAGCCTTTCAAAAGTTGGGCGAGGATCAACAGATCGATATTCTCAGTTAAGGAGCGAGTGAATTGGGGAATTATGATCAGCATTTTCCGGTCAAAGCTGCCCATCACACCTCCGGTGATACCGGTAAGCGGATTCAATTGATAGGCTGCATTCACAAAGTAGCCCGTTTCCGCAATGAATAGATCTGAGGCGCTGGGTGGCCTTGTTAATTGTCCCAAAGGGTTTGGAGAGCGATTCCATCCACCGTTGTACAAAAACTCAGCTGAGGCATATACGGCATTTGGAAACATATAATCTCCCCCGACTGTTGCTGCGATATGCCCACTTTCATCAAAAAAATTATCTCTTGAGTGAAAATATGATGCCTCTCCTTTGAAACCGGCCGTCTTCAAATAGCCGCTCCATCCCAAACCCAATGCCAGCTGATCGAGATAATTTCCTGCAATGAGCTGTACATCGTACTCACCTAAACTCCCCCTTAACATGCCTGCGATCACTGATTCATCCAGCGACTCCCCAATGCGGTACCCAGCTTCCACGCTGGAGGCATAACTCCACGAATAGGAAGCATATAAGGCGTCGGTGCCCGGGCGCTCCTCATAATCAAAATCCAGATAGGCATATGCGTTGAACAGATCGTTGGGATTCCAGACCATCGTCTTCCCCCAATTTATGCGCTGCCTTCCGGCATGTACTTCCCATGGGCCATTAAGATAAGAAAACTGAAGGCGGTCGATGGCCGAGTTCATTACAGTGTGATCACTATCGATCCAGGTATGACTAAGATCAAAATACCCCGGATCGTTTTCCAGAAAATCGCCGTAACCCGGTGTGTTGTTTACCGTCCACCCATTGAAAAGCCTGGTACGAACATCCACCTGAAATTCAATATGGTCACCGAAGTCAAACTCTGACTCAATGCGGTGATGAAGAATGTTATCGTATCTGAGAGTTTTGAGATCGTTACTTAAACTAAAGCTTCCCAATTCTTTCACATAGCCGCTAAGATCTGCTTCGATGTTTTGAGCTTGGATTGCTGTTGGGACGAGTATAATTAGGAGTAGAAGTAATAGGCTAAATCCGGCACTGTCCTCTCTCTGGATTTCAGTCGAACTGAATCCGGTCTCTCTCCGAAGAGAGATAGATTCTGGCCATTGCATAGAATATTGGCCTACATAAAGATTCTCGCCAGAGGTAAGAACCTGTGTCCCGCCGGAGGGACAGAAAGAACGGCTCGCCGTTACTTTCAGGGAGGAGCGTGAAGCCCGAATGTCCTCCCAATCATCACCTTCAATATTCAAAAATCCTCTTTTCATTATTCGATATTCAAGTACGTTCTTAGTTCGAAGTTCCTTGTTCGTTGTTGGGTGTTCGTTCCTCATCAGAATCTACTTTACCGTCCACCAAAGTAACAACGCGACGTGCTCTTTCCACCACTCGCTGATCATGCGTAGAGAAAATGAAAGTAATTTTTTCTTCTTCATTCAATCGTAACATCATGTCCAGTAAATTGGCGGTTGAAGCTGAATCGAGATTGGCGGTAGGCTCATCAGCAAGTACAAAATCCGGTTTAGATGCTAACGCTCTTGCAACAGCCACTCGCTGTTGCTGTCCGCCTGAAAGTTCCGCCGGACGTTTATCTACTTTGTCTTCCAACCCTACCATCTTCAACAATTCCATACTTCGCTGATTACATTCTTTTTGTGGCCTTCCCTGCATCTGTAAAATAAAAGCGATGTTTTCTTTTGCTGTAAGAACCGGTATTAAATTATAGGCTTGAAATACGAACCCAATATGATGTAACCGGAAATCGATCAGCTCCCGCTCCTTCAATGAAAACATATCCGTATCGCGTATATATACCTTCCCTTCGGTCGGCTCATCCAATCCGCCGATAACATTCAACAGCGTGGTCTTCCCCGATCCGGACGGCCCCACGATAGCCGTGAATTCTCCTTCACTGATATCCAGATCTACTCCATTCAATGCATGAACCGGAACCTGATCATGGTTGTACACTTTTTTAATATCACGAACCTGAATTCTGGACATGGGATTATTGATTTATGATAGATGAATTTTGAGAGGGGAATTCATGGCTGAATAGTTTCTTGTTTCAACTTTCGTGCCCTTTTCAACATTGTTCTCTCTCTCGATTTCAGTGGAACTGAATCCGGTCTCTCTCCAAAGAGAGATAGGTTCTTGAGAGTGCGTAGAATCTTGCCCTGCTAACATATAGTCTCCATAAGCAAGTACCTGTGTCCCTTTGGAGGGACAGAAAGAACGGCTCGCCGTTGATTTCGGGGAGGTTAGTAGTTTTACTAAACACCGCACTTCGCTATTCAATATCTCTTGTTCAATATTCACTTTTCTACACCTTCCTTATGGCTTGAACCGGATTTAATTTAAGTGCTTTAATAGATGGATAGATCGCAGCCAGCAATGTAGCAACTACCATTAGCAGACCAATATTAATGAAATATCCTTCCGGCAGTTCCGGGTAGATGGTCGTACTCATTCCATACTCCTCAAGTCCCTGGGAAAAAGCACTGAGATCGATACCTACTTCACCAACCCAAAAGATGGTGACCCAGCTCAGTATCATTCCAACCGGCACACCAACCATTGTGAGAAATAAGGTCTCCAGCATCACCATAGAAAAGGTACGGATTCGGTTTACGCCAATGGCCATCAGCATCCCGATCTCCTGAGTTCGTTCCAGCACGGCCATAAGCATCGTATTGATGATTCCAAAAACCAACGCAATAGCGATAATGGTCATGAATATGTACAGCATGAAATCCACATTGGAATCGATATACCGCAGTGAAGGAGACACATCACCCCAACTCCGAATTTCCAGACTCGAAGACTGAGCAAGAGTATCCCGGTATTGATCCGCATTCTTGAAATTATCTACCATAGTCACAATTTCGTGCACCGTATTTTCTCTTCCCAACAGGCGATTCAAGTCTGCCCGGTTCACAAACACAGTGCCCTCATCAAAAGCTGAGTTTGGCGTATCAAAAATACCGGCCACCCTAAAGGCCCCTGCAGTGATATTTCCTTCCACATCTTGAAAGTTAATAACCAGTCGGGAGCGAATTTCAAGCTTTAATCGAGTGGCAAGATCATCCCCGATAAGCACCGGGTTTCGGGCTGATTTATCCAAATATTCTCCTTCTATTAAATACGTGTGTACATTAGAAACGGTAGAATCTGTTTCGGTGTCGATCCCTTTTAATGTCACCCCAAAGGTATTGGTAGCGCTGGAAGCCAGTCCCTGGATAACACTTCTTGCAGTTACTGACTGTATAAAATCTTGTTTATTCAGCTCTTTCACTAAAGAGTCCGGATTTGGGAGATAGTACTTTGGCAAAGACTCTTCGCTGTATTTGGGATGATGAATTTGAAGATGGGAAACCGACGTTTGAAGCTGATTTGTAATGTATTGCATGCTGAGCCCATTCATCAATCCGGTAGAGAAAATCCCGGCCCAGGTTCCAAGCACCACCGCCAGGATAACCACTCCGCTGCGGGTTGGATTCCGCCATACATTTTTCCAGCTCAGTTTTAATATTGCCCAAAATTTCATCAGTGTCGCATAGCCTCCACCGGTTTTAGTTTACGCATGTGCAACAGAGGATAAAGTCCAATTATGAGTGTTATGATCAGGATGATCGTCCCCTGCTGAATCAGAATAGCCGGATCGGTAGAAAATTGAACAAATGGCTCCATACCATATTCTTCTATCGCCAGAGCTGCTTCTCCTGAAAACTCCAATGGATTGAAATTGAAATAATACATTACGGGAAGGCTAAAAAGCATCCCAAGAGCTGTCCCCATAAACGTGATAAAGACCATTTCCAGAATTAGCATAATGGCCATTCGCATTCGGCCTGTACCAATAGCGATCATCACACCGAACTCGAACTTACGCTCAGCAGTCATCATCAGAATGGTTCCAAAGATCCCAAAACCAACAATCATATATAAGATCAGTAAAAGGATAAGTGCACTCCCCCGATCGGCTTCGATAGCCTGAACTAGTTCGGGAACCAGTGTCTGCCAACCAAGAACAGCATATTCTTCCCCGAATTCTGCCTTAAGTTCACGTACCACTGTATGTACTTCTTTGGGATTATACAGGAGTAGAACTATGGATGTCACCCGATCATACGCGGCATAAAAATCACGGGCAGATCCCATTGGCAAATAGACCATATTATTGTTCATCTGAGGGAGCCCAAACTTCATTACACCCGTAACAGGGTAAGCCGCTGCCGCACTCATGCCCCTAAAACCCTGTCCCAGCAGTACCAAAGTATCACCCACACCAATACTTAAAGATTCCCCCAATCCCTCTGCGATCAACACCCCATCTTCCGAACTTGATTTAAAATAGTTTCCCTCCACTATTTTTTTATCCGGTTCACTAAGGTGAGTTGCATTTTCAACATCAATACCAATCACCATAGCTGCTTTGCTTCTCACATCACCTGCTGCAAGTGCATAAGAGTCTATACGAGGGATGACATGCTGTATTTTGGGATGATCATTTAGTTTACTGATAAGTTCTTCGTTTATCTCAAGAGAATTATCGAGTGTTGACTCCTCAAAATATTCGGGATGTTGAACCTGCAAGTGTCCGGAAAAAGAGCCCACTGTATTGTCTATCATCTGATCGTACTGTCCCTGCTGCATGGAACTCATAACCGAAGAGAGCAACACCGCCATCACCACGGATGCCATTGTGATGAGCGTCCGCCGCTTATTACGCCAAATATTTCGCCAGGCAAGTTTTAGGTAAAGCATAATACATTTTTAATGGAACGCAGATGACACGGATGATGCGAATAGTCGCTGATTGTATAATCTTTTTCCGCGATTATCCGCTAAACCTGCGTTATCCGTGTTCTATTCCTTAGTTGACTCTACGCATGTTTTGAACTGAGAAAAAACTTTCCGGGATGCCTTCATTAAATTTCATGGACTGATATTCCATCACTGTTTTGTGGCCTTCTTTATCTTGCGGGATCATTTCCATTCTGGAGGGGATCATTCGCCCGTCAAATTCCCTCACGTTCATTCCCTTCATTACATTGATGAGATCACCGAACTCATCATAAAATTCTGATCTTAACTGAAGATATTCCTCTTTGGAAACCCATACATCCACACGCTCCCAAACAACGGGGGCATCCGGTTTAGGCGTCATTTCGATCTTATAACATTCGTACCCTTCAATGATTTCTTCACCAACCAATTCATGTTCATAATCCGTAACAGCTGACGACTCCCGAACCAGATCATCATTGGTAAAATCTGAGCCCATCCAGGATTGCATCATCATAGATGGTGGCATCTTTATGGTTCTCCCCACATTGGGTACCCAATTCCATATCTCGGTACCTCGCTTCAGGAAAGCGGTGCCATCATCCCGGGCAGGTGCTGTTATTAATATTAAAGAATAATCGGTACCCCTGCTCCAGCTTTTCATAGAGATGGTTCGCTGCCAATCTGGCCTGACGATAGTCATTCTAACCTCTGCCTTCAGAGATTCACCCCGCATTTTTTCATCCATTTTTTGAATGATCTCAGTGGCATCCTGGGCAAAAATAGTGCCCGTTAATGGCTGAAGAGCGAAAATTAAAAGGACTGCTAATTTCCTGCTTCGCATATAGTATCTCCATTTCTTTCGAGTAATTAATCAAAAGATCTGTCAAAAGAAAATGCTGACAGCAGATGAAGACGAAATGAAGAGCTTGGTTAGAATTGTGTTACAACTTTACCTTCTCAGGAGAATAAACCAGGTCCAAAAAGTTTTGCAGTATCATAGAACCAACACTCCCTGATTTTTCGGGGTGAAATTGTACACCTATGAAATTGTCTTTGGCAACGATGGCGGAAAAGTCATTAATATAGTTGCAAGTAGCTAACGTATAATCTCCAACCGGAGCATAATAACTATGTACAAAATACAGGTAATTTTTTGAGATCAGATTTTTTAGAATTGCGTGTTTTCCCGTGCTTATGAGTTTATTCCAACCCATATGAGGTACTTTTGCTTCCGTCTCGTCGAACTTCTTCAACGCTCCCGGAATTACGCCAAGTCCAACTGTATCCCCTTCTGTGGAGGTTTCAAACATTAACTGCATGCCAACACAAATTCCCAATACAGGCTTCTTGGTATTCTTTAGCCATTCATCGACTCCTTTTTCACGAAGTGATTCCATGGCGGCACCTGCATGCCCAACTCCGGGAAATATCACCGCTTTTGCGCTTTCTAATTCCTCGGGAGTTTCAGCGAAAAAATAATGTGCACCTAATCTGTCCAATGCATTTGCAACAGATGCTGTGTTTCCAGCTTTATACTTGATAATAGCAATCATAAATAATCTACAACGTCCCCTTTGAACTTGGGACAAGATTTTCGATACGCCCGTTCTGTTCTATAGCCATCTTTAAAGTCCGGGCAAAACCCTTAAAGCAGGCTTCGATCTTGTGGTGGTCATTTTCACCTGCAAAGCTAACATGAATTGTGGCTTTCAAGTTCATTGCCAGACTATAAAAAAAGTGCTTTATCATTTCGGTGGGAAAATCACCCACATACTCTCTCTTAAAATCTCCTTCAAAAACAAGATATGGCCTCCCTGAGAGATCTAAAGCTACAGTTGCCTGTGCTTCATCCATTGGTAAAACAAAACCATATCGCTCAATTCCCTTTTTATTTCCAAGTACTTTTGAGATCACATCACCCAAGGCTATTGCAACATCTTCAATGGTGTGATGTTCATCTACTTCCAGATCCCCCTTACACTTTAATTTCAAATCGACAAGACCGTGACGGGCGATCTGATCCAACATATGATCAAAGAAATTCAACCCGGTGGAAATGTCTGCATTACCGGTTCCATCTAAATTTATATCAATGCTGATGTCCGTCTCATTGGTCTTTCTTTGAAGGGAGGCTTTTCGAGACTCTTTTGTGATATAATCAACGATTGGATACCAGTTTTCATCACTTAACAGTTTCTGCTCCTCTTTACTCAAAACTAACTCACCATATTCCCCATCAACTGTAAAATCAGCTTCTCCTTCTTCAAAAAATGAAATTCCTTCTTGTGTCAATAGCTGCTTTTGCTGAACTGATATTGAGTCCTGTTCAATATGAAGATCACGCCCACTTTCTCTGATCTGCTTTAGAGCAGAAAGTGTATGTTGCCGAAAGAAAAACTCCCCGGATGGATCTTTAAGTGCATTTTTGCTAATTGATATCAACATAGAGATATATTATTTGAGGTAAACATCGCTTCAATATTTCACTTTTTTCCCAATACCTTTTCAAGTGCGGAGAAAAAGCGATCGTTTTCAACTTCAGTGCCAATAGTGAGGCGCAGACAATTTTCGCAGTAGGGTTCATTTCCCCTATAGCGAATTACAACCCCCTCATCAGCAATCTTTTTATATACATTGAGTGCATCCGGAATTCTGAACATCACGAAATTAGCATCAGTCGGGTAAACTTTTTCAACCTGAGAAAACGTAACCAGTTTACCGATCACTCGTTCCCGTTCTTTTAGAATGGACTGAATATTTTTTGTAATACCACTTAAGTTCAAGAAGGCTTTAGCAGCTGTATCTGAGGTCAGCTTATTTACGTTATATGGAGCTTTAACTTTCATCATATAGGAAATGATCTCCGGACTTGCTAAAGCCTTCCCGAGTCGTATTCCTGCTAATCCAAATGATTTTGACATCGTTTGAAGTACTACAAGGTTCTCAAAATCCTTGAGATTATTAACCAGACTTCCCTGTCTGCTGAAATCAATATATGCTTCATCGACAACCACAATTCCATTAAATCCTTCCATCACTTTTATCACATCATTGACATCCAAACTGTTACCCGTAGGATTGTTTGGTGAACATATAAAAATGATCTTGGTTTCCGGTTTAACAGTTTCCAAAATACGTTCGGGTTGAAGCTGAAAGCTCTCCGTGAGCAAAACTTCATCAACTGCTATGTCATTAATATTAGCCGATACTTTATACATCCCATAAGTGGGGGGATTGATAATGACCCTGTCTTTTCCTGGTCTGCAAAAAATCCTAAATAACAGATCAATGGCTTCGTCACTTCCAACGCCCACAAAAACATTTTCCCTATTAACTCCTCGAAATGCAGCGATCTTATCCCTCAACTCCTCCTGATAAGGCATAGGGTACCTGTTAAGGTTCATATCATCGTCAAAAGGAGCACCCAAACTGTTTTCGTTGGCATCCAGTAAAATTCCGGTATCAAAATCATCGCGTGCGCTTCGATAAGGTTTCAGATCTAATATATTGTCCCTAACAAGGTCTTGGATGTCCGTTTTTTTCATTTATACCTTTTTTAGGATCTTAAAGTAAAGGTCACATTACCCTGCGCCATTATTCTAAATCATTTAGTCTTAAAGTTACCGCATTTTTATGAGCCTGAAGCTCTTCTAATTCAGCGAGCTTTTCAACGGCCGGACCGATATTTCTTAATCCTTCTTTATTAAGTGATTGCATGGTTACTGATTTTTGGAAAGCAGCCAAGTTCACCCCACTGTACATCCTGGCGTACCCATAAGTTGGCAAGGTATGATTTGTACCTGAAGCATAATCACCTACACTTTCCGGTGTCAGTTGCCCTAAAAATACAGAACCTGCGTTCATAATTTTATCTGTGTAAGATTCGGCTTGTTCTATATTCACTATCAAATGCTCCGGAGCATACTGATTTGAAAAAGAAAATGCTCTTTCTATAGAATCTACGATCACCGTGTAGCTATTTTCCAATGCTTTCCCAGCCATTTCTTTTCTGGGAAGTTCTGCCAATTGTGTCTTCAATTCCGCTTTCAAACTATCCAGGTCGAATCCATTTAATGCAACCAAAACAACCTGACTGTCTTTTCCATGCTCTGCCTGTGAAAGCAGGTCTGCAGCCACATAAGAAGGTTTTGCTTGCTTATCAGCAATTACCAAAACCTCTGATGGGCCGGCCGGCATGTCAATACTTATTTGCGCTTCAGAGTTTTGAAGGATCATTTTTGCGGCCGTGACATACTGATTCCCCGGACCAAATATCTTATCCACCTTTGGAACCGATTCAGTTCCAAGCGCCATAGCTGCTACTGCCTGAGCACCTCCCGCCAATAGTATGGTATCCACACCTGCTTTTTTGGCAATGTAGATAATCTCAGGAGCTACTGAACCATCTTTTCGTGGCGGTGTAGCTAATACCTTGGTGGTACAGCCTGCGATCATAGCCGGTATAGCCAACATCATTGCAGTAGATGGCAATATTGCCGTCCCACCCGGGACGTATAACCCAACCCGCTCAATAGGTCTTGAGACCTTCAGACATCGAACACCGGGCATAGTTTCTACTTCAACAGGTTCATAAAGCTGAGCTTTGTGGAACCGAAAGATATTATCAAATGCGGTGTCTATGGCCTTCCTGACCTCTGGATCTAAATCTGTTTCAATATCTTGAGGCCTGAGAACCACCGAATCCAATTGAACTCCATCAAACTGATTGGTGTATTTTTTGACAGCTTCATCACCATCATGTTCAACGGCATCTATTATAGGTTGAACCGTTTTGAAAATAGATGTGAAATCGATCTTGGGCCTCTTGAGAAGCTTTCTGATCTCTTCTGGTGATAAATTTGAGTATTGATATGTTTTCATATCCTTTGGTTAATACTTCAATATTCCTTTTTTAATATTCGATATTCTACAGGATCATGCTCTCGATCGGAAGCATTACGATATCAGAAGCTCCGGCTTCTTTCAGTTCTTCCATAACACTCCAGAATTTTTCCAATGGAATAACAGTATGAACTGCTACCATATCTTCTTCAGCCAAAGGCATTACCGTAGGACTTTTCATAGAAGGAATGATCTCCTTGATCTTTTCTACTGCAGCAACCGGTGCATTCATCATGATATACCGGCTTTGAGCTGCCTGCTGATGGCCATCCATTCGTACAAGGAATTTTTCTATCAGCTGTTGTTTGCCCGGAGATAACTCTTTGTTGGTTCGAATGAGTTGTGTCTGTGACTCAAGGATGGTATCAAGCTCAACCAACCCGTTTGCGCGCAAGGTTCCTCCTGTTGAAACCAGATCAACAATAGCATCAGCCACTTCAAGTTGTGGAGCAATCTCAACGGCACCCGAAATCTCAATGATCTGGATATCAATTCCGCGTTCTTTAAAGAAACTACGAGTCAGATTCGGATAACTAGTCGCCACTTTTTTACCTGCAAAATCTTCCGGCTTTTTAATAGAACCATTTTTAGGCGCTGCCAGTGAAAGTCTACATTTGCCGTACCCCAAATCACGAATAGGAGTTACATCAGCGCCGGTTTCCTGGGTTTCATTTGCTCCCACAAAGCCAAGGTCGCAGACGCCATCTTGCACATATTCAGGAATATCATCATCGCGGAGCAGCAATAACTCCACATCAAAGTTTCGGGTTTTTACGATGAGGTTGCGTTTATAATTATCGAAATCAATGCCTATACCTTCCAGCAATGCAATAGTTTTATCGGTCAAACGACCGCTTTTCTGAATAGCAATACGTAATGAAGTTGAAGAGTCCTTCGTTCGGTTCATAATATTGGTAAATAATAAGTTGAGTTAAAAAATAGGGATAATTGAGATAGAAAAAGAGAAACGAAATGGTGCAAAATTAGTGCACGTGGATATGATGATGTCCGTGATGAGCATGATGGACATCATGATAGAAATGGATGATATGTAGGATATTTTTTCTCACGAGTTTAAGATAGGTAGTTATAAGATTTTGTGCCAATATTTTGTATTAAAGGTTTGTTAACTATGTGGAAAATTAATTTTCGATCAATACCGTTCAAAAAAACATTATTGATTTCCTTAACTTCTAGAAAATACCTACAATAAAAATCATTCCATGAGAATAGACGTAAACTGGTTAGGCAACGATTTCCATTTTGAAGCAGAAAATGAAACCAAAGGCAAAATTCGTATAGACGGTAATAATGAGATCGGGGGACTCGAAGGCGGACTTTCCCCAATGCAGCTATTACTGGCAGGGGCCGGAGGATGCAGTGCTATAGATGTACTCCACATCCTGGATAAACAAAAGCAAAACGTAACAAGCTTGAAAGTGGAAGTGGACGGCGACCGCCAAAATGTGGAAGGAGCTCAGTATACAGAGTACAAAGGAATTCACATGCACTATATTTTTAAAGGCGATCTGGATCCTAAAAAAGTAGAACGTGCGCTTGAACTTTCAATTACCAAGTACTGCTCTGTATCTAAAGCATTAGAGAAAGGCTCCGAGATCACCTACGATTACGTGATCGAATAAAACAAAAACCGCCCAAAATTGCTTTAGAAGCACATATTAGGTATTTTAAAGTTTAATAAATTACAATAAATCAGATACTTACCTATGGCTAAATGTGAATTATACCAAGACGTTAAAGGCGAATGGAGATGGAGACGTGTTTCGAAAAGTGGAGATATTGAGGCCTTTTCCAGTCAAGGTTTCGAGACCGAAGAAGAAGCTCGAAAAGATGGTAAAGACTGTAAGGAATGCACCAGTTACCTGAGGAAGTTTTAACTTCAGCTTCTTCAAACTAAAAATTCAAAAGCCTTTCCAAATCGGAAAGGCTTTTTTTATTTATCGCTAAAAAACAAAGGTTTATTGCTGATCGAAAGATATAATTGCATTTAAAATCAATGCAGTACTTGCCTTGTAGAAATACTGAGGAATGGTTTCAAAATCATCGGTATGCCGATGATAATGTTCGTGATCATCAACACCGAAATAAATAAACGGAACGCCCTGCTGATGGAAAGGACCATGATCAGAAGCATAAGTCCAGTCATCTAATTCACTTTCCGGATCATCATGACCAAATAACAGATTCAGCCCTTCTGTTTCAATTTGCTGCAGTGTGGGTTTGAACTGAGGATAGTGATAAGTACCTACCGCGTAGATCTCATTCTTATCATTTTGTGCGATCATATCCAGATTAATATTCATCGTGAGTTTATCAAGAAAAACAGAATCTGATGCCAGAGACCTTGCTCCCTGAAGCCCCATCTCTTCCGCATCAAATGCAGCAAATACCAAAGTATGGTTAGGCTGAGTCTGGCTGAAATAATCGATGTAAGCAAGTAAAGCTGCTGTCCCGGAAGCGTCGTCATCGGCACCATTAAAGATTAGGGAGTCACGTTTTCCAAGGTGATCATAATGAGCGGTTATCACGATCATGGAATCTGATTTCCCGGTGATCTCTCCTATCACATTTATACCGTTGATTGTTTCCCCATCGCGATTTTCAAATTCAAATTCGTGAGTAAAAGATCCTCGAAAAGGTTCAGCACCTGCTTCCTCAAATCTGTCAACGAGGTACTCTCTCGCTATTCGGTTTCCTTCTGTCCCTGTTCGCCGTCCTTCAGTCTCATCCGATGAGATAAATTGAAGATCTTTAATGAGCTGATCAGTATCTAATTTGACCTCTTGCTGTTCTGAGACACATCCTATGGTCAGGAATATTAAGAATGGTAATAAAAGAGAAATTTTTTTCATGACATTTATTTTTTTGAATAGTAAAGTGAGAAGTTCACTTCGGTTATACAAGTAAACAGATATAAAAAACTCCGGTCCTTTTAAGGGCCGGAGTTTAAATTTACGCCTCATTTCATGAATGAGTACAGTTTGTCTTAGACAATGCGCGTGATCAGATCAGCTGTACGAGCAGAATAGCCTGCTTCGTTATCGTACCAACCAATGATCTTCACTAAATTTCCATCGACTTTTGTTGAAAGACTGTCAAAGATATTTGAATGTGGATTCCCAATAATATCACTGGAAACCAAGTCAACTTCAGAATACTCCAGTATCCCTTTCATGGGTCCTTCAGCAGCTGTTTTGAAAGCAGCATTCACTTCCTCTTCGGTGGTTTCTTTTTCCAATACCACGGTAAAATCTGTTAACGAACCGGTTACGGTAGGAACGCGAACTGCACCGCCATCCAACTTACCATCGAGATGTGGAAGTACAAGTCCTACTGCTTTAGCAGCACCTGTAGTTGTTGGCACTATATTCACTGCAGCTGCGCGTGCACGTCTCAGATCTTTGTGTGGGCCATCAACCAATGCTTGATCACCGGTATAAGAGTGAATAGTTGTCATAAATCCTTTAACAAGCCCAAAACTGTCGTCCAGTACTTTTGCCATTGGAGCCAGACAGTTGGTGGTACAACTTGCGTTGGAATAGATCTCTACATCTTTATCGATCTTCTCATCATTCACACCCAATACAATGGTTTGTATATCGTCTCCCGATGCCGGTGCTGATATGATCACTTTTTTGGCACCAGCTTTCAGATGCTTGCCGGCACTTGCTGAATCACGGAAAAACCCTGTGGATTCAACTACTATTTCTGCTCCGAGTTCACCCCATTTCAAATTAGCCGGATCACGCTCCGCACTAACTTCAAAACTCATCCCGTCAATTGTTATTTTACTTCCATCCACTCTAACATCACCGGGATACGTGCCTTGGGCTGAATCATACTTAAACAGATGAGCCAAAGTCTTCGTGTCAGTAAGATCGTTTACTCCAACAATTTCAATATTATCTTTATGGTTTGTCAGAATTGACCGGGTCACCATTCTACCTATACGGCCAAACCCGTTAATTCCCACTTTAATTTTTGCCATTTCTAATCCTGTTTTGATTGAATTTTTGTCGCTTTGGATACATTTTATAAAATGTAAAAGACGACTATAAAGTTCTTATGTATCCCTTAAAGCTACCACTATACAGCCCGATATTCAATGTTTCGACCTCTATAAGAATGTTCTGCTCATTTCCATTGAATTGGGAGCGCTTTTCTATGTATCTTTAAGAGATGTATTAAAATATTTTTCATTCAAAATAAGAGACTATGCCAGACCAAACTTTAGAAAAGTACAAAAATGAAACCTATTTTGACTTTTCCGATCCCACAAATGACAAAGCCCAAAAAGACGCTCTTGAAGAAGTAAGATCGAATTTTGGAAAAGAATATGATCTATATATCAATGGCCAGTTCGTAAAAGGCGATGCCGGTACATTTGAAAGTAAAAATCCCTCTGACCTTTCAGAAACGATCGGAACCTTTCAAATGGCAAGTAAAGAACAAGCTTTTGATGCACTGGATAAAGCCTGGGATGCCTTTGAAACCTGGCAACATGTTTCTGCAAAAAAACGAGCTGAGTACCTTTTTAAAGCAGCAGACGTAGTTCGCCGTCGTCGTCTTGAGATCAATGCCTGGATGATCAGCGAAGCTGGGAAAAGTTATCTTGAGGCCGATGCCGACACTTGTGAAGCCATTGATTTCATAGATTACTATGCTCATGAAGCCCTTCGTATAGATGACGGAATGGATGTGCTTTCTGAAACCTGGGGCGATTATAACAGAACCATATATATGCCTATCGGCGCCGGTGTTTCTATCTCCCCCTGGAACTTCCCGTTCGCTATTTTTGTGGGAATGGCTATTGCCCCGATTGCAGTAGGTAATACGGTAGTCGCTAAACCTGCTCCTGATACTCCAAAAATGGGACAGCTATTTGCTGAGATCCTTGATGAAGTTGGACTACCCGCGGGTGTTTTCAACTTCGTAACAGGCGGTGATATTGAGGTAGGTGAAAATCTTGCAAAACACCCTAATACACGATTTATAACATTCACCGGATCTAAAGGGGTTGGATTACATCTAAATAAAATTGCCTCTGAAGTTGCTGAAGGACAAAAGTTCCTTAAGCGTATGGTCTGTGAACTAGGTGGTAAGAATGCAACTGTAGTGGATGAAGATGCCGATCTTGAGTCTGCAGCTACAGAGATCGTAAAAGGAGCTTTTGGCTTTCAGGGACAGAAATGTTCAGCCAGTTCCCGTGTGATCGCTCATCAGGCAATTTACGATGAGTTGTTGGAAAAAGTCGTTGAAAAAACTAAGGCTCTTTCTGTTGGTAACGCCAAAGACAATCATATTTCCGGAGCCGTGATCAATCAAAAAGCAGTTGATAAGATCATGAGCTATATCGAGATCGGGAAAAAAGAAGGTAAGCTTATGGCCGGTGGAAAACGTGCCGATACTGAAGATGAAGGATACTACATTGAGCCTACGGTTTTTGCAGATATTGACGAAAATGACCGTATCGCTCAGGAAGAGATCTTCGGACCTGTTACAGCATTCATCAAAGCTAAAGATACCGATGATGCTTTGCGGATCGCCAATGGAGTTGATTATGCCCTTACCGGTGCTTACTTCTCAAACGATCCAAAGAAAATTGATCGTGCACTTCGCGAATATCGGGTTGGTAACTTATATATCAACCGTAAATGTACCGGTGCATTGGTTGGTGCTCAGCCCTTCGGTGGTTTCAAGTTAAGTGGTACAGATGCCAAAGCAGGCGGACGTGATTATCTTAAATATTTCCTTGAGCCAAAATCTACAACTTTGCGTCCTGCAGACGGAGTGGATTACGACCTTGAAAAATTTGAGTTCGCCAACAAGTAAAGGCCAGAAATAAATAAAAGTAAAGCCTCGCTCATTAACTTATGGGCGAGGCTTTTTTTTTGTTCTTTATTACTTGCTTATAACCTATGAGTTATTCATCCAGGTCAACATCATCAGGAGCCTCATCTTCATCTACAAGATCATCCACATCAGGAGTATCGCCAATATCATCTTCGTCCTCATCTTCAGCCACACTAGCAGTATCTTTCTTAGGCTTTACTTCTGCTTTTGCCCCTGCACGACGTAAGATAAGCGCAATATCATCCTGGTCATTATCCATTGCTATCATCATGGCAGTGTCTCCATTCTTATCACGCAGCTTTACATTGGCTCCGTTTTCTATAAGATATTTTACAACGTCTGTATTACCACCTTTCGCCGCCAGCATAAGAGCTGTGTGTCCCCAACGTTGTTGAGCATCAACATCTGCTCAGCTTCAACCAATAACTTAACGGAATCCAAATTACCTACTCTTGATGCAGCAATTAAAGAAAGATCTCCGATCTTCACTCCTTTTTCTATAAGAAACTTAAGCAGGTCAATATTCCCATTTTCAGCAGCTCTATTTAGAGCTGTTCCTCCCATCTTGGTCTCAATATTTAAGTCTGCTCCTTTATCAACCAGGAATTTCACAATATCTGCATGATCTTTTTCAGCTGCTACTATAAGTGCAGAAGCTCCGCTTTTATTGGTCTCATCGATATCACTCTTGCCTTTTAAAAGCGTTTTGACTTCATCTATGTTGCCTGACCTGGCCGCCTCAATAATTGCTGGTTGCTCCATGGTATAAGTATTTTTTACCGTTATTGTTGGCGTGATGATAAAAAACGGAACGTATATCTCAAACTAATTCTTGAATAAATTTTCGATTTGTAAATAGTGAGGAAGATTAGGGATCTTATTTCAGGAAAGGCTTCCTTGTACTTCATATCCATTTATAAATTCTGCGCCGGTCATTCTTTTTTTACCCGGTAACTGAATTTCTAATAGCTCTACGGTACCGTTTTCACAACCAACCAATAATGCACCATTTCTCTCTGCCAACAAGCCATTAGATATTTCAATATCAGGGCCTAAAGCTGATTTGTATATATTAAGTTTCTCCCCATTCCAATTAGCCCATGCTGTGGGAAATGGACTCAAACCACGTATTTTATTATGAATTTCTTCTGCTGATCTATCGAAATCGAGGTGGCAATCGTTCTTGAATAATTTTGGAGCCGGAGTGGCTAATAAATCATTCTGTTCTATCAGAGTATATTCTTGAGATTCTATTTCATCTATAGAACGAAGGAGAAGGTCAGCCCCTTTTTGCCTAAGTCTTTCATAAAGCTGTCCGGTGGTTTCATTCTTTCCGATAGAAATGCTTTCCTGAAGGAGGATATTACCCGTATCTACTTTCTCATCCAGGAAAAATACTGTACAGCCCGTTTCCTTCTCTCCATTTATTATAGCCCAGTGAATAGGAGCAGCTCCCCTATATTTCGGCAATAGTGAAGCGTGCAAATTAACAGAACCGATACGAGGAATTTCCAACACGGAAGCAGGCAGGATCCTGAATGCCACCACTACAAAAAGATCAGCTTCCAACGCTCTAAGTTGCTCAATAAACTCTGGAGATTCGAAATCTTCCACTTCAATAACCGTGAGGCCGAGTTCAAGGGCTTTTGCTTTAACAGGAGTAGGAGATGTTTTAGAGCCCCTCCCTCTTCTCTTATCAACGTTACTGACTACTGCTTTTATGGTATGTTCGGAGCCATGAATTTGCTCCAAACTTGGGATAGCAAACTCAGGAGAACCCATAAATACAATGTTCATACTACTCGCTTTTCTGTTTAGGGACGATGGGGTATTTTACTTTTTTATTACCTGAGTCTATTTCTTCAAGTTCTTTTTTATGAAGTCTTTTTTTGAATGCACTCAGATAATCTAAAAACAGAATTCCTTCCAGATGATCGTACTCATGCTGAATAACACGTGAGGTCCAGCCACCGGCTTCAAGTCTATGCTTGTTAAAGTCACGGTCAAAAAACTCTATTACCACTGTTTCAGGTCTGAAAACCTTGTCATTAACCTCAGGAATACTCAAGCATCCTTCTTCCAATGGAACTTTGTTTCCTCTTTTTTCAAGGATAAGTGGATTAATGAATACCATAGGTCCGTATGGAACCTCGCCATCTTCTATCATGGCATCAGTATCCATAACAAAAAGTTTTATGGAACGTCCGATCTGAGGGGCAGCCAAACCGACTCCATCGGCATTATACATGGTCTCCAGCATATTATCGATTAGAGTTTGAAGCTCGGGGCTGTCTTCTTCTATTTCTTCTGCTTTTTTAAGTAAAACAGGGTCGTTGTAGGTTACAATAGGAAGTATGGGCATATTTTAATCTGAATTCGAATCTAAATAGTTTTGTAGAATTATAGCTGCGGCTATCCGGTCTACTCTTCCCTTTTCTTTTCTCTTTTTTTGGGGTATTCCGGCTTCAACCATCAGGGTACGTGCTTGGTTTGAAGTATACCGTTCGTCAATTTTAACAATTTCAATATCTGGGAAATAATTGCGCAGCTTTTTGATAAATTTTTCAACCATTTGTGTAGCTGAACCTTCTTCTCCACTTAGAGATAAAGGCCAGCCTATCACAAATTTTTCAACAGGAAATTGATCGTTTATTTTTTTGATCTCAGTAAACACCTCTTCCGGTGAAAATGTTCCAACGGGAGTCGCAATCGTCTTTAAAAGGTCCGTTTGAGCGATCCCAACACGTTTTTTCCCAACATCAATACCGATCAGCCTAGCATATTCCTGCAAGAGTTCAACTTATATTTATTTCTTCTTTACGTCTTCCAAAGGCTGGCGTAAAAACTTCTTCATTAATTTACTTGGCTTGAAATGAGTTTTTCTATGTGCTGGAACATAGATCACTTCATTGGTCTTTGGGTTTCGAGCTTTAGGCTTGGCCTTGGTCTCTTTAACCTCAAATACTCCAAAGTCACGGATCTCGATACGACATTCAGTATCTGCAGACATCATGATCTCTCTTAAAGCTACAATTACAGCATCAACCCAAGGCTCAGCCTGAATCATGGGTTCATCCATTGATTCTGCAACCCGACGTACAACATCTCGTTTTGTATATGTCATCATAGTTTTGGTGATTTTATTACATGCTATTTTACCCTATAGCATTGTTGTTTTTTGTCCTTCCTTATTATTCGCAACTTATTCTTACATAAGCTTTTTGGCCTAAAACGAATAAATATTCGTTATTGTAAAGATAAGTTTATAAAAAATCTACCTAATCTTAATTAGATTTCTCATTCATAGCGAAGTACGTTCTTTACCCCTTCTATTTTTTCAAGCTTCTTCATGATCCGATTCAAATGGGAGATCCCATCAACATAAAGAGTAATTATACCTTCAAACATACCGCTGTCGCTGCTTACGTTTATACTCTTCATATTTGTTTCCAGCGACTTCGAAAGAACATCCGTGATATCATTGATCATTCCAACCCTGTCGCCACCAATAACTTTAATAGCACCAAGGAACTTTGTATCTAAATTCTTAGCCCAGCTTACATCAACAATACGTTCTGTTTCTGTTTTCAGAAGATGTTGAGCATTGTTACACATAGCCCGATGGATCTTTATATCGCCTGTGCGACTTATGAATCCTATTACCTCATCACCAGGAATAGGGTTACAGCAATTCGCATAGGAATACTTGATGTTACTCAATTCACCATTAATAAAAAGAGCTTTCCCGTCCCCAACAGATCGGGCTGCATTAATATATTTATCTTGAATTTCCTCCTGAGTGATCGGGTTAACTGCCGCAGATTCTTCTTCCTCGATCCGCCCGGTGCTTTTGAACTTCTTAACCTCCTTAAACAACTCATTTACACTGAAAACACCTGAGCCGATATCAAAAAATAACTCCTGCGTAGATTCATAATTGAATCTCTTGGCAAACTTGTTCAGCTCTTGCTCCGAAATTTCTATACTTCCTTTCTTTGCTCTTTTGTCCCAAATTTCCCGGCCTTCCTCAGCAACTTTACGTTGCTTCTGTTTTATAAACTGACGGATCCTTGACTTCGCTTTATGAGTGACCACGTCATCTATCCAGTCCGGATTAAGATTGATCTTATTACTGGTAATGATCTCAACCTGGTCTCCATTATGCAATTTTTGTCGTAGAGGTACCATTTTGCCATTAACTTTAGCAGCCATGGCCCGTTCGCCAATTTCACTGTGGATCTCAAATGCAAAATCAATAGGTGTAGCTTCACGGGGAAGTGTTTTCAATTCACCATTAGGAGTAAATACGTATATCTCATCCTTATAAAGGTTCAATTGAAAGTCTTTCACGAAATCGGTAGCTGCATCCGGACGCGGATTATCCAACACATCTCGAACCCAACTCACAAATTTGTCTAAAGTTTCGGAACCTTGTTGTGCACCTTCTTTATATTTCCAATGTGCTGCCAGTCCTTTTTCAGCAATATCATCCATTCTGCGAGTACGGATCTGAACTTCGACCTTTCGTCCTTTATTAGTGATCACAGTAGTGTGAAGAGACTGATATCCATTTGCTTTGGGTACGGAAATAAAATCTCTGAATCGTTCAGGGATTGGTGTATACCAGTCGGTGATGATAGAATAAACTCTCCAGCAATCCTCCTTATTATGGGGATCTTCTAGTATGATGCGAATGGCGAAGAGGTCATAAATTTCTTCAAATGGTTTTTGTTGCCGCTGCATCTTCCGATAGATCGAAAAAATGTGCTTTGGCCTCCCCTTTATCTCAAACTTAAAATTCATTTTACCCAGCTCATTTTTGATAGGGTCCATGAATTCGTTTATGAATTCTTCTCGATCTTCTTTTTTCTCCCTGAGTTTCCGGGCTACAAATTTATATGAAGTAGGGTCTATTGCTTTGAAACAAAGATCTTCTAATTCATTCTTAATCCTAAACAACCCAAACCTATGAGCCAAGGGAGCATATAAGTCCATAGTTTCTGAAGCGATCTTAACCTGCTTCTCTCGCTTCAGGTGCTGAATGGTTCGCATATTGTGAAGCCGATCCGCGAACTTAATAAGCACCACCCGAATATCTTCTGCCATAGTAAGCAACAACTTCATAAAGGCTTCAGCCTGCTTACTGTCACGGCTTTTAAAAACTCCGGTTATCTTTGTAACACCATCAATAATAACAGCTACTTCTTCTCCAAACCAATAGCGGATATCATCCAGGTTTACATCCGTATCTTCAACGGTATCATGTAATAAAGATGCGATCACTGACACATCATCGATATTGATCTCACTGGCAACGATCTTCGCTACTTCTACCGGGTGATAATAATAGGGCTCTCCTGAAGCCCGTTTCATATCCTCATGGGATAGATAGCAAAGCTTGAAAGCGTTTGTTATAGCTTCTTCATCAACATCATTTATATACTCCCGGCATACTTCAAGCAAAAGCTTCAGGTCTTCTTTCTGAGCTTTTTTCAACTTATACCCTTTCAGGTCATATTTATCTATGGAAGCAACTCTGCTCATTTCTTTACTTTTTATCTCCCTAAAAGTACTTATTAACAGTATTTAAAGCACTTAACATATATTATCTCCTACAAAAAAAAGCGGATATGGAGTTCATATCCGCTTTTAACTCATTCCTTTAGTCTAAAAACTTATTGATATACCAAACATGATTCTGCCCGTTTGTGAATTTACATCTTGTAATTCCGGTTCGTCCAACTCAGAACTTGAATAACGATACTCCACAAAAGGTTTTACCATTGGAATGATAGTAACTTTTGCTCCTACCAGCATATTCCAATATAAACTGTTTTCTTCACCACTTTGAGGTGCATCATTATTGGTATCATTTTGTATGTCGCTTATTGCGCGCTCATAGTTTTCAGTTCCCAGCCCCAAACCTACATAAGGTTCAAGCAACCCAACTGAAACACCTCCAATTGCAGCAACTCCAACATCATAATTGGTCAGATCTTGAGAATAACTCACCCCACCTTCACTTACATTATTATCTTCACTAAAATAACTTCCATGTAGTCTCAGACCTAGATTAACTAACGGGAAGTTTTCAAAAATTCCTTTCTGAATTCTTACTCCAAATCCATTTCGAGGCTCTTCCTCACGCAATTCATAAGAAGCTCCAATTTCAAATTGTGCATAAGTAGTTGCAGAAAATATGGCTAATATAACTACTGCAAGGGCTAATATTCGTCTCATGATTGTCCTTTGGTTTTATTTGCTGAAAGTTACAAAACCCTGTGTGGGATTCAATAATTTGTTTTTACTATTTCTATGTATTGATCAATTATAAACTCTGCACTGAAAGTACTTCCATCTTATAGAATGGAGTTTAAAGAGTAAAACAACACTGCCGGTCCCATTCATATTCTACTTTCATAAGAAAGGTACATTATCTATTATCTGCCATGGAAGAAAAACCGACCAATGATATAAAACCCAAGTGGCTTAAAGACTATACGTTTGTAGCCATTTTGGGAGTTGTTTTTATTCTTCTTTTTTTTTGGTTCACCTCAATATTTAATTTACCCTGAATGAGTTGGATCGACTGGACGGTTTTACTAGCTTTTCTTGGCTACACCATTTGGGATGGCACACGGCGTGGTAAAGACGCCTCTACCATTGAGGGTTATTTGCTCGCCAATCGTTCTATGCCCTGGTGGGCTGCAGGACTTTCGGTAATGGCTACTCAAGCTTCCGCCATTACTTTTATAGGAACTACGGGCATCGCATATGTAGAAGATATGCGTTTCGTACAAACGTACCTGGCTATACCTTTTGCAATGATCTTTATTTGCATGTTCCTGGTTCCATTCTTTAGCAGAATGCAAAACTTTACAGCATATGAGGTTCTGGAAGAACGATTTGGATTAAAAACCCGGCTTACTACCAGTGGACTTTTCCTGATCTCAAGAGGGTTAGCACTTGGAGTCATCATTGCAGCTCCTTCCTATGTCCTTGCCCTGCTGCTTGGTTTACCATTGTACTTGACCATATTGATAATAGGTGTCATCGCTACACTTTACACTACTGTTGGCGGTATTGCCGGTGTTATCACTACTGATGTGAAACAAATGGCCATCATGATGTTCGGTCTGATCTTTTGCTTTATCCTTATCTGGGTTAACCTTCCTGATGAAGTTGGTTTTGAAGGAGCGCTTTATCTTGCTGGGAGCCTTGATAAACTTACGGTACTTGACCTAAATTTTGATCTGACTGAAAAATATAATGTATGGAGTGGGGTGATTGCCGCTTTCTTTTTGATGGCTTCCTATTTCGGGACCGACCAATCTCAGGTACAACGTTATCTGACAACAGATTCTGTCAAAAATGCCCGTAAATCTCTGTTGATGACAGCTTATGCTAAAATTCCCATGCAATTCTTCATCTTGTTACTTGGGGTGATGCTGTATGTATTCTTCATCTTTAATTCTGCACCGGCTTCGTTCCGAGCTTCTGAACCTGTAGCTCAAAATGAGCAACAGCAAATTGCAGAACAAAAGATCCTTAAAGAGTATGAAGTTGCCCATCTTTCCCGCAGAGAAGCTGCATTAGCCGTAGTTCAGGAACGAGATCCTGACACTCAACAATTATTTGTAGAAACCGACGCAGCCTTGAATGCAGCCCGTGATGCAGAAATGGCTCTTCAGGCTGAAATTCGTCAGGCTGATGTTAACGACACAAACTATATTTTTCCATACTTCATCCTGAATCATGTCCCTGTTGGTATCATTGGACTTATCGTAGGCGGAATATTTGCAGCGGCACTCAGTTCCATAGACAGTGAGTTAAATGCTCTCACTACCGTTTCTATCGTGGATTGGTATCAGCGCCTGAAAGGAGACCTTCATACCGAAGCACATTATGTTAAATCTTCCAGGGGGGTGACTTTCTTTTGGGGTGCATTAGCTACTGTTTCTGCCTTACTAATGGGTGAGACCCGTTCTATTATTGAATTAGTGAATCAGATCGGAAGCTATTTTTATGGATCTATATTGGGAGTATTTATTTTGCTCCTTTGGGTGAAACGTGCAAATGGAATCGGTGCTTTGATCGGTTTAATTTCCGGAATGTTTTCTGTTTTTGCTTTTGATCGGCTTTTCTTTAACACTGCCACGGGAAATTATTCCTTTATTTTTCCATGGGATACCATGCCTGATGGATATGTAAAAGCCATCGAATTTTTGTGGTTGAACCCTGTGGGTACTACTGTGGTGATCGTTGTAGGCTTTGTTGTGAGCCTTGCTTCTAAAAACAAATAAAGCTCCCTTCTTACTTTTTAGATCGTTAAATCACTTACCTATATACCAATATAGCATTACATAATTTGCGAAGCTGAATGGCTACGCATATATTTGTAGTTAATTGGCTACATAAATTATTTTCCAGGGCCTAATGAACTTAAGAAGAGATGTATTTCAAGCAATAGCGGATCCAACCAGGCGAACCATTTTACACTTGCTGGCCTCTGAATCAATGACTGCTGGTACCATAGCCTCGCATTTCGATTCGTCAAGGCCCACCATCTCCAAACATGTCCGAATTCTAAAGGAATGTGAATTGATTTCAAGAGAACAAATAGGCCGTGAGATCTACTATCATTTAAATCCTCAAAAACTAAAAGATGTAGCTGATTTTATAGAACCGTTTCAAAAGAAATGGGACCGTAAAAAGGGTAACTTTGAAGAAGCAATCAAGAAATTTAAATCTGCTGAGTAGTTAAGAGGGAGCTTTACTCAGTATCTGGCTTTTCTATATTTGTTTGCTCTCCAAATTTAGCTCCCGTTGGTGGGCGGTACGACTGAAAGGGAATCTTCAAGAGGTTTCCCAGATTATCATTTTCGGACGGATCCATGTGAGTGTCGATACCATATTTTAGCTGCTTAATGTCGTCCACTTCAGCAAAGGTTCCAAACATTCGGTCCCAAACTGCAAATATATTACCGTAATTCGTATCGGTTAAGGGTTGAGTATAATGATGATGAACTTTATGCATCAAAGGAGTGATAAAAATCCATGACAGTGCTCGGTCTACTTTTTTTGGCATGTTAATATTGGCATGCGTAAGATGAGCAAAAAGCGCAGAAATACTCTGATATAAAAATACGATCCAGATCGGAACCCCTACCAAAATAACCCCGATAATGGTAAAAACCATTCTGAACACAGCTTCTCCGGGATGATGCCTGAGACCGGTGGTCACATCAACTGTGGTATCGCTGTGATGGACAAGATGAAACTTCCACATGAACACAACTTTATGCTCTATCCAGTGAATTAGGTAGGCGCCAAAGAAATCAAGCAACATTACTCCTACTATTGCCTGTAACCAAATAGGCATCTCAACCCATTGCAGAACACCGAATTCATTAGTTGTTACATAGTTAGATGACCATACCAGAAGTCCGGCAAAACCCAATCCAATGACTACAAAAAAACCATTCAACACTAAATTAATGGCAGCATGTCTTACTTTCTTATATCCAAATTCGAAAAGAGGGAAAACCCCTTCTATCACCCAGAATAGGAAAATTCCACCAATTAGTAGACCCGCCCTGAATGTTGTGGGTACATTTTCAAAAAAATCAATTAACCCTTCCATAGGCCTCCTTTCTTCAAGTGATACCTAAAGTTATAATCATATTTAAATAAAACAACCTGCATGCTCAAAACCAGCATACAGGTTGTAAGATATCAATGTGTCACAATCAATTTTTTGTAACCGGTTCGATCTCTTTGAACGGACTCAGTTCTGAGTTTTCAACGGCTCTTTGATAATCAGGCCAGTCCTGGGTTATAAAATCATTGATCGCTGACACGGCTTCGTTAACAGCTTCTTCAGCTTGTTGTAACAGATTTCGCTCTCGCACCCCGGGGCCGTCGTAATCACTTCCCAGGTAACGATTTACGGCGTATAAATGGGTCAAAACAGTTGGGTCAGGATTCCGAACAATTCCTTGCATGTCGGACTGCTCTCCAAATATCATTTCGAAAAGGGTATCCAGTTTTTCCTGAACAGTTTTGTTGGCCTGATGGAATTCTTCAAGCTCTTCTTTCGAACGGGCATCAGCAGATGCGAGGTCTTTATTTGTCTCCACGATCTCGTTAGCCTGTGCCAGCTTTTGGACAGCTTCAGCGAGGTAGCTTGTCAATGACTCTACATTTTTCTCAAGCTCTGCTGTTCTTCTTAGCGCTGATATTGGCATTTCGATTCTTGGGTCTGTTCGAACAGTAACTGAAGTTGAATCAGAGTATTCCCCTACCGTGAACTTCACTTTGTAAGTACCAGGTAACACATCCCGGCCTCCACGTTCATTACCATTTGCTCTACGCAAGCTACGGCTTGGACGCTCAACACCGGCATGGTCCAATCCCCAAGTGGTTCGGTTTAAACCATTGTGCTGAGGTGTTCTCTCGAGGGTCCTGATCTTATCACCTGAAGCATCAAAGATCTCGACCTTCACCTTCAGGTCTTCTTCCTCATCTGATTCTGATTCCAAAACATCTTTATTTATGGAATAGCTTAGTAATGCACCTGATGGTCGGTTATCTCCCGCAAACATAGCATCTGCGGCAAATCGAACACCACGCGCCTGTCTCCACTCAGCGAGGTAGGCGTCAGGTGAAGGAAAAGCTTTAATTGGTTTTTTGAGTTCATCAACTCCGCTTGCTGCTAGTTCACGAAGCGGCCGAATATCATCCACCACCCAGAATGACCGTCCAAACGTTCCAATTACCAGGTCATGTTCTCTTGGATGAATGATCATATCATACGTTGAAGCTGTTGGGTAACTATCTGCCCACCTTGTCCATTTCTTTCCTCCATCAACTGAAGTATATAACCCAAATTCGGTTCCCAGAAACATCAGATTCGGCTCTACAGGATCTTGCACGAAGGAAAGTGTATATCCATTAACCTGATCCTCGCTCACAATATTCTTCCAGCTCTTGCCATAATTCGTTGTGTGCAACAGGTATGGAGTCCAGTTATCTCTTCTGTAATCGTTGATCACAGCAAAGGCTTCACCTTTATTATGAACTGAAGCTTTGATCTGTGCTACCCAACTGCCTTCAGGAACTCCTTTTAGGTTATCCCGTAAGTTCATCCAGCTTTGACCATCATCTCTGGTGATCTGAATATTACCATCATCAGTTCCCGCCCAGATAACGTCATCCTCAAGCGGGCTTGGCTCGATTACCAAAACAGTTGTATAATTTTCAGCTCCGGTTGCATCGAGAGTCAAACCGCCGCTCAGATGCTGCTTTTGTTTCGTAGTATCGTTAGTTGTAAGGTCAGGAGATATGATCTTCCAGCTCTCTCCTCGATCCGTACTTCGGTGCACATACTGACTTCCAAAATAGATAGTCTTTTCATCGAATGGATCGATATTAATGGCTGAATTCCAGTTAAAGCGCAATTCTTCACCTTCTGGATGGTGTGGCTTTACAAATCGGCTGCTCCCTGTCTCCGTATCCACGCGTCCAACATTACCCTGTTGTGACATTGCATACACATAACGTCCGGAACTTTGATCAATAGCTACATCAAATCCATCTCCGAAAAAGAGTTCTTCCCAATAGGAATTTCTAATGTCTCCGGACCTCCAGACATAAGCAGGTCCTTGCCAGGTACCATTATCCTGCATTCCTCCGTAAATGTTATAAGGGTAATCCATATCTACATTTACATGATAGAATTGCCCCACCGGTATGTTATCTACAAACCTCCAGGTTTTACCTCTGTCATAGGTAATATTCAATCCACCATCATTCCCATCGATCATGTGTTTGGGATTGTCAGGGTTGATCCAAAATGCATGGTGATCAGGGTGAATCCAATTATAATAGGGATACATGCTTTCAAATGATTTACCCCCATCCTCACTGATTGAGAGGTAACTGTATAAACTGTAAACACGGTTTTCATTTTGAGGATCAACGTATATCTCTGCATAATAGAATGGACGATTACCGATCTCGCCATCATTCTCAACTTTTTCCCTTAGCTGCCATGTGTAACCACCATCTTCACTGCGGTACATGGCATTTTCCTGTGATTCAATTAAGGCATATACGATGTCGGTATCACTTGGAGCAAAAGCCAGCCCCATTCGCCCCAATTCTCCTTTAGGCAGACCATCTTCAGGACTAAGTTCTTTCCAATTATCACCACCATTTATCGTCATATACAAACCAGATCCTTCACCTCCGGACTTAAAGAACCACGGCCATCGGCGAAATTCCCACATATTTACCAGTAACTTGTTTGGGTTTTCGGGATCCATAACCATCTCACCCACACCGGTACGATCATTCACATAAAGAATTTTATTCCAGGTCTTACCACCATCCGTTGTTTTATAGACCCCACGATCTTCACTATCGCCCCAAGCAGAGCCTTGAACACCTACAAAAACAGTATTAGGGTCATCCGGGTGGATCAGTACCCTGTGAATATTTCTCGTTTTTTCAAGCCCCATGAGCTCCCAGGACTTACCTCCATCAATACTCCTGTAAATTCCGGCTCCACTGTTTTGGCTGTTTCTAGGATTTCCTTCCCCAGTTCCCATCCAAATAATGCTTGGATTCTTTTGATAGATATCAATGGCCCCAACTGACATTGGGCCGTAATTCTCAAATATTGGTTCCCAGGTTACACCTGCATTTTCTGATTTCCAGACACCACCTGAGGCAGCTCCCACGTAAATAACATTGTTATTTGATTGAACCACATCAATAGCAGTGATCCTGCCACTCATTCCGGCCGGGCCTACGTTCCTGGGTTCTATTCCTTTTAAAAGTTCTACATCTAATTGTTGTGCAATGCCAATGTGAAATTGCGTTGTACCCAACACCAAAGCTATAGCTGTAAGTACGTATTTTAGTGATTTTCGCATGTCTCCGAAGTTTATTTTTAAAGAAGTGTCCAACTATAATGATTGAATTAACTTAAAACAATCCGTGGTTGTTAAATTTTATTATCCTGTATAACAAAAAAACCCCTTGGCTTTAGCCAAGGGGTTTTAAAAAATTGCACTGATCTATAAATCTAATTATCAGGATTCAGGATATCGTCAATTCTTGATTGGGCATCTTCAAGATGAACACGAGTCGCACGGTCAATATTACCGGCATTCAATCGACGTGTAATATCTCGTTGAAGGATAACAAGCTGATTTCTTACGATCGGCTTAATATCGGATTGCCCAACATTTACAGATGGCCCGAACCACCCGCCGCCTACAACTTCAGCAGACATCAGGTCATTCATCTCATCAATATATGCACGCTGCAGATACCGTCGATGAATACCGATACTTTCTCCTGCCCGTACTTCTCTGAATATGCCGTTACGTACATCATCCATCATTTCGAATGCAGTGTAAGTATCATCACTTGATCTTTTTTCGAACTCGATCAAACGGGCAATGCGTTGAGCACTAACCAGATTTGAAAGTACCCCTGCCTGAGCACCTCTAAAAGTCTCGATGGCAGAAGCCTGATTAACACGATCTAGAATATCATCATTGAATGCCCAGGTTGGTGAGCTGAAAGCATGCTGTTGTAAAAATTGCATGGCTCTTCTTTGAGTGGCTTCATCAACGGGTTCATACACAACACCATCCTGATCAAATGTTTTGTGGTTTTCATATACCCCACCAACATTACTAAGAGCATGTCCCATATATCGGTTCCACTGACCTATGATATTACCATATAACTCACTGAGGTCATCAAAATTTTCACCGTCTTGCTCGATCCAATCGATCAGGTTTTCAGTTATGATCTGCAGGTTAGCAAGACCTAGCTCGCCAGCTTCCATAGCATCATTTGTCAGATCCTCGTTTTGTGACCTTGGATCAATTTTACTGCCGGTTTGACGCCCATAGAAATAAACAGGATCGTCAGCTCTTTCCTTGGTCCACTCATTGAGAGTAGCTTCTATTTCTTCGTCACTCATGTCATCAGGGAACCATGTGTAACCCCACTTAGCGTTCCACTTATCATACTCACCTACTGCAGGATAGAAGTTTGTAACTCCATCACCCGGTTGTGCAATATAGTTGAAGCGTGCATAATCCATTATAGAAGGAGCTGTTCCGTGTGTAGAAGTAAATTCTGGATCACGAAGCTGTTCAACTGTATAAGCGTAACTTGAACCAAAGTTATGGGGAAAACCGAGCGTATGGCCTACTTCATGTGCTGATACAAATCGTATCAATTCACCCATGATCTCATCATCAAATTCTACAGCACGAGAGGCGGGATTTGTGGCCGCAGTCTGAATAAAAAACCAGTTCCTGAGCAGGTTCATTACATTATGATACCAACCAATGTCCGATTCAAGGATCTGTCCTGACCGAGGATCATGAACATGAGGACCGTAAGCATTTTGAACCGGAGATGCGAAATAACGAATCACAGAATAACGTACATCTTCCGGGCTGAATTCAGGATCTTCTTCTTTAGTTGGAGGAAGTTTTCCTACGATCGCATTTTTAAATCCGGCCGCCTCAAAAGCTACTTGCCAGTCATCTACACCTTGAATAAGATATTCTCTCCATTTTTCAGGTGTTGCTGGATCTACATAATATACAATCGGATTTTCCGGTTCTACTAACTCATCACTTTCACCATCCAACCAGGCTTTGTATGCCTCTTTGTCTTTTGGTACTAATTTCCAACGGGTAATGTGTCGAATTTGTCTGGCTTTTTGAGCTTCATCGGTATACTCAGTTTTGTTTACACTGAAAAAGCCAACACGCTGATCATAACTTCGAGGCCTCATTTCCTCTTCCGGAAGAACGATCATACTGTGATTAACTTCCATGGATATGGTTCCGGTTGAAGAATTCGATGGGGGCTGGCCGGCATCATACGTTAGTACGTTACGTGCTTCTACATTCTCAGGATAGCTATTTATGTGCTCAATAAAAGTACGACTACCATCTAATCTTCTTACCTGATATGCTCGGCGTTGACCACTCGAAATACCTAATGAAGGAACATCTGTAGTAAATAATGGCGTGATTTCAATTACGGATCCGGTTGAATCTTCACTCAAAGCTTCAATACTAAAAGAAGCAATGATCGGTTCAAAGTTTGAATTACGAATCGCCTCATAGATCGGCTTTTCTTCAGAAGCTACATTCTCGTAAGATACGTGGCGAAGTAGAATATTTTCATCCTTCTTCTCCCATCGAACGATCTGCGTATTAAGTTTCTCACCACCGTACCCAATATTATCGGCTGTTTTAGCAACACGGGTTACTAATAACATCTCACGACCTAAAAGGCCATCAGGAATCTCGTAGTAATATTTGTCATCAACTTTATGGACATTGAAAAGACCTTCATCAGATTCAGCATCTTCAGTGATAACATCGCTAAATTTTTTCATCTCATCATCACCGCCGGAACCACCTGGTCCACTTCTGGCACTTTGTGATGGGCGCTCAGACCCTGATACCGCTTCTGATGATTTACACCCCGCAATTACAAAGACAAGGCTCAGAAAAAATACAGAGACTTTTATAAAATTAAATTTTCCGTAATTCATATATCATTTGGTTTATTTATTTATTTAAAAAAAGACTTTTTAAAATCAGGTTCGTTGACAATCTAATCAAGTGACTTGATCTTTTTCTAGTGGAAAAAAAATTAATAAGGTATAATCTGCCTAACTAAGATGTTCAATAAACCAACCTTCGGTCCAATCCAGTACTTCGGCAAAAGGTTTTGGGAAATCTTGATCTTCAAAAGGATGACCAGCTCCATACGTGTGAGTTCCGTTTGACACTAATCGGAGTTCTTTGTCACGTGCTTCACAAGCAATATGGAGTTTTTCAGAATCAGTGTAAGGCACCGACTCATCATCACGCCCGTGAATAAATAATGTTGGGATACGCAGTTCTTTAACTCGTTCCATAGCAATAACCCTATCGGCATTTTCTATCGAATCTTGATAAACCACTTTTCCAACCTTCATCTTCTGCCCCGTTCGGCTATTTTCAATCTCCGTAAAACCCTGTTTTTCCCAATCTTTTTTCATTTGGGTTGTCCACCTTTTACGATAATCTGCTACTGCAGACCAAGTTACAAGACACTGCACCGGAGCATATTCCACAGCTGCGGCGATTGCAGTCTGCCCTCCACGGGAGTGTCCCAGAATACCAATTACATCGGTATTCAGGCTTGAATGGTTGTCTGTGATCTCACCTCTTTGGAGAGCATCGATTACCGTTCCAATATCATCCAGATCTTGTGAAAAAGTCTCTCGCTCAAATAGCTCCATCTCCGTGAACTCGGTCTTGTCATCACCAATTCCATTCAGTGAAAAATTTATCGCTACTACTCCAAATCCTGCTCTTGCCAACTCTTCACACACATCCGGGAAGGGCCCCCAATCTTTAAAGCCTTTGAATCCATGTAAAAATATGATCACTGGAAAACTCAGTGCATTTCTTGAAATTGGAGAGTAGAGATCATACCGAATCGGTAATCCTTCAGTAGATTCTACTTGCCCTAATGAGATCGAAATACTGCTTACTTCCATAAAAAATGATTATTTATCTTTATTGAAATCTAATGTTTCCAGTTTAACCAATTTCCGGAGGTTATTAATTTCATGCTGACGCAAAAACCTCCAACGGCCCATTGATACATCTTTCAGTGTAAGTCCGGCGTACTCGATCCGTTTCAGCTTTGTAACAACTGTTCCATGGAATTGTACCATTCTTCGTATAAGATGATTCCGTCCTTCAAAAACAGACATTTCAAATGTATGGGGATCATCAACAAATTGGACAATGTTATATCCCTTGGCAATACCGTCTTCCAGTTCCACCCCTTCCAGAAATTGTTCTAACTGTGCTTCAGTAAGTGGATCCTTTGTTCCAACCTGATATGTTTTACGAACACTGTAGCTTGGATGCATAAGGCGATGTGCAAGGTCTCCATCATTTGTTAACACCAAAAGGCCCGTTGTGTTCCGGTCTAACCGACCTACGGGATATACGCGATAACCTGTAGCATCTTCGATCTGATCCATAACCGTTGTGCGATCTTTTTCGTCATCGGTTGTGGTAATTACATCTTTGGATTTATGAAGCAGTAAATACACGAATGGCTCAAGGCTTAGGTTTTGCCCATCAACAACCACGCTGTCTTTTCGGCGGACTTTTGTGCCCAACTCCGTAGTAACCTGACCATTCACCTGTACCTTTCCAGCGGAGATATAGGTATCGGCTTCCCGTCGTGAGCAGAACCCTGCATGCGCAATAAACTTATTCAGTCTTATCTCCTCATCCTGTGAGTAATTTTGATCTACTTTAGCTGCTTTTTTATCGTCTGCCTTATTTTTGGGTCTTCTGTTTCCTTTCTTATTGCTCATTCTTCCTCATCAATTTCATCTAATTTATTCTGTCCATTTTCGGGATGCGATTCATCCTCATTATTATCTGAGGCATTTTTCTTCTCTTCAAATTCATTGAATAATTCGTCTGCTTTTTCTTCAAGGGAGCTTTCATCTTCTTCGTTATCAGCATCCATATCATCCATCATCAACTGCCGCTCCATCAAAAGCTGACGGTGTTCAGCCATGTCGTCATCCTTCAGAATCTCATCGATCTCGCGTGGTTTCGGTAACTCATCCACAGAGTTAATACCAAAATGGGTTAAAAAATGCTTGGTAGTCCTGTAAAGCAGTGGTTTACCCGGACTGTCTGCACGCCCTGAAACTTCGATCAATGCCTTTTCCATCAACTGCCGGAGTATATAACCGGAATCAACTCCGCGAATTTGGTCAACTTCCGGTTTGGTAATAGGCTGCCGATAGGCCACAATAGCTAACGATTCTATGGCTGACTGCGACAACTTTCGATACGCATTTTCATGCTGAAAAATACTGAGCCAATAATGGTATTTGGATTCTGTTACAAAGGTATATCCTCCCCCCAGTAATTGAATGCGAAAACTAAGTCCATTCTCATCATAGCGCTCATTCAGTTTATCAACAAAATCCTGCACGGTTTCTTCCGTGATCTCAATTTGTTCTTCGTTTTCCACAATGATCTCTCGGATCTTGGAGCCTGGAATCGGTTCATAACTTGCAAAGATAAGAGCTTCAATCACGGAAGAAAGCCTTGTTCCATCAATAAATTCGTAATCGTTCTTCATATTAAATCACAAAGTTCTCAAAAAAATATAGTCTGTAAACTTACACAAAGTACCCGCCACTCGACAAAAATAATTCTTAGATAAAATTTTGTCCTACTGTCCGTCTTAAAGTCCTACTCGCACTCTTCTACAATAAAGAAGCCATCCTCACCCTGCTGTTGATAAAGCGGCATCAATATATAGCCACTACGCTGGGCTAATATTTTACCATGTCGGTCGTTGGCCAGCCAGTCCCCCTTTTGAACGCGATCGAAATTTTTGAATCCCGGACGCATTTCGAAGCGATCGTCCGGTTCAATGATGTGCTTATACAGAAACTCAACCTTATGTGGCAGATCTTCGGTCTGGGTATTCAGATAATCATAATATCGGATGAAATCATCGATCTCGGAAGCCAGAATACAACCTGAAGCGACAAGCAGGCACATGAGTCCGGCCTTAGCATTGTCTTCGGCAAATTCAGTAAAATGCTGCCCCGTTTCGAAAGCAAAGCCAATATTTCCGGTATTCTGAATATACTTGAGAGCTGTTCCGTGAAGGGCTTTCTCTATACCAAAGATAATCGGTACCCGTAGCTGGGCCAGTAACTCCACATTGCGACCATCTCTTGTGCTGATCACGAATAATCCGCTTTCAGCCGAAAAACTGTGTAGATCCACAAAAATAACAGGATGCTCGGAATCTTCTTTCACAATTGGATCAATAACTTCAAGCAGTTTCTTGGTTTCCCTTCGCTCCGCGGTTTTAACCTCTTCGATCGGTGTTCGTCGTATCTTATCCAATATAGAGGTGAACCAGATCCGATTCATGTCTTCATCAATGTACCTTTTTCGTTCTCGCAGTGCCTCTATATTTCCGATCAATCCAATAAACCTTCCATGAAACTCTGACTTCTTGGTTTCCAGGTTCTCAAAAATATGCCGTATGGCTTCGATTCCTGTCGGCTCATTTCCATGAATTCCGGCTAAAGCAATTACTGTCGGCCCGGGGTGATCTCCTGTGAGATCTCCTATCATACGGTCTGAGTATTGAATGTTATCTGTTTTCGATATTTCTTCTTTCGTATCCTGCAATATATTCTGTTTTAGAAATGGCAAAGTATCACTCGTCACTTTATCACTTCATTCTTCCTTATTCTTTTTCTCATTATCTAATACCTGTAGCAGGCGCCGGGTTATATTCATGAAATTATCTTCTGTAATAACGCCAACCAGACGGCTGTTCTTGACCACCGGTAAGCAACCTATTTTTTGATTCTGCATGATCTCCATAGCCTCCATAATGGAAGCCTCGGGGTGAATGGTAACAGGGTTTTGTTCCATGATATCGTCCACAGTTTGAGTAATGGACGCCTCTTCATCCTCATTAACAACTTTGGTGTATTCACGTAGTACTTTCCGCATTGTTATCAGACCAACCAAATGTTTTTGATCATCTTCAACAGGTATGTAGCGAATTCGGCGCCAGTCCAGCAGATTAGCTACAAATTCCAAAATATCATCTTTTCGAACGGTGAAGAGGTCCGTGGTCATAAACTCTTCTACCATTAGTTTTGAAGGCTTCCAATGATCCATATCTTCGATCTTGGCTAGCCCCCACTTATGAGCCGGTTCTCCTTTTTTTTGATTTTTGATCATCGCATTGGTGATAGCCGAAAGCGTTTGCTCGCGATTTCCTTTCTTGATCAAATTTCCATAGGATTTAACCACCCAATAAGACCCGGTCTGAGCCGTATTTACCCGCTCTTCAATAACTTCCAAATAAGTATCAATATCTGAAGAATCTATATTGGCTTTTTGGAGTCCGTTTTTAGCAATGGGTAACAATTCATTCTTGATCAGATCAACCGCTGTCATCTTTCGGTCCTTGGTCCAAACAAATTTTGTATCAAGTCCCAGTTTGGAAGCCGCGAAGAAATTCATCCTTGCATCATCAAAATCTAATTCCTGTGTGATATCTTTATATTCATCTTCAAACCCATTTAGCAATCCCAGCCAAAATGCGGCATTAGCCACTTCATCCACTACCGTTGGGCCTGAAGGGAAAACACGGTTTTCAATACGTAAATGAGGTTTTCCATTTCCAACGCCATAGCATGGGCGGTTCCATCGATAAACCGAGGAATTATGCACCCTCAAGGCCATCAATTCAGGGGCTATTCCTTCTTTCATCATTTGCTCAACTTCTTCTTCTACTTCAGCACTCAGCATTACACGGTAACGGGAAATATCTTCTTTATAAATATCGAGAATGCTGTTCTCAAGCCACTGATTTCCAAAAGTCACTCTTGGACTCGAATCCCGCAAATGCTCTCCCACCTGTCTCGTATCAATAGATTGATGAAACAGAGCAACCCGCGTCTCAGCCCATAACCGTTTACCAAAAAGTACGGGGGAATTAACTGCACATGCTAAGACCGGAGCCGTAACAGCTTGTGCAATGTTATAGCGGTTAACAAATTCAGAAGGCTTTACCTGTAAATGAACCTGAAACCCTGTGTTACATGCTTCAAGCAACGGAGAATCAAACTTCATCAATAATTCATCCATCCCCTGAATTCGCAGTTCATATTCTTTTCCTCGCAACCTATTAATAGCTTCACAAAGTGCTTCATAGCGCTGAAGAGGGGTGAGATTTTTGACATCCACATCCATTTTACGAATAGTAGGAAGTATACCTGTTAGTAGTATATCGCCACCCATTTCGCGAACGGTCTTCCGTACGTTCTCTACCTCATCATGCAGATTATGCTCCATTTGTGAGAGGCTGTTTCCTGTGAACTCCAGCGGCTCAATATTTATCTCAAGGTTGAACCGCGCAAATTCGGTGGTGTAATTCCCATCTCCTAAAGCATCTAACACTTCCATTGATCTTGGAAACACCTTACCATGGGGATCTACCATGCAAAGCTCTTGTTCGGCTCCTATTCTAATGGTATCGGTTTCAAACCAGTCATCATTCAGCATGGTTTTAAGTGCCCGCATATCGCGAAGCACGTGCTTCATAAAGGTTTGCACCTGTTCATTATCATCAGCAAGTTTAACGCGCTCTTCTCCCATAGTCTGTCAAATTTATATATGGTGTGAATCAGTCCCTAAATACCAACTTTGAAAGGGTTTTTGCAAATTTTTTAGTCAAGTGATCACACTTTTAACTTATTGAATAGCATCAACATTCACATTCACCCGAACAGAGGAAAACTTTCCTTTGATATCCGCTTCATAAACAGCCATGATCTTGTCTAGCATAAGCTCAATATAATTTACCCCTTTTTCGGTATCAATTTTCATCATAACCTCCCAGATAAATTTTTTATTCATCCAGTGAATGGCGGCTGGAGAAGGACCCAAAACCGGTACACCCGAGACCACAGACTCAATGGATTTCTTCAAGATATGAGCTGCCATGTTTACTTCATGATCTTTGGCAGACTTCAACTCAAACCTTATAAGCCTTGAATACGGGGGGTAATATAAAGGCTTTCGAAATTCCATTTCCTGACGAGCGAAGCCACGGTGGTCATGATCTCTTGCAAACTTTAGTGCAGGATTATCAGGCTGACGGGTTTGCAAAAAAACCGTCCCGGGCTTATCTCCCCTCCCTGAACGCCCCGAAACCTGACTTAGCAGTTGGTACATTCTCTCTGTTGCCTGAAAGGATGGAAAGGCTAATTCAGTATCAGCATTTACTACTCCAACAACGGTTACATTTGGGAAATCAAGACCTTTCGCTACCAACTGAGTTCCGATCATGATATCGGCTTTCCCTTCTCCAAATGTTTTGAGGATTCTTTCGTGTGCACCTTTGCGGGAGGTAGAGTCCCGATCAAACCGAATGATGTTTGCATCAGGGAAAAGATCTTCCAGCTGCTCTTCTATATTTTGCGTTCCGGAACCCTGTATTTTCAGATTTGCTGAACCGCATTTTTCACAATTCATATCTTTTCTGCGTGAATAGCCTGTGTAATGATCCATCAATAGATTTTTACGCTTGTGATAAGTAAGGCTTACAGAACTCTCGGGGCTTTCGGGAATATGTCCACAATCTTCACATTGGATATAGCTTGCGTACCCCCTGCGGTTATACAGTAAGATGATCTGCTCGTTCTTCTCCAGGGCTTCTTCCATCGCCATAAAAAGTGGTACTGCCAATTCTCCACGCATGGCCCCCTTATATTGCTTCAGATCCAGAATCTTAACTTCCGGCAAAACGGCTTCAGCATGTCTCTTTGTGAGTTCCAGCAACTCGCATTTTTCTTTAGCTGCCATATTCAAGGCCTGCATGCTTGGTGTCGCAGACCCCGTGATCACCACCGCATTATTCATGCTAGCCCGGACTATGGCTGTTTCTCGTGCGTGATATCGCGGAGCAGGATCTATCTGTTTATATGAACTGTCATGCTCTTCATCCAAAATGATCAACCCTAAATTTTGTACGGGTGCGAATACCGCTGAACGCGGGCCGATGGCAATACTCTTCTTTCCCGAATTAAGGTCTTTCCATGCCCGAAGCCGCTCACGATTGTTCATACGACTATGTAAAACAGCAATTTTATCACCAAAAATTCTATAAAACCTTGACACTGTTTGAGGTGTAAGTGCGATCTCTGGTACCAGCACAATTCCACCTTTTCCGCTTTCAACTACTTGTTTTAAAGCGTGAATATAAACTTCGGTCTTACCACTTCCCGTAATTCCAAAGAGCAGATAATTGGTAAACTCTTCTTTAGTCAGAGATTCCCTGATCTCCTCAAAAGCCTTCTGTTGGTCTTCATTCAGTGTTTTAATGGATTTCGGATCAAATTCCAGATGGTCGATCTCGGTTTTCTTTTCCACTTCTCTGAATGTGATCCATCCTTCATCCTGTAATTTTTTTAACGTGTAGGAATTGAATATAGAATCGTCCGATATTTCTGATTGCCGGAGGGGAAGTTCTTCTCTGATATCCGCCAAAGCTGAAGTCCATTTCAACTTTTCATTTACTTCCTCACTGTCTAAAAATATTTTGGCTGAGTCCCGGTCTTTTCCGTCTGCCCAAATCCATTCTCTTTCCGTAGCCACCGTTACTTTCAGGTCCGGCTCTTCCCAGACTTCGATTTTTTTATCCTTCAGCAGTTTAGAAAATACTTTATTAAGCCCTGTTCCCTTCCATCTTTTTTTTGCTTCATCCAGCGTGGTTTTATTTTCCTGAAGATCTTTTACTATTTCAAATTGTTCTTCACCCAGTTTTGATACATCGATATTCTCCGAAACCGTTAAGTATTTTCTGGATACAAAGTTTAATCCCGCTGGCAAAGCAGCCTGAATAGTTTCACCCCAGCTGGAATAATAAAATTTTGAGATCCACTCGGTAAGCTCTAAAAGCTCTTTAGATAAGATCGGTTTTTCATCGAGAATCTTACGGACAGGCCTGGTTTTAAAAGCAGGTGTTTTTTTATGGACCCGGACGATCACCCCAATAGCATTATAATTCCGAAATGGGATCCATACTCTTTGTCCTGTTTGAATAGAGTTTTCAAGATCTTTAGGTACATGATATGTGAACTGCTTTCGGACGGCTGCCGGTAAAGCTACATCAACAAAAGTGGACAAAATAATTGTGCTGTCTTGGATTAATTTGGAACGGAAAGCTTATCCAATTTCAAAGCACGAGTCAACCAATTTATAACACCAGTAACAAATAGATCAAAATGATCAACACCGGAAGGCTGAATACCAGTCCCCCTCTCCAATATGCGGATCTTTTTTTCATAACCGCCTCCTTTTTTGACTTATATCTAACTTTAATCTTATTAAAATCATTCTTTAATCACACCGCATAAACATGCTAAAATGAATATCGAATATTCAATATTGAGCAAGGAATATTGAAGTGTTCATTTTAAGTGCATATTTCTTTTGGTGGTTTGTATACTTTTAACAAAGATCGAGATTAACTCTTCACATTCATTTAAAGTATTGTCCAAAATTAGATCTTTTAGTAAAGGCTTTCTTCTAATGATCTTCATATTAGTCGAAGACTCACGAAGTTCTTTTAAACCTACTTTCAGTTTGTGAACGAAATCTTTTCTGGACTCTGCACTTTTGGCCTCCGAATAGTGAAAAGCAGGAGAGGTTCCACACCTCACTAGCTGATTTCCAAAATATTTACCTGCATAAGTATTAGGTAGTCTTTCTACTATTTCTAGAATATTCAGTGCATACTGCATCAATCTTTCTTCTAAATCATACTTTCTGTTATTCATGGTTCTCCTTCGATATTCAATATTCCTTGTTCGATATTCGATATTCCTATCCCAACCATCCTTCCCGATCCAGACTCCGATACTGAATTGCTTCGGCAACATGATTGGACTTGATATCCTCAGAGTGATCCAGGTCGGCTACAGTGCGGGAGACTTTTAGTATACGATCATAAGCTCGGGCAGAAAGACCCAGAGAGGTGATGGCTTTTTTGAGGATCTCGGAACCTGCATCATCCAGTTTGCAGACCTTGCGTACCATTCGAGTACTCATCTGTGCGTTACTATATACTCCTTTCATTCCCATGAACCGTTTAGATTGAATCTCCCTTGCTTTTACTACCCGCTTTCTGATATCCTCAGAAGATTCTCCTTTCGCTTTTCCTGAAAGCTCCTCATAACTCACTTTATGTACTTCAATATGCAGATCGATACGATCCAGCAACGGACCGCTTATTTTACTGAGATATCGCTGCATCTGTATAGAAGAAGTACCATTCATTTCATGAGGGTCATACCAATCTCCAGAAGGAGAAGGGTTCATCGATGCAACCAGCATCACTCTGCTTGGATAAGTTACGCTCATTCTGGCACGTGAAATGGAAACGGATCCATCTTCCAATGGTTGGCGCATCACTTCCAATGCACTTCGTTTGAATTCAGGAAGTTCGTCCAAAAAAAGCACTCCATTATGCGCCATAGATATTTCACCGGGCATAGGAATACTCCCGCCTCCAACCAATGCAACATCCGAGACCGTGTGATGCGGAGAGCGAAACTGCCTTTTGGTGATCAGTGCTTTACCGGATTCCAATATCCCAGAGACGGAATGAATCTTTGTAGTTTCCAGCGCTTCATCCAAGGTTAGCGGTGGCAGAATGGTTGGAATTCGCCGGGCCATCATAGTTTTACCGGAGCCGGGCGGGCCTACCATGATAACATTATGCCCGCCCGAAGCTGCTATTTCTAATGCCCGCTTCACATTTTCCTGTCCGCGCACATCACTGAAATCAAGCGGATTATGTTTCCCATTTTGGTTGAAATACTGCTCTACGTTACTGCGTAAAGGATCCATGCTGCCTCGATTCTCCAGCCAGTCTTTGACCTGGTTCAGATGCTCAAATGGAAAAACTTCGAGTTCTTCCACTACCGCAGCTTCTCCCCCGTTCTCTTTTGGGACGATCAAATTTTTAAATCCTTTTTTGGCAGCTTCAACTGCAACCGGTAATACTCCTTTCACCGAACGTATTTTTCCATCCAAAGCCAGTTCACCCAGCATTACAGTTTCATCCAGTTTATCGGTGTGAAGTTGTCCCGACATATTGAGAATACCGATGGCGATCGGAAGATCAAACCCATTCCCTTCTTTTGGAAGATCAGCCGGAGCCAGGTTTGCCGTTATTCTGCCCAATGGATAGTAGGAGCCTGTATTACGAATAGCCGCTTCAACGCGGTCCCTTGATTCTTTTACAGCCCGGTCCGGAAGTCCCACTAAAAAGAAAGCTACCATTCCATTGGTGTGATGAGTTTCTACGTCTATGATCTTTGCATCTACCCCGACAGTGGATGCACAATATACTCTTGAAAGCATAATTTGTACCTGAATCTTTTCTGTTATCTTTACGTAGTTAGAGCGGTGGGAAAGCAATTCCTTACAAAAAAATTTCATAAATCTTACATATCATGAAAAAAGAAGAAGCTAAAGACAAGGCTAAAACCATCTATCAGGAGATTCAGGGCGGTGTTAACGAAGTGATCAAGCAGATCCGAAATTTGATCAAAGAAGGAAGTGCCCGAAGGCTGATCATTAAGAATAAAGAAGGGGAAATTAAATTTCAGACCCAGTTAGCTTTTGGGGTTACGGGTGCTGCTTTAGTGGGCGCAATGGCTCCAGTAATATCTGCCATCGGTATGTTTGCAATGTTCATCAACGACTACCAGATCATCGTGGAACGGGAAGTTACCGACGATGACGAATATACCGTAGATGCCGAATTCATTGATATAAAAGATGAGGATGAGGGCGAAAAGGAAGAAGAGAAGTCTGAAACCAAAGCAAAAAAAGAAAGTTCTGACTCCAAAGAAGAAGAGAAGGAAGAAAAGACGATAGGTAAGAAGAAAAAGAAGTGATTTTAGAGATTGAGTTATTGAGCGATTAAGTATTCTTAATACTTAATCGCTCAATCTCATAATAACTTATTTCCAGTGCTCCTGTGCAATAGCTTTCTCGCTTTCAAGCTCACCTAAATAACGCTCGGCATCGAGGGCCGCCTTGCATCCGGTTCCTGCTGCAGTTACAGCTTGTCGATATACGGCATCCATTGCATCACCGCAGGCAAATAATCCGGGGAGATCGGTTTCTGTAGATTGGCCTTTGGTTTGGATATATCCCACATCGTCCATCTCAACCACGCCTTTGAACAGATCGGTATTCGGCTTGTGGCCGATTGCTACAAAAACGCCGGTAACATCATCCAATGTAGTAACATCGCCGGTATTTCTGTTTTTGACCTTAACACCTTCCACTACTTTTTCTCCGAGGACCTCAACAAGTTCGCTGTCCCACATGAATTCAATTTTTTCATTGTTGAATGCGCGGGTTTGCATGGCTTTGGAGGCACGGAGTTCATCACGGCGATGAATGACCGTTACTTTGCTGGCAAACTTTGTTAGGAAGGTTGCCTCTTCCATGGCCGTATCTCCACCGCCCACCACTACTACATGCTGGTTCCTGAAAAATGCACCGTCACAAGTGGCACAAGCAGAAACGCCTTTACCACGTAATTTTTGTTCGCTTTCAAGGTGAAGCCATTTTGCTGAAGCACCTGTAGAAGCAATGATTGCGTGAGCATAAAGCTCCGTTTTTTCATCTACAGTGATCTTATAGGGTCGTTCGCTGAAATCAATATCTGTAACGTATCCGTAGCGACAATCGGCACCGAAGCGAGTTGCTTGTTCGCGGAAATCCTGCATCATCTTTGGACCCATTACTCCATCAGGATATCCCGGAAAATTTTCTACATCCGTGGTCGTCATCAATTGGCCTCCCGGTTCGGGGCCTTCAAATACTAATGGTTTGAGGTCGGCACGGGCCGCATACAGTGCAGCTGTTAATCCGGCCGGGCCGCTACCTACAATTACAACGTCAAATGTTTTTCCTGCGATGTCTTCCATAATATGCTCTTTTTAAATTCGGATTAATTATAAGGCTTTCTGCAACAAAATTATTCCACTTATTTTCTATGAAATTAATAGAGCAGGCTTATAATTAAAATCTTACCTCTCTGTGTAGAGTTAATAAAAAAGGCCCGGGAAACCAGCCTTTCTACACTTATTTTTATAATGATCAGTTTGTCAGGAATGCCTGAAACTTCCTTTTTAGCTCTTCAGAATTCATCTTGAACTGATCATCACTGCATTCAGGAGTGAGATCTTCAATTGACCTGCTGTCTCTGGAATATTCCTGTTCACTGTCTTCCTCTTCAGGGTCAATAATTATCATCCTGTCACCATCAACCCGGATGTTGACTGTCAATTCCTCGAGATCATCAAAAAAGAAATCTATCAATCTAATTCGATAGTTATTGCCTTCATAAGAAATAAGCTCTCCAGCTTCCCAATTGTAGTAACAGTCTTCGCCTTGATCATATTCGTCGCCGGCATAATCCCAGATCGCCATCATTTTACTGGTGAAATAAAGACCTAATTCATCTCCGTCATCCCAGACCTCTTCTTGCCAGACTGCGTGCATTTCATCCGGAAATTCATCTCCGGTTTCAGTTTTCGAATCTTTCTTACAAGAACTAAGAAAAATTATTGAACATATAGTTTCTGCTATTAATGTACTCCGAGTATCCATAATTCTTGAGTTTATTTATGATTATCAAACCCATACTTATTCTATACTTTTTTACTTAAGACAACCCGCTCTCTCATCTGGTATTATAAGCCGGCTCTGCTATCTTAATTAAACTCTCTTAGTATTAGAAAACAATTAGAATTGCCTTTTAAGCTTGTATGAGGGAGGAAAAACTATAACCAGATGTTTTTACTTATAATTTTTACAAGATCATCCTTCCATTTATTTATTCAGTTTACGGTATAAAATTCTATCAGATAAAATCGGGCTCCTTTTATTCCTATAATCCATAGAATTAGCTTATTTCAAGTTCATCATATATTCATAATTATCAACGATAATTTGCGAAGTTTTTATTTGTGAAATTCATTGATTTCATTATGTTATTGGAAGAAACTTAACGGAGGATCCAAATTGATAGTAGGTGTTTTAAAAGAAACTGCTGAACATGAACGCCGGGTGGCCCTTACTCCGGAAGTATCTGCACAGCTTGTGAAACAAGGCATAGAAGTTTGGACAGAATCCGGAGCCGGGTTAGAATCAAACTTTCCGGATCATGAGTATGAGGAATCGGGTGCCTCTATTGTCTCTGACAGAAATAAAATATTGACAGGTTCGGACATATTAGTAACCATTCAGACTCCCGATGAAGAAGAATTTAAAAAGCTTAAAAAGGGTGCCATCCTGATCTGTTTGCTTTGGGCTCTTCAACATCCTGAATTGGTGAAGCAACTAAGAGATTTAGAAGTCTCCGCTTTGGGTATGGACTTCATTCCGCGAATATCCCGTGCCCAGAATATGGATGTTCTTTCCTCCATGAGTTCGATAGCAGGCTATAAAGCAGCATTGATCGCCGCAAATGAACTCGATAAGTATTTACCTATGATGATGACCGCTGCCGGAACCATCCCTCCTTCAAAGTCGCTGGTGCTGGGAGCCGGTGTTGCAGGGCTTCAGGCCATAGCTACTTTAAAGAGATTGGGTTCTGTAGTTGAAGCTTTTGATATCCGCCCGGAAGTAAAAGAACAGGTGGAAAGTTTGGGAGCAAAATTTGTTGAAGTGGAACTCGGGGAGGAAGAAACGCAAACAGAAGGTGGTTATGCCAAAGAACTTGATCAAAAAAAACAAGATCTCCAGCGACAAGCCATTCATGAACACTGCAAAAAATCTGACATTGTAGTTACAACGGCACTAATTCCCGGACGGCCGGCGCCGATTTTAATTAAGGAAGAAATGGTAAAGGATATGTCTCCCGGTTCAGTGATCGTAGATATTGCTTCTGAAAATGGCGGGAATTGTGAACTGACAGAGCACGGAAAAACAGTTGAGAAATATGGTGTCAAAATTGTAGGCCCCAACAACTTGCCGAGCCAGCTTTCATTGCACGCCAGTAAACTCTATTCCAAAAATATGTATGCATTGCTGAATCTTCTGTTGGAAGACGGTAAACCCAATTTCAACTTTGAAGATGAAATACTGCTAAAAACAACGGTTACGCATCAGGGAGAGATTATCAGTCCGATGTTGAAGAATGGTTAATAGGAAATGATTATTGGTTGATTTCTCCTTGATCAATTGACCAATTACACGAATAACAAATAACTAAAACTATGTCAGCCTTAATATTCTCCTTATTTATCTTTGTTCTGGCCTGCTTTATTGGCTTTGAGCTCATTTCCAAAGTCCCGCCCACCTTGCATACGCCACTTATGAGTGGTGCCAATGCCATTTCAGGAATTACCATTGTGGGAGCTTTAATCGTTGCGGGTCATTCCGGCTTAGATTCTCAGATGAGTCAGATCATCGGGTTTGTAGCTATTGTATTTGCGACTATCAATGTGGTGGGCGGTTTTATGGTAACAGACCGCATGCTGGAGATGTTCAAGAAAAAGGAGGATGAGAAATGAGTCAGTTCTTACCAGAGGCTTTCCTACCCTATTTACCTGATACCATCCAGATCATATACCTGATCGCAACCTTCTTTTTTATCCGCGGGTTGAAATTATTAAACTCCCCGGCTACAGCCCGAAAGGGAAATCAATTTGCCGCTATTGGGATGTTCATCGGAATCGCAGTCACGCTTTTCGATCAGCAGATCATATCATTTGAATGGATCATTGCCGGGATTCTGATCGGTGGTTTGATCGGAGCCGTTTTAGCCAAAAAAGTGGCAATGACCGCCATGCCCGAACTGGTTGCTGTTTTCAACGGATTTGGTGGTGGTGCGTCTGCTCTCGTAGCATGGGGCGAGTTTTCACGACTGGTTGATCCAACTACCATGACTCCGGATAGCCTGGTCACTACCGGACTTGGCATCTTCATTGGGGCGCTGACTTTCACCGGAAGCTTCATTGCTTTCGGAAAGCTGAAAGGATTCATTTCAGGTAATGCCATCACCTTTCCCGGGTTGAATGTCATTAATATTGGCTCAATGATAGCCGTTTTGGTATTGATCGGATTCTTCACTTTCGATCCCACCAACCAAACCATTTTCTGGATCATACTCGGATTATCTCTATTGATCGGTATTACTTCTGTCATTCCAATTGGCGGGGCCGATATGCCGGTCGTAATTTCATTACTTAACTCTTATTCAGGTATTGCCGCTTCCATGGCCGGTTTCGTGATCGGTAATAATCTTCTCATTATTGCAGGAGCACTTGTTGGCGCGGCGGGACTCATCCTTACTCAGATTATGTGCAAGGCCATGAACCGTTCGCTGGCAAATGTGATCTTTGGCGCTTTTGGCGGAGATTCAGGTGGCGGTTCCGGAGCTGATACGGGTGATAAAACTGTGCGTGAAAGCTCTGCCGATGACCTTGCCATACAGGTAGCCTATGCTTCCAAAGTGGTGATAGTGCCGGGATATGGACTCGCAGTTGCCCAGGCACAACATATTCTGAAAGAAGTAGCCGGGAAACTGGAAGACCGAGGCGTACAGGTAAAATATGGCATTCATCCTGTAGCCGGACGTATGCCCGGTCATATGAATGTTTTACTTGCTGAAGCCGATGTCCCCTACGATCAGTTGCTGGATATGGATCAGATAAACCCGGAATTCAAGACCACCGATGTAGTACTGGTGATCGGAGCGAATGATGTGGTCAATCCCGTAGCTAAAACCGAACCCGGAAGTCCCATTTACGGAATGCCTATTCTAAATGTGGATGAAGCCAAACGTACGATAATTTTCAAAAGAAGCCTTAGCCCCGGTTATGCCGGCATCGACAACCCTCTTTTTTATGATGAAAAAAATCAAATGTTCTTTGGTGATGCCAAAAAAAGCTTGCAGGCACTTAATGAAGCACTGAATGATGTTTAAGATTTAGCTATGGAACCTCCAAGCGTCCACAGGAGCTTGGAGCGTTCGTTGTAAGTAAAGGGACGGAACCACCCCGCAACGCTTGGAGGTCTTTCAGACGCTCCAAGGTTGCTAACTAAATAAACCAATGATCTTCTAGTCTTGAGCGAAGCTTCAACCTTCTTGCCCCTTGCACCTAACGCCTAACACCCGATCTCATAAACAAAACCTATCACGCCTTAAACCTTTATTGATTTGGTTCAGGTTTTTGGAATCGCTTTCTTTCTATCCTATCAAGAAATTTAATAGATTAATTATGGCTGATAAAAACGAAAGTTCTGCAAACAAAGCGAATACCTATAAAACCAATCAATCAAAAGCATCAGGAGACATCAGTAAATGTCCATTCCATAACGGCTCTATGAGAGAAGCCGCCGGTGGCGGTACCGGAAACCGGGAATGGTGGCCAAATAAACTGAATATCGATATTCTTCGTCAGCATTCTTCTAAGTCTAACCCTATGGGTGAAGATTTTGACTATGCTGAAGAATTTAAAAAGCTGGATCTGAAAGCGGTCAAGAAAGATCTTGAAGAATTGATGACCGATTCGCAAGAATGGTGGCCGGCCGACTTTGGACACTATGGCCCGCTGATGATCCGTATGGCATGGCACAGTGCCGGAACTTACCGCGTTGTTGACGGTCGCGGTGGAGGAGCAACCGGAAACCAACGGTTTGCACCCCTGAACAGCTGGCCTGATAATGTGAATCTTGATAAAGCTCGGCTTCTGCTCTGGCCAATCAAACAAAAATATGGGAATAAACTTTCCTGGGCAGATCTTATGATCTTAGCCGGAAATGTAGCTCTTGAATCCATGGGATTTGAAACCTTCGGTTTTGGTGGCGGACGTGTTGACGTTTGGGAACCTGAAGATGATATTTATTGGGGATCTGAAGGAGAATGGCTGGCCGATCAGCGCCACACCGATGATGGTGATCTCGAAGAACCGCTTGGTGCCGACCATATGGGACTCATATATGTAAATCCTGAAGGACCAAACGGCGAGCCCGATCCTAAAAAAGCTGCACATTTTATCCGTCAGACTTTTGCAAGAATGGCAATGAATGACGAAGAAACCGTTGCTCTTATTGCAGGCGGTCATACTTTCGGTAAAGTTCACGGTGCAGCTCCTGAATCAAATCTTGATGCCGAGCCGGAAGCTGCTCCCATCGAAGCTATGGGTATGGGCTGGCATAACAACCATGGCAGCGGAAAAGGCGCCGACACCATAACCAGTGGTTTGGAAGGAACATGGACGCAAAAGCCTACTGAATGGTCTATGCTCTATCTCGAGAATCTATTCAATTTTGAATGGGAAGTGCATAAGAGTCCGGCCGGAGCGTGGCAATGGCAGCCCAAAGACGGAGCCGGAGAAGGCACCGTTCCTGATGCCCACGATCCTGAGAAAAAGCATGCGCCTTTTATGCTTACCACCGATCTTTCTCTCAGAGAAGATCCTGCTTACGAAAAAATTTCACGTCGATTCCTTGAGAATCCCGATGAATTTGCAGATGCTTTCGCCCGTGCATGGTACAAACTGACACACCGTGATATGGGGCCGAAATCGCTCCTTTTGGGACCTGAAGTTCCAGAAGAAGAGCTTCTCTGGCAAGACCCCATTCCTGAGACAGATCATGAATTGATCAACAATAATGACATTGAAGAACTCAAAGGGAAAATCCTTGACTCAGGGCTTTCTGTTTCTGAACTGGTTTCCACAGCATGGGCTTCTGCCTCCACCTACCGCGGTTCTGACAAGCGCGGCGGAGCGAATGGTGCCCGAGTTCGACTGGCTCCTCAGAAAGACTGGGAAGTGAATAACCCGGAGCAATTGGCTAAGGTATTGGACATACTGGAAGGAATTCAGAACGAATTCGGTAAAACAGTTTCCATGGCTGATCTGATCGTACTTGGCGGTGTTGCTGCCATTGAAAAAGCAGCTAAAGATGCCGGTCATGATGTAACCGTACCATTTACTCCGGGACGAGCCGATGCTACTCAGGAGCAAACAGATGTAGAATCTTTTGCATGGTTAGAGCCACCTGCTGATGCCTTCCGTAACTATTACAATCCAAAGCACAACACTTCGCAAGAAGAGATGCTGGTGGACAAGGCACAGCTTATGACTCTTACTCCACCTGAGATGACCGTTCTTCTCGGTGGAATGCGTGTATTGGATACCAACTATGACGGTTCCAAGAAAGGCGTGTTCACCCACAAGCCCGGAACTCTCACTAACGACTACTTCAAAAACCTGTTGGATCTGAATACAACCTGGCAGGCCACCAACGATGACCAAAACGTTTTTGTGGGAAGTGATCGCAAAACGGGTGACGTAAAATGGAGTGGTTCAAGAGTAGACCTGATCTGTGGTTCTAACTCTGAGCTACGTGCACTTGCTGAAGTGTATGGTGCTGAAGATGCAGAGGAAAAATTCCTCAGCGACTTCGTAAATGCATGGACTAAAGTAATGAACCTGGATCGCTTCGATCTGAAGTAATTACTTCATCACTTAATGACTATACAGAAGGCAGTCTGAATTTATCAGACTGCCTTTTTTGTTTTTGGAGGGTGCTTTATGCCTTGCTTTGGGACGGTAGGTTCCGGAGAGCATTCCCAAACGAGTGGTTGGGAACAAGGGTAAGAAGTTTAAAACGAAGTCGTCATCCCGAGTGCGTACGAGTTGGCTAAGAGCAAAGCCACCGAACACGAGGGATCTCAAATTCAGAACTGCTTGGCAGTTCAACTTTTGAGATCCTTCGCTATTAACATCCAGCCCTATAAAACTACTTACCTCTCAGTATGACGACTCTTGGGGAGGAGTTTACGGGACTGCATTTTCCCGAACGCTGGGAGAGCTAAGCAAGAGTGCCAACGACCCAATTTTTTACAAACACAGAATTGAATTCTTCCGAATTGTTGATAGTTTAGCTTCATCAGATCAACTAATCAGGCTTATGAAGTTTTCTCTCAGATCCATTCTATTATTTACCCTGTTCATTGGGATACTTGGATGTTCCTCTTCCCCATCAATTGAACCCGGCGTATCCCTTGAACTCGCTCAGTTTCGAAAGGCGAATATCTCGGACATCACCTATGAATTGTATTTCAACATTCCTGAAGATCAATCCGAATCCATATCTGGAACAGCTACGATTTTATTTGAGCTTAAGGATGGCACTCACATCATCCAGCTTGATTTCAGGGAATCAGAAGAGCTTCTGAACTCAGTTTCCATAAACGGTGAAACAGTGGAGATCGCCTTCGAAAGGGAGCACATTATTTTACCGGCTGAGTATTTATCAGAAGGACAAAATTCCGTCGATATTGATTTCACAGCCGGAGAGTCTTCCCTCAATCGAAATCCTGAATACCTGTATACCCTTTTTGTTCCCGACCGCACCCGAACAGCTTTCCCGCTTTTTGATCAGCCGGATCTGAAAGCGGTCTATGACCTCACACTGGAAATTCCGCTAAACTGGAAAGCCATCTCCAATGCTCCGCTGAGTTATCAGCATGAATCTGATTCAACCAAGACCCTGAATTTTGCCCCTTCTGATCTGATCAGTTCCTACCTTTTTTCTTTTGTTGCCGGGGATTTTGAGAAAGTCACCCAAACCGTGGATAGCGTTGAAATGACCATGTTGCACCGCGAGTCCGATCAGGAAAAAGCAGACCGAAACATCGATGATATCTTCCGCCTGCATAAAGCTTCGCTCGACTGGCTGGAAGAATACACCGGCATCGACTACCCCTTCCAGAAGTTCGATTTTGCCCTAATTCCAACGTTCCAGTACGGAGGAATGGAGCATGTGGGAGCTATCCAGTACCGAGCTTCGGCTTTGTTTTTGGATGAAGATCCGTCAGACTCACAGTTACTAAGTCGAGCAAGCCTGATCGCTCACGAAACGGCCCACATGTGGTTTGGCGACCTGGTTACCATGGAGTGGTTCAATGATGTATGGACCAAAGAAGTGTTCGCCAATTTCATGGCTGCCAAGATCATGAATCCAAATTTCCCGGATATTAATCATGATCTGAACTTTGTGCTCCGCCATCACCCCAGTGCCTATTCCGTGGATCGCACTGAAGGAGCCAATCCGATACGTCAATATTTAGGAAACCTGAACCAGGCCGGACAGATGTACGGAGCAATTATCTACAACAAAGCCCCGATCATGATGCGGCAACTTGAGCTGTTGGTGGGCGAGGAAATTTTCCGTAAAGGCATGCGGAAATATCTCAGCACCTATTCTTTTGGGAATGCCACCTGGCCGGATCTCATCAATATTCTGGATGACCTTTCCGATCAGAACCTGAAAACCTGGAGTGAAGTGTGGGTAAATACTCCGGGTAGACCTCACTTCACAGAAAGCTATGAGGCTGAGAACAAAAGCTTGGTTTCTCAGAACGACCCCTTAGAAAAGGGACGAATTTGGCCTCAAGAGTTCACTGTCCTGGAAAAAAGAGAATCTATTAGTGTTGAACATCCTGTTATAAGTGATAAAGCCGAAACAGAAATTAATTTTCAGAGTCCCAACCAAATCCTATTCAATGCGAATGGTTTTGGATACGGCCTTTTTCCCGCTTCGCTAAAAAATTTAGAACTCTGGGATGAACTTGATGACGTAACCAAAGGCTCCGAACTCATCAACCTATACGAGAATATGCTGGAGCAAAATCAGGTGATACCAAGAGAGTATCTATTCAAGCTCCTCGAACTCGTTCAAACTGAAGAAAACCAGCTTTTGATCGGGCAGATGCTGGGACACATTCAAACCATTTACTGGGAGCTGCTGAATGAAGCTGAGCGAAATAATGTCGCTCCAGATCTGGAAGAAATTTTATGGGAGCAGATGATCGCTCAGGATGAGTCAAGTAAGAAAAAGACCTTATTCAATACATTCCGAAATGTTAGCCTCAGTGAATCCGAAGTTCAAAAGATCTACGATATCTGGCGGGGCGAGATGGAGATCGATGGACTGAATCTTTCCGAGACCGATTACATCAGCATGGCGGGTGATCTGACGATCAAAATGCCGGAGGAATCTGATGATATCATCTCAACCCAAATGGAAAACATTACCAATAGCGACCGAAAACGCCGGTTTGAATTTATAAGTCCCGCCCTTTCCAATGACCAACAGGTTCGGGATACATTTTTTGGATCGCTGAAAGAAGAAGAAAACCGACAGACAGAATCCTGGGTACTTAGTGCATTGGGATATTTATATCATCCGCTTCGGGTAGATGATTCTGAAAAATACATTCTTCCAAGTTTAGAATTACTACAGGAAATTCAGGTTACCGGCGATATCTTTTTCCCAAAACGCTGGCTGGATGTGACCTTAAGTAATTACTCATCCGATAAAGCCGTACAAACCGTTCGTGATTTTCTGAATGAACGCCCTGATTATAACGATCAGTTGCGAATGAAGATCCTTCAGGCCGCTGATGGGATGTTTCGGGCGAATAGGATAAAGGGGTGAGGGGATGGCTTGTTTTATTTATTGTAGCTTGGTATTTGGACCGGGAGGTTGGGAACGAGATTAAAATCTGGCTTTTTTACGTTGGCTGAGCACGTTCGAAATGAGGGTAATTGCCTTTCAGTATTTTTTTTTATTTACTTCAATTCCTAATAATACTTTAAAAAGTGAGGTTAATATGAATAAGTTTTCAACATATATAATTTCGTTTATTATTGTTTTGTTTAGCATAACAAGCTTTGACTCCAGTTATGTTGAGGGTCAAGATGCATGCTATTTAATAGGTTGTTACAAGCCCGGTGGAGGTACTATTTTCGCCTGTACATCGTGGGCAGAAGATGCGCCCGATTGCACTTCTTGTACAGAAGACTGTCCCGATTTAGTAGTTGAGTAATAAACTAATCTACTTGCAGTCATTAAATACAGTACTATTCATGAAAACAGTATTATTTTTGTTTAGTTTTATTTTGCTATCCGGTTGTGAAAAAACTAACGACACATCAGAGCGATATAATTTCACGTTTACTAAAATTGGTGAGATTAATCTTCAAAATTCTTTGTTAACCGGCGCAAATCGAATTTTAAGGAATGAAACCCATATTTACATTTTAGACACAAGGCTTGGAAAAATTTTTCGATATGATTCAACCGGAAAAAATTTAGGGGATTTTGGGGGAGAAGGTTCTGGTCCTGGGGAGTTTAGAAAAGCCGTTTCATTTGATTTTGGTTCTCACAATACCCTTTATGTTTATGATAGAGACCTGCAAAGAATTTCTGAATTTGACCTCGAAGGAACTTTTAAACGTTTGATACCCGTTAAAGCGTTGGGTACACAACTAATAGCTACAAATACAAAATTTTTACTGCATAATAGTACAGTTTTATCGCATGAAAAGCCGATGGTTAAAGTAATTGACATGGATTCGGGTGAGATTGTAAAAGAAATTAGCCCTCTCTCCGATCTTGTAGCAGATTTAGGTTTTGGTATTTCAGGGCCAGCATTATTTGGAGTAACTGAATCAGAGTCAAAAATTCATGTCCTTCAACATCCGTTTCATTTAAAATTATTCTCCTATGATAAAGCTGGCGTGATTAAGAAATTTGAGAAAGAGTTAAGTTCAGATTTTTTTGTGAAGCCTGATTTTTCCAATTTTAACAGGTATTCTGATAAGGTAGAGGAACGAACAAATGCAAGTATTTACGCTGTTTTTTCGAGTGAGGAAAAAATTTTTTTTATATATGACGAGTTCCACACTCCAGACAGATACATGGATATTTTTGATTATGACGGAAACCTCCTAAATAAAGCACCTGTTAAATTAGGTGGTGCATATCCAATACATTTTTTTGAAAATATATTTTATTCGTTAGCATATAAAGATACTGTAAATATTGAACAAGGCTTCAAACTTAATACATATACATTAGAAGTTTCAGATTCAGAATAAGAAACATATTGTTGAGTCTGATACTCAATAAGTATTGAGATCTTAGTAGCATTCCCAGCGAGGCTGTTTGGAACGAGTTGTAAATTTGAGTTGTGGTTTCATTGGTAATAGTCGAACCGGGTGGTCCGTGATTACATTCCTAACTACGGCAAAGGCTTTAACCGAATAGTAACATAGTTATCATTGCTGATTCATGGTAATTGAGCATAATATTCTTTTGTGTAACCGAGAAGTAAAGCTAGTAGGGGCAAATTACAATACGCCCCGTATTGCTCAATCCTCGGCATCTTCATGATAGAACTGCATCGCCTTCCAGAAACTTAACGTTGCTAAGAACCCACACACCGTAAATACCAGCAGCAGTGCTTTCGAAGGGCCATACAGATCCGTAAATACATGATCGATGAGCCAACCTGTTACGGGCGGTCCGATCCCAAACCCCACTATGCTGATCACAAATAAATACACTGCGCCGGCCATCCCCCGCATATCTGATTTCACAAAATATTGAATAAGGGCTGCCGCCACTCCGTTGTATGAGGAGGCGATCACGTTCCCGATCCCGATCAGTACAAAAGCCATCATTACCGATTCGGCAAATAACCCAAAATAGTAGAATGGGAGTCCGCCCAAGGCAGCCACAATCCCCATTACAAAGCGTTTCTCCGGACCAAATTTAATGGCCATTTTGTCGGCCAGCCAACCGGAGAGATTTACTCCCACTCCCGCCGCAAACATAAACCAACCGTACTGAGCGATCATAGAGGGAGCTTCAAAGGTATCATTCAAGACCGTTCCGATAAAAGCCAGAATGGTGTATCCGCTGAGGGAAAGAAGTGAAAATCCGGCGAGATAATAACGCACACTTCTCTTTTTGAGGATGAACTTGAGCACTTCAAAAAACTCAGATGACGAACGATCACTTTTAACCGATTTTCTCTTCGGTTCACGGATTAATAAAAATCCTATAACTGCAATACCCAATCCGGGCCAACCTACGATCTTCATGGCCTCCTGCCAGTCGTAGGCTTGCGCTACCGAACCACCGATCAAAAAGGAAAGTCCTACCCCAACAAAGATCCCGGAGGCGTAGACCGAGAATACGCGCGCTCTTTTTTCAGGTGGGAAATAATCCGCCAGTAAGGAATACACGGCCGGGCTCAGTGCCGACTGACTTACTCCAACAAAAAATCTTGCAGTGATCAGAAAAACGAAAGAGCTTGCGAATCCGCTGGCTACGGTCATCAGGCTCCAGATGACAAGTCCGGTAAGAATGATCCGCTTTCGGGAAAACTGATCAGCAAACCATCCCATAAAAATTCCGCAAACGGCATAGATCAGGGAGAAAGCGGGTCCATAGAGAACACCGATCTGTGTATTAGTGAAACCCAGATCATCACGAATAGCTGTTCCCAATACTGCAACGATCTGCCGGTCCACAAAGCTGGAGATATAGATGAGGAATAATAATCCAAGTACAAGCCAGGCATAGAACTGTGGATTACGAGCTTCAAGTTTGTCGTAGATAAATTTCATGGGCCAAAGATAGAGCACAGATCGGTGGGATGGAAATTTGAACATCGAACATAGAACATTCAATGTCGAACATTGAAGTTGCTTTATCATTGGCTCTTATCTTCCGTGAATCACCGTTAAAAAAAGTGACTATTCTTCAGCTAAAAATCTCACATTAAGGGTATTAAATAGTTATTTTTAGTGCTCAAAGAATTTTGATCTACAAAAACTCACTCAACTACCATGAAAGTTGGAATTTTAGGCGCTACCGGTGCAGTCGGACAAAAATTTATTCGCTTACTTCAGGGTCACCCTTGGTTTGAAATTGAGGCTTTGGGTGCCTCCGAACGCTCGGCCGGTAAAAAATATAAAGAGGCTGCCAACTGGATCGAAGATGTGGTTCTTCCTGAATCTATAAAGGAAACTATAGTCAAGAATTGTGACCCTGATGAATTCAGCGATGTGGATTTTGTATTTTCAGGACTGGATTCATCCGTAGCCGGGGAGATCGAGAAAGCGTTTGCTTCTGCCGGAATCCCGGTCATCTCCAATGCCAAAAATTATCGGCAAGATCCTACAGTTCCATTGCTCATCCCGGAGATCAATCCCGATCATACCGAGCTGATCAAAAAGCAGACGTTCACCAAAGACGGCAGCGGGTGGATCGTAACCAATCCAAACTGTGTGGCTGTCCCCCTCGCCATTTCACTGAAACCATTATATGATGCTTTTGGGATCGAAGCGCTGATCCTTACCACTATGCAAGCGGTATCAGGCGCGGGTTATCCAGGCGTGGCAAGTTTGGATATTTTAGGGAATGTAGTGCCGTTCATTTCAGGAGAAGAACCTAAAGTTGGCCCTGAAACCAGAAAAATATTAAGTACTCTTGAAGGAACTACCCTGGCTAAGCCCCATTTCCCCGTTCAGGCAACGGCAACCAGAGTACCTACCATCAATGGACATATGATCTCGGTAACTGCTAAGCTGGAAGATCCCCCCGCAAATGTTGAAGAACTGAAAGCAGCGTACACAAACTGGAAAAATCCGATCGCGGATCTTGACCTTCCCTTCTCCCCAAATCAGCTCTACAAGCTCCATGAAGAGGAACAATATCCTCAGCCTCGCTTACACGCTGATGCTGAAAACGGTATGCAGCTGCATTTGGGACGATTGAGAAAGGCCGAAGTATTTGACATCAGCTTTGTGGCCATGGCTCATAACACCATTCGCGGTGCGGCCGGTGGGGCTATTCTAAATGCTGAATTGCTGGTTAAGAAGGGGTTTCTGAAATAGAATAATTAATTCCCTTAATGTAGGGACGCAAGATTTTGCGTCCCTACATTTTTGGTAAATATTATTCCCCATCCATATCATCCAGGCGTTGTTGCGACATGTACAGGTTCAGTTTTGTAGATATCCTAATGGCTTCACTTCGATCCCTTCTTTTGATATTCAGCTTTATCACTCCCTGATCACTTCCGGGTAACGGTTCGAAAAACGCCCATTGATTGGCTTTTATGATCAACTTCCCTCCTGTGAATAAAAATCCCTTCTTGTATTGAATGCTTTTGATGTTATCCAGCTGGATGGCAAATTTTGAAAGATTACTGATCCCATTTCCATTAGCATCGTACACTTTATATTCGAACAGGAGTTCACGATCGGCAAAGCTTAGAATACCCTTTACTTCTTTGTACTTATTTAATTCAGTACCCTCATACATGGAATATTTATAGGGAATACTCATTCTTCGTTATCCAATTCACTTAATTTGTGTTCTGATATTCTCAGATTCAGGTTTGATGAGATAGAAGCAGCTGTTTCCCTGTTCTTTCGTTTTATTTTGAGCACCCGTTCATTAAGATCTTTTCCGGGCAGCTCCCCAAATGATTTTGCTGTTTTCCCATGTAAGATCAGCTTCCCGCTGAACCACCCCTTTTTGAACTCCAGCATATCAAGCTCAGAAAAAGGGATCTTAGCCGTCTTCAATTCAGACTGATAAGCCTCAACAACCGCATCTTTTTTATGAAACTCAAAGACTAAATACTCTCCCTCCACGCGCAGAATTCCTTCAACTTTCATGAATCCGCCGTTTAAATTTTCAATACTAAAAGGTAAGCTTCGCATATGCAGTGTTGATTTTTATAGAGTTAACTACTGATGATCTAATTTATAAAAAAGTACAAAAAATCTGTAAGGAGTGCGCGTTTCATCGCTCTAACTATACAGCTAACAAAAGAGAACTAATCATTGCCTTGGGGACCGGAAGATCCCCAATGTCCTTCCAGGGGTAAAAGGTGGAATATCCTTTTACCCTGTTTTTTTAGGGCTTTGTTAAATTGGTATAACACTTGTAATTATGGCCGAAGAAAGTTGATTTAATTACTACTTCGGGCTATTCTTTTGCAATGAAAAAACTGTTGCTCTTTATACTCCTTACTCTCCCGTCCTTTGCTCTTGCCCAGACTCAGGTCTTGAATGAAACATTTGATGACGGAGACTTCACCACCAATCCTGAATGGACGGGCGATACCGGAGAGTTTACGATCTTTGATAATGCCGGTAATGATCAACTTAGGCTAAACGATACGGATGCGAGTAATAGCTCATCTTTTTTAGTCACTCCATCCACAACAGCGTACGGAAGCTGGGAATTTTTTATTGATCAGGATTTTGAACCATCCAATAGCAATCGTGGATTTATTTTTTTGGTCTCTGATCGTGAAGACCTAAATGACAATGTAAATGGCTACGCTGTACGTGCCGGCGAAAGTGGAAGTGAAGACAGATTCAGGCTTTTTCAATTCACGAATGGTATCGCAACAGAAATTTTAACAGGAACCCTTGACCTTTCAGCAGGCGGTCCATTTCAAATTCGGGTTACCAGAGATGAGAATGGGAACTGGGAGTTATTTGAATCCGCAGGATATGGAAGCACTCCTGCTTCAGCAGCCACGGCAACGGATAACACGCATACAACATCAAGCTATTTTGGTATTCGAACAAATTATACTTCAACCCGAAGTGAGAATTTTTATTTCGATGATACTATCATCACCAATACTGAAGATTTCTCCATTTCTTCAGCATCGGGTGCTAGCAGTCAGGCTATAGATGTCACTTTCAACTATCAGATCGACAGCAACACTATTGATCCATCTAATTTCGATCTTTCAGGAATCGGCTCGCCCCAGCAAACGGAAGTTATCAATTCCGATCTTACTGTGCGACTGACATTCGCTGATGATATCCCAAATGGAGACTATACCCTTACCGTAAATAGTGTGGAAAATATTTACGGAGGAACCATCCCCGCCAATTCAGAAATTGAATTCAAGTTTTCCAATACCTTTGAACTTATCGGTTCCTCCAGTACCCAAGACGATCATGCTTTATTGGAGTTTAATGAGGATATCAATTTCACAACGGTGGAGAGTACTGACTTTACCATTAACGGGGAGTCGATCGATCCCGCTACCAATATCACACAGCCTGAGAACGATCAACTTTTACTTGAATTCCCTGAGAATCTCCCCTCCGGTCCTGTTGAGATAGAAGTAACAAATATTGAAAGTGTTAACGGCTGGAATATTCCTGATGGATCGGTTACTGAATTTTTTATCTATGACGACTACCAACCCGGCGATATCATCATCAACGAATTCATGAAAGATCCCCCAACAGGGACAGCAGAATATGTAGAGCTCAAAAACATTTCAGACCGCTATTTGAATTTACGGAATTGGAAGATCGGTGATAATAATGCCTTTGCAACAATTACAGGGTCAGATTTTGCCATTCTTCCCGATAGTTTCGCTGTTATTTCTGCTGATACATCCGCCTTAAGCACCTTTTATGGTAATGCTAATTACATGCAGGCTTCCTTGCCGGCTTTCAATAATACTGGGTCTGAGCAAGTTCGATTACGAGACGAAAATGACATAACTCAAGACTCTCTTGAATATAATTCAGACTGGGGCGGTGAGGATGTCGCCATTGAACGCCGTTCCCCTGCCGTTTCATCCACCTTCAGAGAAAACTGGGGAGACAGTCCGTCAGAAGACCTTGGTACTCCGGGCCTTAGCAACCTCATCACCCCTGATATTACCGCTCCTGAATTACTCGGTATTCAACGTCCGGCCAATGACCAAATTGAACTCTCATTTTCTGAACGACTTCAGGAAGCTGAAGCACAGAATCCCACCAATTTCACGCTTACTGCAAATGGACTTTCGGAAGACCTACCCGCACTTCAATCCGCTACGCTTTCCTCCTCTTCAAGCATCACACTTCAATATGATGCTCCTTTGTCAAGTGAGCCTTCAGGAACTACCTATGAGCTGACTATCGCTAATCAAACAGATATTTTTGGAAATACCGCAGCTGATATTTCTTCTTCTTTCTTTGTGATCGAGTATGCCGTAGCAGATTCCGGAGATGTATTCATTACAGAATTCATGTACAACCCGGCAACCGGGTTCACTGATTTCATCGAGATCTATAACCCAACCGACAATGCATTTAACCTACAGGGTTGGACCTATAACGACAATTCCGGAAATGCCCGAACAATTACAGATAGCGAATTTGCATTGGCTCCTAATTCCTATATCGTTTTGGTCCCGCACAGTACCATTTCGGGACTGTTTCCGAATATTACTCTCGCAGATATGGGCAGCGGATTCGCTAATCTCAACAGTACCACTCCCGACGACATAGTGATCCGTAAACAAAACGGAACCCTTATCGACTCCCTGACATACACACCGGAATGGGGTGGGAATGAGGTTTCTCTGGAACGGAAAAGTGTGGGAGCTCCTTCTATTTACCGCGAGAATTGGGGAAACAGTCCTTCAGGTAATTTGGGAACTCCGGGTGCACCCAATCAAATTCAACCCGATAACACCCCACCGGAGATCATTAATACATCCATAGTTGCTCCAGACTCCATACGAATAACATTTAATGAACGTATTGATTCTGTGTTAGCAAAAAATACCGCCAACTATTCGATTTCTCCCTCAGTATCTATTTCGGAGATCGCTGAATTCTCAGGGAATACATTAATCGTTGTACTGGGAACATCGTTAATTGATGGAGGGGTTTATACACTGACCATAGAAGATCAAAAAGACATCTTCGATAATATCCAGGCTTCTGTTTCCACAGAACTACAATACACTGAGTTTTCGCCTGCAGATATCGGGAATGTGATCATCAATGAAATTCTCTATCAAAGGGAAAGTGCAGATTCAGAAGAATTTATTGAATTGTATAACCGAACGAATAGAAACTTTGATCTTAGTAACTGGACTTTATCAGATGCTACGGGATCAACGGCTATTCCTGAAGGTACTGAGCTGAGGGGAGGTGAATATCTGGTGCTTACCGATCTCCAGATTTTTGCCGATGAAGTACAGAATGGAGTTTATCTTTCCGGATTTCCTTCCCTTAATGATGATGAAGATGCAGTTGTGATCAAAAATGAAGATGGGATCACGATCGACAGTTTATTTTATAGCGAGACCTGGGGAGGGAATGAGCCCGGAGTTTCCCTGGAGCGCAAAGATCCTGAATCTGCTTCGAATGATGCCTCGAACTGGGCAAGCAATGAAGGAAGCGGAAGCAGCGCCGGGGTCCAAAGCAGTGTTTTTGAACCCGATGAAACGCCACCACAGATCTTATTCTCCAAAATTCAGTCGGACGGAACCATCTTTGTGGCTTTTACTGAGTTTGTTAATATCGATAATGCATCTGCTTTTGTGAACGAGCAACCTGCTTCAATTATAGACTACAGCGAGACGGACGGAAATATCGTGATACTGGAGAACCCTGTTTCAGGATCAGCTCCCTCTTCTGCAAAAGCGAAAGGAAACGCCAGCGAACCACTTAGTTTAACCTTTACCGATTTCACCGATTTTCGCGGAAATGCCAACCAGGAACTCGGTGTTGAAATATCTCAGCCCATCAATCCGGGTACGGTTGTGATCAATGAGATCTTATACAACCCTTTGGCGAATTCGGATGACAATCTCCCCGATCAAACAGAGTATATCGAACTTTTTAATCCATCTGATTATGCCGTTTCTCTGGAGGGATTTTTCCTTCACGATGAACCTGATGAAGACGGAGAAGTTCGGTCTTTATTCCCGGTTTCCTCACAATATAAATGGATCCCCGCCGGAGCACACGTTGTAGTTTATGCAGAGGATGAGGCCCCGAATTTCAGTGAAAGTCAGCTTGCCGAATATTTTGAACTGGAGAATGAAAGTGATCAGTTCAAAGTGCGAATTGACCGCTCCAGCCTGAGTCTCTCTAATGCGGATGATGCTATTTACCTGGCCGACAGTACAGGGACCACTATTGATTCTGTGTTCTATGATGAAAGCTGGCAAAATCCCAATCTTTTTGACACTGATGGTGTAGCACTTGAACGTATAGATCCGGAAGGGCCAAGTGACGACCCGTCAAACTGGAGCTCAAGCACACGCGTAAATGGCGGTACGCCGGGAGAGCAGAATTCTATTTTCCAGGAAGCCGGATCGGTTTCGGAAAACACAGGAATCACCTTTACACCGAATCCTTTTTCTCCTGATGATGATGGCTTCGAAGACAACCTGTTTATTAATTACAAACTGGATGAATCGGATTATTTACTTCGGGTACGCATTTTTGACCGCTATGGAAGGGAAGTCCGTGAACTGGCTGATGGTCTACAGGCCGGCTTCGAAGGCTCACTGATCTGGGACGGGCGTACCGATGACAACAGAAGTAATCGTGTTGGTATTTACATCGTGCTTTTTGAGGCTTACAATAGTGCCAATGGTAGTAATGTGACTTTTAAGAAGACGGTAGTATTGGCAAGGAAATTTTGATGAAATTTTAAATGTTGAATTTTGAATGTTAAATGGCCTCACATCCATTTAACATTCAACACTTATAATTCAACATTAAGTTTCACTCCTCCGAACCAATTTCTTGGGGCTGCGGGTTGATAGTAACGGCCACTGAAAGCATTCAGATCATTGCCGAGGCTGTACTTTTCATTCAACAGGTTGTCAATTCCTGCAAAAACATCTACTGATACTCCTTCTTTTACCTGACGCTTGAGCCCGGCTTTTAATTGCACCAGGTGATAAGCTTCAGAATTCACCGTATTTGCGTCATTCAAAGGGATCTCATCCGTGAAGTTGTAGGATAATGAGCTGTAGATGCCTGTCGCTGTTTTAGTATTCAGCGTAGAAACTAAAATATGAGGTGCTACTCCCGTCAGTTTATTACCTGAAAAATCATCCCCCTCCTTCTGGTAATCCTTGAACTCAAAATCATGGAAGGTGTACGAAATGCTCCAATCCATTTCCTCCAAAAAAGCTCCCATATTTCGAATTATTGCCCAATTTATTGCAGCTTCAAGTCCGTATTGATCAGTGCTTCCCGTGTTTTCAAAAATTACCGTCGAATTGCGGTCAGAGGGCTGCTGCACGATGGTCTCATCCAGTTTAAAAAAGAAAGTGGTGATATCGTAGGTTATTCGAGGCCCTATCAAAGTTCCCCGTGCTCCTACTTCATAGTTCACTCCCTGCTCTGCTTCCAGATCCAGGGCAATACTCCCTTCATTTGTCCTGAATTCTTCAATGGTAGGTGGTGAGAATCCAAAGCTCACACTTCCATGTAATGAAAGAGCCGGGGAAAATTTCTTCAGTAAGCCTACCCGTGGGATGATCTCAGGATCAAAGGTTTTTTCAGCCAGGCCGGTATTGTCGCCGGATAAATTTGTTACCAAGCGATTCAGGCTATATTCCAAACGATTGTAGCTCAATCCGGCTGTCACATAAAAGTCATTGGGAAGATCGATCTCTGTATTTACAAATATCAGAGAAGACTGGATCTTGATCTCATCGTCAAAGTTAAGGGCTCCTACTTCACTGCTGTCATTCTCAAAATTTCGTGCAGCGTAATTAGCAGACTGAAGCTCTCCCCCAACCGTAAATCGGGTTCTAACCTCTCCAATATCTGTATCAAAATAAAAGCGTGTGCGCCCACCACCCGATTTTCTGCTGTCTTTTTTGTAATCCAGATTGAAAGGATTTTCAAACGCACTGAAGGTCCCATAGAGGGTGGTCAGGTTAGAGATATTTTCCGATATCTGAGCATCATGACTGATCCCCGCTAAAAATGCCTGTTGGTCTATGCTCGCATTTGCTTGCACGCTCCCAAGTGCGAATGGATTTCCCTGCCGTGCCTGAGTTGGGTCCTGAGCAAATTGTTCTTCTGTCAATGGGCCCGGAATACCATAATTCAAGTCGGAGTATAAAAAGCTTGTTTTGATGATCTGCCTGTCGTTCAGCTGAAATCGTCCGGAAAGCTCTGCAGTTTGGCGACTGAAAAAGGACTGGTCCCTGTATCCATCCGACTGTTGGTTTGCATAATTAAACCGAAAGTTCCCATTTTGAAACTGAGATTGTGCGTATGCGGTGTAACGCTGTAAGCCGTAAGAACCGAACAGGCTTCCGACTCCAATTTCATTATTCTCTGACTGACGACTTTCAAGTAATAAGGCCCCGCCGTTACCCGCTCCGTAAATACTGCCGGCCGGACCTTTGATCACCTCCACTTCCTGCATATTGATCACATCCAGTAAATTAAGTGGGGTACTTCCTGAAGGTTCCGTAAATGGAATGTCGTTCCAATAGATCTTGACATTTCTCACTCCAAATGGAGAACGAAGCGAACTCCCGCGAATGGCCACCCGGTAACTTCCGGGAGCACGCTGCTCAATTCTGACTCCGGGCACGGTATTTAATCCATACAACAAAGAGCCTTCATCGAAACCCGTTATGCGCTCAGGATCAATATTTGCGATGGCTCCGGGTGATTCCATCACGCTGCGGTTCCCCTCATAGCCGGTAACAACAACCTCACCAAGATCTCCATAAAGAGTATCGGGTTCCTGAGCTAATAGAAAGGCCGGGACGATAGTGAATAGTAAAAACAATACGGATATTTTATTCATGGAAAGAAGTTACAAAGGCTTGTATTAAGTTTTAAGAATTGAATACCTTCTTTTAACAAATAATTCCACACCAATAACTCCTTTGCAAGATCTAAAGAAAGCACCCATTGGCATTTTTGATTCCGGTATCGGCGGACTTACTGTTGCCAAAGCCGTGATCGATGCCCTTCCCAATGAAGACATCATTTATTTTGGGGACACTGCCCGGGTTCCCTACGGCATCAAATCAGAAGAAACTGTTCGTGCTTATGCGCTTCAGATCACCAATTTTTTATTGAAGCGAGGGGTTAAAATGATCCTGATCGCATGTAATACGGTGTCGGCTTCCGCAAAAGAGGAGATCATTCAGGCCGCCGGAGAAGTGCCTGTATTGGATGTGATCACAGCCGGAACCAATAATGCGGTTTCCCTCCCGGATCATAAAAATATTGGGGTGATCGGTACGATGGGAACCGTAAACTCCCGGGCCTATGTGGAAGCCATTCATGCTCATGACCCCACTATAAACGTACAACAGGAGGCGTGTCCGCTGTTGGTGCCGCTGGCAGAGGAAGGCTGGATAGAGAATGAGGTGGCCCAAAAAACCCTCCACTATTACCTGGATGCGTTTGATGACAGCGATATCCAATCCCTGATCCTCGGATGTACCCATTACCCCCTTTTTAAGGATGTGATTCCAAAGATCCTTAAGAACGGCAATATTGAGATCATTGACTCGGCAGAATCCATTGCAGAATCTGCTAAAACTAAATTGGCAGAACTCGATCTTCTGAATACCTCCGGTGGGGATTTCCAGTGTTTTGTGAGCGACCGCCCCCAACGTTTTCATGAACTTGCTGAACGATTTTTGGGGAGACGACTGAATGGTGTTGAGGTGGTGGCGCTGGATTGAGGTTTTAGGTGTCAGGTATTAGGTGTTAGGTGTTAGTGAAATTCACACATCGGTCGTTCGTTCCATCGGTCATCGCAATTCAGTTTTTTACTCGTTCCAAACGTCCCCGTTGGGAATGCCTGCCGGGACCTCCCGGTTCCACTTAAAGCATAGCAGATTGAAATTGCCGGTTAATTTTCTACATTCCGTTATCTGCTCACCAACTTTACTGCTATGAAAACACTGTTACTTATCTTTGCTTTGGCTCTGAGTACCTTATCTTTTTCGAATATTTCGGAGCCTGTAGCTAATCCTATTTTTGATATCAATGACTACACCTGGCTGGTCGGCTCATGGGAAGGCGATGGATTTGGCGGGATCTCTCACGAAACCTGGGAAAAACCGATCCATGGCACCATGATGGGTATGTACCGACATATCAATGCGGAAGGTGAACTGGTATTCTATGAGTTTTTACTTTTGGATGAGACCGGATTGCGTCTCAAACACTTCAATCCTGACCTCACCGGCTGGGAGGAAAAAGATGACATGACCACGTTTGAGATGATCAGCTTTTCCAAAGATAAGATCGAACTAAAGGGACTGACCTTTGAACGTACTTCTGATACTGAAATGGTGATATCTCTGAAAATGAGTCAAGGCGGAGAACCTCACACGGAAATTTTTAATATGAAAAGGACTGGTTTATAAATTCACTTATTTAGCAAATCCCAAATCTCCGTCAACAGCACTTCTTCCTTACTTGATTCAGCCGGCTTGTAAAACAGGTTTTGCCCTTCTTTTTCTTAGGCCAGACAAAACTAATTAATCCAAATATCTAATTTATGATTCAATACTCACTTTAATTAGCCTCTTTACCTCTTCTGCTTTATCTTTGGACTGAAAATTGATCTTCAATAACCTATCAGCCACACATACTTATGAAAACCATTGCCCAGCTCACTTATATTCCATTATCCCAAGAAGACCCAAGAGAAAAAGTACAGGAATTGCTGGAGCACCTTGCTCAATACGATGTAGAAATTGAAGTTGGATATTTATCCACTACCATCATCGGAGCACCAAAAACTGTTTTTGAAGTGATCAAAGACCTATATGACATCATGTCGATGGAAACAGAGAGGTTTCGCTTTCAGGTAGATCTGCTCAGTCCTTCAGCGGAATAAGTTTTAGTGGCGAGGTTTTAGGTGTTAGAACTACTTGAAACTAACACCTCGCACCTAAAACCTAACACCTCACAAAAGTTTTGAAGCTAAATTCGCCAGGTCAGAACGCTCTCCCTTCTCCAGATTGATATGCGCATACAGATCATGATTGTGCATTCGATCCACTAAATAACTAAGGCCATTGCTCTGCGCATCCAGGTACGGCGTATCGATCTGAAAGATATCCCCGGTGAACACCACTTTCGTATTCTCTCCTGCTCTGGTGATGATGGTCTTCACTTCATGCGGTGTCAGATTCTGTGCTTCATCAATGATAAAGATCACGTTTGAAAGGCTTCGACCTCGAATATATGCCAGCGGCACGATCCGTAGCTTATCCGTCTGCAGCATCTCGTCAATTTTCTTGAACGGCTTGCTGGTTTCCTTGTACTGATTTTTGATGAAACTCAGGTTATCCCAAAGCGGCTGCATGTACGGGTCGATCTTTTGGTTGGCATCGCCTGGTAGAAAACCGATATCCTTGTTGCTCAATGGAACAATAGGCCGCGCCAGATACACCTGCTTAAAATTACTTCGTTGCTCCAGTGCTGAAGCTAGTGCTAATAATGTTTTTCCGGTACCGGCGGCTCCAGTAATGGTTGTACATAAAATATTGGGGTTTTGGAGCGCATGTAGCGCAAAGGTCTGCTCTGCGTTTTTGGGTTGAATGCCATAGGCATGCATCTTCTCGACTACTTCAACCATCTTACTTTTAGGGTTATACCATCCCAGTGCAGAGGAGCCGTGGCTTTTCATTATGTAGTAGTGATTACAGGTTGGATTCTCCTCCCCAATCTCTTTCGGATCAATTTCCCCCTCTTCATAAAACTTACTGATCACTGACGGATCATCGATATCAAGCTCGGTCTTACCACGGTACAAATGCTCAATATCTTTGATCTGTATGGTCTCATAATCTTCTGCCTCCAGATTCAATGCCCGTGCTTTCAATCGTAAATTGATATCCTTTGAAACCAAGATCACACGCTGATTCGGGTTTTCTTCCTTCAGGTGCAGCGCCGCATTTATGATGCGATGGTCGTTTTTGTCCGAGCCGTAAACCTGAGTAGCATCCTGAGAGTTAGTTCCCTGAGTTATCACCCTCAATTTACCATGCGAGCGACCATTAAGTGGGATCCAATTTTGGAGCATGTTGTCATCTGAAATTCCGTCCAGGTACCGGATGAATTCCCTGGCATGCAGATTAATTACGTTGTTTCCCTTTTTAAAGGTATCTAGTTCTTCCAGAACGGTGATTGGAATGGCTACATCATTTTTCTCAAAGTTACGAACGGCTTCATAATCATAGAGCAGAACGGAGGTGTCAAGTACGAAGATCTTCTTCTCTTTCTTCTTAGGCATAAAGGCGAGATTTGATTTGCAATATCTATTGTACCAGCCATAGTAGATGAATTGTGAACGGCTCTTTCAATAAAGCTAAAGCGGAACTCATTTGCAATGGGTAATGAGGATTTTACAGAGAATTATTTTAGGGAGGGTGAGAAAGTTGAGAGTTGAAAGTTGATAGGGTGATTTATGTATGTCTGCTTTTCCATCTCTGATCAGAGATCATTTTTTGAAGTAATTTTATAATGGAGGTTAGAACCTTAATCCTGGACATAGATTTCTTTTCAGATCGTATATGTCTGGATTTGAAATACCAATCTTTTGCTTCTCGGGCAGAACCAAGTGATATTTCGTAAAATCGTGCTTTTTCTTTTTTGGACTTTCGTGAATAACCTTCAATTATATTTGCACTTATAGAACCTATTGAACAATAAAGTTGGTCAGCTAGTGAAAATCTTTTTTCTGAAAGAATGATATTCGTGTCTTCCCAAAATGCGTCAGATAAAAACAGACTCAATCTGTATGCTTCCATTTTCCAAACTACATCTTCCTTAAATTCGATCGGCACTGTTCTTTCCCATTCACTAAATATCATTATTGAGCAAGCTTCTTTTGATTTTATAGTAAGAGCCAACTCGATCGTATTCCTTACAAAATTATTTCAAAAACTTTCATCACTCTATCAACTTTCAACTCTCAACTCTCAACCCCCACAAAGCTATACTAACCGCGACTGCCGCATTCAGGCTTTCTACTTTTTCCTGTGCGGAGCCAGATTCGATCTTTACTTTTTTTCTTCCTGAGTTCAACAGGTTTTCATTGATTCCATTCCCTTCATTCCCCACAACCAATATTGTTTTTTCTGCGGGTTGAATCGATCTCAGAGGCTCGGCTGATCCTCCCCCATCCAATAACATTACTTGCCAGCCAGATCTTTCCAACTCACTGAAAACTGCTTCCAGATCTCCGGTCAGAACAGGGATACTTCCGGTAGCGCCCGCCGTACTTCTTACCACTTTAGGGTGATAGACATCCACACTGCCCTTTCCGGCGATCAAAGCCTTTGCCCCAAACCATGCCGCCGTTCTCAGGATCGTCCCCATATTTCCGGGATCCTGAATGGCATCAGTCGCTACAATAATGCCGGTTTCCTCAGCTAATTTTTGGGGCCGAATTTCATCCGGCATCTTACAAACCGCCAATATCCCCTGCGGATTCTCCGTATCCGCCACTTCAACAAACACAGCCTCTTCTACAAAAACACTGAAAGCTGAAAGCTGATCGCTGACAGCTCTTCCCTCAACCACAAAAACCGTCTCCACCTCTATCAAACCATTGCCCACCACCTGCTCAACCGCCCGCTCCCCCTCCACCACAAACCGCTGCTCTTTCTCGCGATATTTTTTACGGGCAAGTTTTCGTAATAATTTGATCTCGTTGTTCGATGCTTTTCTCATGGCGGAAGAATACAGAACTCAGAATTCAGAATACAGAAGAAACTGAATTCTGAGTTCTGTATTCTGACTGCTTACTTCCCTATCTTCATTAAAAATTCAGCCAAAAAATATTATCGTCATGGAGTTTCTGAAAACATTAGGTATCGAAGGTATTAATCCCGGGACAAGCACCGGGCGTAAGCATATGGAAAGCAAGGAAACCATCAGCAGCTACACGCCCACTGATGGTGAACGCATTGCTACCGTTGGGGTAACCTCCCGCGAACAATACGATCATGTAGTTGAGGAAGCTCACAAAGCTTTTGAGGTCTGGAAAAACATGCCTGCTCCTCAGCGGGGTGAGATCGTCCGCCAGATCGGACAGAAACTCCGCGAATACAAAGAACCTCTTGGTAAACTGGTCACCTATGAAATGGGGAAGATCTACCAGGAAGGATTGGGCGAGGTCCAGGAAATGATCGACATCTGTGATTTTGCTGTGGGACAGTCGCGAATGTTATATGGAAAAACAATGCACAGTGAACGGCCTGAACATCGAATGTATGAGCAGTGGCACCCGCTTGGAATTGTGGGGATAATATCTGCCTTCAACTTTCCTGTGGCCGTATGGAGCTGGAATGCTATGATCGCTGCTGTGTGTGGAAACGTGATGATCTGGAAAGGCTCTGAAAAAACACCTTTGTGTGCCGTAGCTATTCAAAAAATTGTCGCCAAGGTTTTGAAAGAGAATGATCTTCCTGAAGGAATTTTTAATCTCGTTACCGGCGACCGACAAGTTGGCGAATGGATGACCGAAGACGAACGCATTCCGCTTATCTCAGCAACCGGCTCTATCCGTATGGGCAAAGAAGTTGGAAAAACCGTTGCATCCAGACTTGGTAAAACCATCCTGGAACTGGGCGGTAATAATGCCATCATCATCTCCGAAAATGCTGATCTTGAAATGGCCATACGCGCTACGGTATTCGGAGCGGTTGGAACGTGCGGTCAACGTTGTACCTCAACCCGGCGACTCATCATTCATGAATCCGTGTACGATCAGGTAAAAGAAAGATTGATGAGTATCTACAAAAATATCACGATCGGTGATCCGCTGGATGAAAATACCCTTGTTGGTCCCATGATAGACCAGGATGCCATAGATTTAATGCAAAAAGCTCTTAAAGAAATCGAAAGGGAGGGCGGCAAAGTGATATACGGTGGCGAGCCTTTGGATGAAGACGGATTTTATGTTCGCCCCGCCCTTGCTGAAGTACAAAACCACTACAATATAGTACAGGAAGAGACTTTTGCACCTATCCTCTATCTGATGAAATACAAGACCACCGAAGAAGCTATTGAAATGCACAACGGTGTAAAGCAGGGGCTAAGCTCTGCCATGTTTACGCTGAATATGCGTGAAGCCGAGCGTTTCTTGAGTGTCGGTGGATCTGATTGCGGTATCGCCAATATTAACATTGGAACGAGTGGTGCTGAAATTGGTGGTGCATTTGGTGGTGAAAAAGAAACCGGCGGTGGACGTGAGTCCGGTTCCGATTCCTGGAAAGCATATATGCGCCGGCAAACCAATACCATGAACTGGGGTGATTCACTTCCGCTTGCTCAAGGCATAGATTTCGATGTTTAATAGAAATGTTGGATGAGGAAATGTTGAATTTTAAATTGGCAGAAATAGAAATTACCTGACACCTTCAAAAATTCAGCCGGGCACTTCTGATGATCGGACCATGCAGGTAAGATAACAACAAGACTGGAATATCAACACAGTCGCTCCCCCGTTCTCCGTAGCAGCACGATGCATCGTGCTGTTAAGGGCAGATTGTGTGATAAAATTTTATGCCATGAAAGTAAATGTACCCACAGAAGAAGAGTATAAAAGAGATCAAAAAAGAAAGCGTATTCACGGCATATTCGGACTGCTTTTTGGGGTGATCTTCTTTGGGCTGGCCGGGACCCGCATCTTCAGATATGGTTTTGATGAAGTTGAGAACTATACATGGATCGCTTTAGGTCTTGGTATTGCCTCTTTTGGATGGTTGGCATACAAGTTTGGAGAGACATTTTGGAATACGTTGTTCAAAAATTAAAGCCATAAAAAGCCCCGCACATAAATTATGTACGGGGCTTTCAATTTTTTGCTTAGCTAAGCTTTAGATCATGGTAGCAATTACAAGAGCTACAACTGACATCAGCTTAAGCAAGATGTTCAGAGACGGGCCTGAAGTGTCCTTGAACGGATCGCCTACAGTATCTCCAACAACACCTGCTTTGTGAGGCTCAGAGCCTTTCCCGTACTCAACACCGTCGATGGTCACGCCTTCTTCGATCATCTTCTTAGCGTTATCCCATGCACCACCCGCATTAGACTGGAAGAGTGCCATAAGAACACCTGCAGAAGTTACACCTGCAAGAAGTCCGCCAAGCATTTCAGCTCCAAGTGTTGGGCTGTCGCTGATAAATCCCGGAACAAAGCCGAAAAGAACGGGAACAATTACAGCTAAGAGTCCTGGAACTACCATCTCACGAATAGAAGCCTGAGTTGAGATCTCAACACATTTTTCATATTCAGCTTTACCGTCGGCAGCTTCAAAAGTAGTACGATCTTCGTCAGACCAGTCAGCTAATTTCTTGCCTTCATTTCTGTTCATCGCAGCAAGTGCTTTGGTCAATTCAGGAATGTCACGGAACTGACGACGCACTTCTTCGATCATACTCATTGCGGCACGGCCTACGGCATTCATAGAAAGCGCAGAGAACAAGAATGGTAACATTGCTCCTACAAATAGTGCAGCCATTACAGAAGGATTGGTTACACTGATAATTACCTCTACCCCCGGGTTTACAGCCTCAAAAGCTGTAATGAAAGCTGCAAAAAGAGCAAGTGCAGTCAAGGCAGCAGAACCGATCGCAAAACCTTTTCCAATAGCAGCAGTAGTGTTACCTACAGCATCAAGCTTATCTGTACGCTCACGAACTTCACCGGGAAGCTCAGCCATCTCGGCGATACCACCGGCATTGTCAGATATTGGTCCGTATGCATCAACAGCTAACTGAATACCAGTGTTTGAAAGCATTCCAACAGCGGCAATTGCAATACCATAGAGTCCCGCAAATTCATAAGCACCGATAATTGCAACAGCGATGATAAGAATAGGGATAGCAGTTGAGATCATACCTACACCTAGTCCGGCAATGATGTTTGTTGCAGATCCTGTAACAGACTGCTTCACGATCGACCAAACCGGCTTAGTTCCGGTTCCGGTGTAATGCTCTGTGATCAATCCAATTCCGAGTCCGGCAGCAAGACCGAATATAGTAGCCCAAAAAACTCCGGTACTGCTATAAACTTCACCGTTGAATGTCCAGGTTTCAGGTAGCATCCAGGTAATGATAAAGTAAGAAGCGATCAGCATTACAGCCGCTGAAATAAACTCACCCATATTTAATGCCTTTTGAGGATCTCCGCCTTCTTTCACACGTACAAAAAACGTTCCAAGAATAGAGGTCAGAATTCCAACACCTGCAAGAACAAGCGGAAGAATTACGGCAGAAAGTCCGTTAAAAGCATCTGCCCAAACAGCGCCGTCAACTGTAGCGCCTGCTATAAATGCAGCACCCAATACCATTGTACCAATAATAGAACCAACGTATGATTCAAAAAGGTCAGCACCCATTCCGGCCACATCACCAACGTTATCACCAACGTTATCTGCAATAGTAGCAGGGTTCAGCGGGTGATCTTCAGGGATTCCGGCTTCTACTTTACCTACAAGGTCAGCACCGACATCGGCTGCTTTGGTGTAAATACCGCCACCCACACGTGCGAAGAGAGCAATTGAAGATGCACCGAATGAAAAACCGGTTACAACAGCCAATACTTTATTTACTGCACTTGCACCTTCAAGGCCAAATACATTACCGAAAATGATGAACAATCCACTTAATCCTAAAACTCCAAGGCCTACTACACCAAGCCCCATTACGGAACCTCCTGCAAACGCTACTTCAAGACCTTTACCAAGGCTTGTTCGTGCAGCATGAGTGGTTCTGACATTGGCTTTGGTTGCAACTTTCATTCCAATGAAACCTGCCAATCCTGAACAAATAGCACCAACAACAAAAGAGATGGCTACCATCCAGCTTGAAGTGGTCGGATCGGCACTGAAGCCAAGTATTACAGCTACTACAAGTACGAACACGGAAAGTACCCGATATTCAGCTTTTAGGAATGCCATGGCACCGCTCGCAATACTTTTGCTGATACGCTCCATGCGCTCGGTTCCGATCTCCTGTTTAGATACCCAGGATGTTTTAAAGACAGTGTACAGAAGTGCGATCACTCCGGCCACCGGTATTAAATAGATTATTGTATCCATTGTTTCCCGTTACGTTAGTTTAAGTTCAATAGGCCGAATTTCGGCCATTATTAATTAAAATTATTCATTGTTTTTACGATGCCGTCCCTCACAAAATTGAGTGATGCATCATGGGCTTTTTGTATGCCCTCTTCTAAATACTTTTGATCTGCATTGGTAAAAGGCGACAACACAAAATCTACTTGCCGGCCTCGTGGGAAATCATTCCCGATCCCGAATCGCAACCGGGGAAATTCCCTGCTGCCCAATTCATCGATGATACTTTGGATACCGTTATGGCCACCCGCACTTCCCTGTGCCCTCAGCCTAACATCTCCAACATCTAAATTCAGATCATCGTAAATGATCAGGCAATGCTCTATATCTGTGTTATATACTGAAAGAGCTTTTCGTACCGCCTTCCCACTTCTGTTCATATATGTAGTGGGTTTTATAAGTACTACATTTCTTCCTCTGTGCCTGCCCTCTGCAACCACAAAAGGCCCGTTGCCCGGGCCAAATGTAGTAGAAAGAGTTTCAGCTAAAGCATCAACTACTTCAAATCCTATGTTGTGCCGTGTCCCCTCATATTCTTGCCCAATATTTCCTAAACCTATAATAAGGGACATTTCAAAAAGAGGTTACGTTACAACTTTGCGATAATGAACAGAGATTATTCTTCTGTTTTGTCTTCAGAAGAATCTTCTCCTTCTTCACCTTCAGCAGCCTCTTCACCTTCGGCAAGTTCTTCGCCTTCAGCAACTTCTTCACCTTCAGCGGCCACTTCTTCTTCAGCCTCTTCAGTAACACCCGCAACAAGACTTTCAAGAAAGTCAGCTCCTTTAGGAGGACGAATGGTTACAATGGTTCGGCTCATATCATCCAAAGGAATGATGCCTTCCAGTTCCAGGTCGGATATGTGGAAAGACTGACCGATCTCAAGTGGTGAGATATCAATTTCAAATTCAGACGGGATTGCTTCAGGAAGTACTCGAATACGAATAAAATTCATTGGTTTGAAAACACGTCCACCATTTTCAACCACTCCTTTAGCGTTTCCTGAAATCTTAATAGGAACACGAAGCGTTACTTTTTGTCCGTCTGCAAGAACATAAAAATCTGCATGAACGGGACGATCGGTAACAGGATCAAATTCAGTTCTTTTAAGAAGTGTTTTGTACGTTTTTCCATCAACGGTCAATTCCTGAAGCTTGGTCTGAGGCTTTCTGAGAATTTTTTCCAATTCCAGTTCATCAATGGAGAAATGAATGTTTTCTTCAACTTCCGGGCCATAGAGAACAGCAGGAACACGCAGTTCCTCTCTCAGCGCTTTATTCGCTTTTTTACTGGTCTCTCTTTTCTTTCCTTCAAGTTTTACTAATTCTGGGTTTGCCATAATGCGTTTACCTTAATCATTAATTATCAAACAGTGCACTGATAGTGTCGTTAGTATGTATGCGTTGTATAGCTTCAGCAAAAATATTCGCGATGCTCAATACCTTTATCTTTTCAGAAGGTTGGCGAAGCTGAACCGTATCTGTTACCAACAACTCATCAATTGGCGAATCTTCGATTCGCTGATATGCCGGACCCGATAAAATCGGATGTGTACAAATTGCGATAATACTTAACGCCCCTCTTTCTTTTAAAGCGGCGGCAGCATTAGTCAATGTTCCGGCGGTGTCGATCAAATCATCGACAATTAACACATTCTTTCCTTCCACTTCACCGATCAGATTCATGATCTCTGATTCATTCGCTTTTGGCCTTCTTTTGTCAATAAAAGCCAAGCTTGCTCCCAATTTCTTCGAATATGCCCTGGACATTTTTAAGCTTCCTACATCAGGAGCTACCACAACCAGGTTATCAATGGGATTGGAGGTAAAGTGATCTATAAAAGCCCGGCTTGCATATAAATGGTCAAGCGGGATATCAAAAAATCCTTGTATCTGGGCAGCATGAAGATCCATAGTCAGTACACGATCGGCACCGGCTTTAACCAAAAGGTTTGCCATCAGTTTTGAACCGATGGAAACACGCGGCTGATCTTTTCGGTCTTGCCTGGCATATCCAAAATATGGAATTACAGCCGTTACCCTCTTAACCGAAGCTCGTTTCGCCGCATCCAAAAGCAGTAATAACTCAATTATGTTATCACCGGGAGGAGGCGTGGACTGGATCACAAAAATATCTTCTCCCCGAATGCTTTGCTCGTATTTCACATACTGCTCGCCATCGGAGAATTTCTTAATTGTCACGTCCCCTAAAGATGTACCATATTCCTCAGCAATTGCTCTTGCTAAAGCCGGGTTACTTGTTCCGGAAAATATCGCCAGGGGAGTGTCCACGTTGCAGGCTTAGTGTTCAGGTTATAACTATGAAAAAATCATCAATAAATGCTCACCAATAAACAAAAAGGATGGCCTCTCAGTCATCCTTTATAAGTTTGTGTTGCCCGGGGAGGATTCGAACCCCCACTGACTGGACCAAAACCAGCTGTCCTGCCATTAGACGACCGGGCAATTCATGTCATTGACAGACTCCAAAGATAGAAATCACTTTAAAAGCAATCAAGACTCAATCGCATTTTTTAGCACAAAACATTCTGAGCACCGATGATCATCACAATATGATTTTAATTGATGGATAGCACCCAGTTTCTTGCGATATGTTGAGCTGTTGAGGTTCAACGATTTGAATCTTTTAAGTAAAGATGCGGGAATAGGAGTTTTCAACCGCTTCCACTCTGAGAGTACATGCTGTGAAAGTTTCTGGTGAGCAAATAAATTTCCCAGCACATAGATGGATGGCAAATATACCGTTCCGTACAATATTTCAATGCGCGAAGACCTGTGCAGACCTGCCTCCTCAACCCATGTTTTCCAGATCTCAGTAGAGCGAGAAGAGAGTAAATTTTTGAAGGGCTCACGCAAGATCAAAGCAGTAAATTTTACAGCCTCTGTTATCCGCTGCTTCGGATGATTCGCCGGACGAACTGACTTCATGTTCCATTTTAGGTCATTTCCATCATCGTAAATACCGGCGATATTGAAAGCAAGCTCTGTTCCCTGACCTACAGAAGCACCCGACCATTTCTCAAGCAATTGTTGTGCTGTTTCCTGCATGGGCTCTCTATTGTGAGCGATCCCAAACCCATCCCATAATGATAAGATCAACGCATATTTCCATGCATCCGACGGAAGTTTATCGGGATCATAAAAACGTAAAAAATCATTTGATTTCTTTTCGAAGTACTCAATATGTGATTTTTCGATCTGTTTAAAAAAAGCTTCTTCTGATATAAAGCTAACACCCCTGCTGCAAGGCAAAGCTGCAGGATCTTCAAACCCCTTTAAAAAAACCCGCAACTTTTTTGACATATATGGCATCAAGTTCAGGGTATAAGGGGTACTTCCATTTTGTGTTATCACCGGTTGTGGGCTTCCATCAGTGACAACATGTAAAATTACAGTATTGAAGTTAGGATCATTTTGATGATCATGTGCATTCCACCCATTGCTTGTTACATGCATCTCAATATCCCCATGCCATATAAGATTATCTACCTCTAAAGCAGCATGCGTGAAATCGGGCCCGTCAGTGGTATTTAATACGCCCTGTCTTATAATATTTAATGATTTCCCACATGTCGTCTTAAGGTCTGTAAAATCAAACAGCAGATTTTCCCATATCCACTGTAAAAAAGCCTCTGAATGTTGAAATTCAGGTTTATCCATGCCTGGTTATTTCTTCGATCTCTTCTGCTTCAGAAAAATCGAGATTCTCCGTTGCTGCATAAAGGTCAGGAAATGTATCCTTCACAGTTTTTTTGATTCCTTTCGAAACCTGATCTATTCTCATTTCGCCGTCTTTTTTGAGCTTACGGCCTTGATTTTCCAGCCAGTCGAGGTTTTCTTTTCCACTTTTTGGGGTTAATAACAAACCGGCTATGATGCCACCGGCAAAGGCTGTTGCTCCAAATAATAATGTTCCGATTCCTCTTTTCATGGGTCTCTCTTTTAGGTTGAGGTTAACACTGTTAAGATACGAATATTCCTATCGTTTTTCGTTATTTTTTTAACACTGAGTATAGAAAACTGTACCTTCTTCTGAATTTAAAAGCAGCCTATGAAAAAGCAAATAACATTAATGGACCGCCCCCGGATGCAGCGTACACTGCACCGTATTGCAATACAGGTTTGGGAGCGCATGGGAAATGACAAAGAACTGGTGATCATTGGCCTGAACGAAAGAGGGTATGCAACGGCCCTGGAACTTTCTGAGAATATTGCTGATTTATTGGGTAAGGATATTTCAGCGCATCGGTACGAAGTGAGTGGCAACAGTTCTGAGACTCCCCTGCCGGATTGCAATGATAAGTTCGTCTTACTTGTGGATGATGTGATCTTTTCAGGAAAAACCATGTTTGAAGCTCTTTCAGCTATCTGTGGTATGTACGAACCTGATATCATTGAAATCGCCGTCTTGATAGACCGTGGCCACCGTAAGTACCCGTTACTCACACATATGTCCGGAATCACTGTCCCAACAAAAGCCGGTGAGCATATTGAGGTTATGCTGAAAGACTCAAAATTAAAAGAAGCTATACTATTTAAAAACAAGTAATTAGATAAAAAATGAGAACATTTTTATACTCTGCGATCACACTATCAATATTAATGATATGCAGCATATCTGCCACTGCTCAAAATATTTCCATACCCGATACCCTGAAAGGATGGGATCAAAGCTGGGTGGCAAGTTTAAACGGTTCTCAGGCAGCTTATAACAATTGGTCGCAAGGTGGCGTCAGCTCTATAAGTGGAACAGGATCATCAATCTTTACTTTATATTATAAACAAGGGCAATTTAGTTACGGATTCAGAACCAACCTGAAATACGGCCAATCTAACTCGAAGGGTCAGGGCGTACGAAAAACCGATGATTTGATCTCTATTAGGAATCGTTTTAACTATACCTTTAGAGAAGATGGAACTCTTTCCGGCTATGCCACCATTAACTTCAGAACTCAATTTGATCAAGGTTTTGAATACGCTACTGAAGACGGACAGCCAGATATTCAGATATCAAACTTTTTTGCACCGGCTTATTTAAGTGAAGGCATTGGTATTGCTTATGATCCTTCAGCGGCATTTACTTTTGAAGCAGGTTTAGGTCTAAAACAAACCTTTGTAACCGATGACGATCTTGCGACCAATTACGGCCTAGATGCCGGTGATAATTTTAGATCTGAAGGTGGTTTAACTACTGGGATAAACTTTGAGAAAGAGGTTTTTGAAAACATTCTGTATGCAAGTTCGGTAGAAACATTTACAAATTTCCTGATTCCTATAAACGAAACTGATGTATTTTGGTCTAATGAACTTATTGGTCAGATCAACAGCATTGTGAGTGCATCGTTTCAGTTTGAACTACGTTACGATAATGACTTTTCCAGTGAGATCCAGCTTAAGCAAGTCCTTTCTGCAGGTGTTTCTGTAAATCTCTACTAATGAATACGTCCTCCAAAAACATCTTGCATAATTCCCTTGCCACTTTAAAAGAGTGGCAAGACTCTTTTGGGGAATGGAGACAGGATGCGACACTCGAAGTTTCTGATGAAAAAATTGAAGCTACTTTTAACCGTCTGGCTCAGCGACTGAAATGTAACTTCCCTTTTCATCACCCCGCCTATGCCGGACAGATGCTAAAACCACCTCATCCATTAACCTGGGCAGCTTACGCCATGGCGATGAGCATCAACCCAAATAACCATGCCCTGGATGGTGGGCCACCCTCTTCTGAAATGGAGAAAGAAGCTGTAAATGAACTGGCTCATTTCTTTGGTTACGGAGATGAATTTTTAGGGCATCTTACTGCCAGCGGTACCATTGCAAACCTGGAAGCACTTTGGATAGCCCGGGAATCTCATCCCGATAAAAAGATCGCATTCTCATCACAAGCACATTACACTCATGAACGAATGTGTTCTGTTTTAAGGGTTGAGGGAGTAAAGATCCCGGTTTTTGAAGACGGAACTTTTGACCTGAATTCCATTGACACTGATACAATCGGCACTATTGTAGTTACCTTAGGGACTACGGGGCTTGGAGAGGTGGAGCCACTAGATCAAATCCTGCCGTGGGCGAAAGAGCATGGGATAAGAATTCACATTGATGCTGCTTATGGAGGCTTTTTCCGGACATTGAAAGACACTGACCTTATTGATGGAACTTCATGGAAGTTAATGGAACACGCTGATAGCATCGTTGTGGACCCTCACAAGCATGGACTTCAACCTTATGGTTGTGGATGTGTGTTATTTAAAGATCCCGCTGTCGGAAAATTTTATAAACATGACTCTCCTTATACCTATTTCACTTCTGAAGATCTGCATCTTGGAGAGATCAGTCTGGAATGTTCAAGAGCGGGAGCTGCTGCAGTCGCACTTTGGGCTACGCTTCAACTATTCCCATTGAAAGAGAAAGAAGGATTTGGACCAATTCTTGGAAAATGCCGAAATGCTGCGCTTAAAATGCATGAGCTGACTGAGGCAAGTTCGAAATTCAAGCCTTACAAAAAGCCTGAGCTTGACATCCTTGGATACTTTCCCTCTGATGTAACCACAACTTCAGAGATCTCTTCCAAATCTAAACGGATCTTTGATAGCGGCATGAAGGATCAGTCTTTTTATCTTTCCTTGTATCGAATTCCGGCCGAAGATTTTACTAAACTCCATCCCGAATTTAACGCTGACTCCGAAGATGTTACTATCTTAAGAAGTGTATTTATGAAACCGGAACATGAAAGGTATGTCGAAGAATTGATCGAAAAAATCTCCCTACATGTGTAAGAATTTCAACCTTGTTGATTTTCTCTGATTCTGACCTTCTCCTCAAAAATCGAGTTTTATATCCGTTCCTTTTAAGCCATTCACATCAATGGAGCTGATATTACTGCCAAAATTAGCATTCATGACTTTTATAATTTCATTTGCCAGTAATGCCTGCCCTCTATGATTCAATGTATAACCATCAGCTGAAACAACTGTTTTATTGTCAAAGCCTAAACTGTAGGTTACTCCATCGTAGGATACTAATCCATTATTTACCCCTTCGATCAAGCCGGCAAAATCGACTAAGTGGACCCTGGTATTGTTAGCAGCTATATTCTCAATGATAGCATTGTATGCTTCCCTTCTTTCTTCAGCAACTTCCTTTTCAGTTTTGGTTAAAATGAACATATCATCTATTGGTTGATATGAACCAAAAGTCACTTCATCATTCTGAATTCTCTCGGTGTATATTCTCTCTACATTATATAAGAAATGATCATCGTCGGTCATCTGACGATATTTTGGAATTGTATCACCTTCATTATTTTGTGCATCAGACAAGTACTTATCCTGAATTACTTTAGACCGAAACGCATTACCTCCGGTACCATCAAAAACTATGGTGGGTCGTCTCTCCTCTCTATCTGCAGTACTATTGTGTTCCTGCACGTCCTGATTGAAATCGAAATAGAGTCCAAATGGAGGATAACTTCCTGTAGTGATAGAGGCCCATTCTGACGGTGAAAAATACCAAATCAGTTCACTGAAATATGACATTGGTGTGAAGTCAGGGATATTCAGCATGAATATTTCAGAAGAAGATTCATTTAAAATTCTATTTATGGCATCATTGAGATTATCCTCAAAAACTGATTCCGGGGTGAGATCAGAATAGCTGATATCAGTTGCAAGAGGGTCCACTTCCCCAGCGGCTCCAAGTGTGACATGCCCTAAAATATCTTCTGTGCCCGGTTCAAACAACACAACAGTGGGGTCTTGTTGTAAAGCCAAATCCAAGAGGCTTTCATTTACCCCCTTGTCTAGAATTCTGTCAAAATATGTGTTCCCGCTTAGCGCATCGCTATCATCAATTTGGAATGATTTCAAGCCGGGGATACTAAAATTTGTAACCTGATTGATATCTCCATTAAAGTTAGAAATTGCCTCCCCATCTTCATTATACCTTGCCGGCCAGTCTTGGATTGGGTTTCTAAAAGAAAGATAAAACCGGCCTAATATACCCGAACCAGTATTACGATTATATCCATACTTACTGTCTATCGATAGTGGAGTAAATGAATCCATATTCAACAAACTGTCTATCAAAGCACCATAAGAATGGCTTTCCCCCTCATTGTATAAAGCACCATTCATATATCCAGCTGATATAGTACTCCCAATGATCGTCATTCGATCTAAATTCAGCTCTTTTAAATCCGGCTCTTCCGCAGTAGAAGAGGTTGGAAATTCATATCCACAACCCTGAAGTAGTAACAGGGAAAGTCCAAATAAAAATATTTTTGTCCGCATACTTTTAATGATCATTGAAACATTTTTGGATTAAAATTTAGCGTTGCAAACAGTATAGACCCTACGGAAGGTCCCCCAAAGATATTATAGTACTTATTGACCCCTAAATTAGTTACTCCAAATTTAAGGGTACTCTTGGCTTCAGGAAGTCTCACATTGAACTGAAAATCGAAATGACCATACATATCAATTGGGCCGTCTATAAACGAGCTCTCCCAGAAAAAAGCGGTCCGGTATCTATAGGTCATTTTAAACCCAACGTTGGTAATGAACTCTCTGTTTCCCCATTCAAAATTCATCTTAAACGGAGGAGTATTAAAACCGGGAGTAATAGGGTCCGTAGAGCTTTGTATTAACCTAGAATAGGAACCGTTCAGGCCTGCAAAAAAGCCTCCGGAAATATAGTCAAGTGCAAAAGAAGCACCGATCACGGTCATTTCATCCTGCGCATTGCTATACACATAATACCTATCACTTTCGAGACTGTTATTGATCTGACCGGACGCGATCAAAAGATCTGTAGCAGGGCTGGTTCTTGGCTTTACTACTCTCGTAACCCCAATAAAATCTTGATAGAAACTTACATATGAATTTAGATCCAAATACAATTGAGGGGTAATTAATTGCTTATAACCTACCTCAAAAGAATTGACCACTTCAGGATTTATGCTCACCAGTTGATCTTCAGCAAGAATCCCGTTTTCCAATATTGGTAAACTCTCAATTTCAGCCTGCAACCTGTCATATACTACCGGGTCATAAATAGATTCTTCCAATTTTTCAGTTACAGCCCTGTTAAATTCATTCACTGCATCTTGAGTAAATGCGTTACCTTGTAATTCGAGCGGGGCTACATTTTGTTGTAACCCTCCTATCAGATAGGCGGGGCCAAGGTCATCATTTACAAATTGCTCTCTTACACCCGGGTACCTGAAACCATACTGATAGGAAAACCTGAAAAAATGTTTGTCATTTAATGCATAGTTAATGGAAAACTGAGGGCTGATTCGAACATCAAAGTTTTCATTTTTATCAAACCTTACAGCAGAATTTATATTCAGCTCATCATCAAAAAAGGAATTTTCAGCTCTTAGAAAGCCGCCCAATTCATAATTTGTTATATTATTTGATGCCGTATCCGGGAAAATGGTACCTCCGGATGAAAGATCGAAAAATCGAAAATTCCCCCCCACATCAATTTTTGTATTTTGGATAAACTCAGGAACCTGGTACGAGCTCTGAACATGGTATAATTTTGAATTATCACGAATAGCAGCCCCCGAAGCCTGGTCCTGACTGTTAATGACCTTTTGCACCATTTCCCTAAACTCCGGTGTACCTTCCTCATATCGTGCATTCACCCCTTCTAAACCAGGCGTAACCGAATTCTTGGAGTCAGCAAACCTTCTTGCGAATTTAGTACTGGCAGGCGGTATACCAAGGCCGGGAAACCCAGTTTCGTATATCGCAAGATAATCCCGAAACCAATCAGCATCTTTTTTAGCACTTTGGATTAAAATGTCAGCCAGGGAAGTAACATCATAGGAGTTCCCTGAATTTTGCCATGTAGAATATCCGTGAATATTTAACCTGTCCAGTTGCAGTTCCAAACTCGTTTGATACATTTTGAAACCGGATAATCTTACCCTTGTATCGCCCGTGTAAATAGAATTGGTATTTCCGTATTTACCTTCGAGTTTGATCTTATAATTATCACTGAATTTATATTGCAGTGAAGTCGCTGTTCTTAAAGTCTCGATTCCATAGTCTACAAGATCTGCCTCTCTGTATCCTGTTCGGGTTACGGGCCCAAAATTTGCAGGAGGAACTATATATGTTCCTGTCTCCGGATCGTATTCGGCCTCTCCATCTGAATGTACTTTCATGTAAACAAAATCTTCGTCCCCATAGGTATTCACCCCATTATATCCCGGTTGATCATTTCTGTTTGCATAAGGTTTTCCATATCCAATGTTATCATAATTTTCAGCCATCCAGTCAACACCGGTTGTGTAAACTCCGGTAACTTTAAAAGCAAATTTATCATTGAATGCCTTTGCATATCGTCCTTGTATATCATACATCCCGTCACCACTTGCGGATGAAAATGAGCTGCCATTCAGATTTAAGTTATTCACCCCGGTTTTGATTTCAGCCGATATCCCCTGGTCCTCAAATGGATCCCTGCTGTTCATCAATAGCACCCCATTGAGTGCACTTGAGCCGTATTGGGTGGATGAGGGGCCGGGAAGTATCTCAACTGAGGATACATCCACATCCGGTAGTCCCATTAAATTACCTATCGGAAAACTTAACCCGGGTGCCCTGTTATCTATTCCATCTGTAAGCTGAAGGAACCTTTTATTTGCACTGGCATTAAAACCCCTTGTATTAACAGACTGCATTGTCATACTTTGAGTTGCTACATCAACCTCTCTTAATGTAGAAACCAGATCATAAACGTCAAATGATGCGAGCTGTTGAACATCTACTGTACTTAACCTGTCAATGGTCTTTGTCTGCTTCATCTCACTTTCAGTAGCCAAAGGAGCCGTTACAAACAGATCTTGCCCCAAGATATTTGGTGACAAGGGTATTATAAGGTTAAGCGCTTCTTCTTGTTCACGAATTATGAGCTCAAAAGGTCTGAATGAAACATGAGACACCCGTATTTTAAAAGGAAATTTATAGGGAAAATAAAGGTCGAACGTTCCGTCTCTTTTTGTTACTGTTCCAATACCAGCAGGGTCTTCCTCGCCTGGTTGTGCAGCTAATACCTGCACTGATGCTTCTTCTATTGCATTCTGAGTCTCATTGCTTATTACCCGACCTGAGATATGAATAGTTGTTGTTTGAGCATATGCGCTAATAAAAATATGACTAAAAAAAAGAACAACTATTATTCGTTTTAGACTGAACTTACATGCCATCTTAATATTCTTAAATCTTTGATCTACTTATAGGATGCAATTATGCATGGCAGACAGATTTTACTCTAAAATTAAAATTTGCCACGTTGAAGGTATAGAATTTATCTATATCATTATTGTATTAATAACTTTTAAAATTTTGAAGAGCCTAGATAAAAGAATCAACAATATGAAACTAACTATATTTTACTGAATCGCCACATTTTGTTATTAAAAAGCCTGTTTTTTGGTTTTAATATTTATTTAATGATCTTTTAAAATAGTAAAAGAACTATCCAGGCTATTAATTTAGTTTTTAGTTAATACCAAATTGGGGAAGTACCCCAGGGCTGCTCACAGTTCTCAACTAAAGCCATTTCAGCTACTAATGACACTTTTAGGAGTACCTTAATCTTCGTAGAGTATTTCATTAACTTTCGATGTAATATATATCACTTTTTACTTTTAATACATGAACACTGATATCTTCAAACTTATATTTCACCACGATCAACGCCTCGACAAATTAGCCGAACGTAACACCCGTGATAACCCAAGGGAAATGGAAACCTCGCTTGAGGACTTCATGAAACCCGATCCTACCTATTCCAAATTCTACCTCACAGGAACAGATCTTGAAAACGAACGTTTTGGACTGAATGCATTATCGGCTTATGATGAAGTGATAGGTGCACTTGAAGTTGCTTTCCAAAGCAAAAAAATCTTCACGTACAAAACACAATTTCCCTCCATACAAAAAGCTGTTCAGGATATGGAGTTAGGCGATGTTTTTATCTTAACCGATAGCGATAAGGTTGATCTGGATATCACTTCTCTACATATCGACATCAATTCCAATGTGGGTCATTTGAAGGAAGAATTAAAAGAAGCGCTGGAAGCCGGATATATCGTAGTCTATAAAGAACAGGCCAAAGACGGCTTTGACCTGCATATGTTTTCAAAAAAGAATGTGTATCGAGAGATGTTCTTTCCGATGCAAAAATTAGTACCGGAAGCCTTCCGCTTTTTCAGCATCAATGGCAAGAAATTCAGGTCGGAACGCCATTTCTATTTTGAGACCTGGACACTGGACAAACCTCCCCACGGCTTTGAAGAAGTTCACCCTGAGACGGTGCTTTAGTGTTATGGTGCGATGGTGTTAAAGTGTTACCGTCAGAAAATTTGGTAACACTTTAACACCATAACACTCTCGTACCGTAACACTATTTTTCTACTCCAGGAACTCCCAAAGGCTCGTTATTCTGCCACCAGAATGTTGGTAACTCTTTCTGATCCGGGAATACCTCATTTAAGGTTTCTGCTTCGTACATATATCCATTCTTCATGATGTAATGGATATCTTTGGAATTGCGGATATTTTCCAACGGGTTCGAATTCAGGATCAGCAGATCAGCCAGCTTTCCTTCTTCTACTGTTCCAAGATCAGTATCTAATCCAATGGCTTCTGCGCCCTGTATGGTGGCTACTTTCAAGATATCATGCTCGGATATACCTCCCGCCTGCATTGCCCATAACTCCCAATGATAACCTAGCCCTTGAAGCTGTCCGTGACTCCCAACGCCCGCGCGACCACCCGCTTCAACCAGGTCTTTTACAAACACAGATTGTTCTTCAAATACATGTTCCTCTTCCATAAACCACCCTGCATTGCGTCGACGTGTTCGCTCATCTAAATTTTGATGCGGCATAAATCGCTGCAGTTTAGGCTCGTCATGTGGACGCTCTGTAGCATAATAATAATTCTCTGCCCAAGGACCGCCATACGCAACCAGCAAGGTAGGCGTGTAAACGGTTCTGGAAAAAGCCACCAAGTCAATCACATCCTTATACAGTGGAAATACCGGGAATGAATGCTCATGGCCGGGATAACCATCGATCACTTGTGTCAGGTTTTCCTTGAAGTCGAGCGAACCTTCCGTAGTTGGCATCAGCTCTTGCTCTTTGGAAGCCTGAATGATCCATTGGCGCTGTTCACGATTTCCAGCTCCATACATCTTTATAGTTTTCGTGTCGTAATATTCGCTGTAGCGTTTCATTACATCTCGGGCGTGATCAAGGTCTTTGATATTCTCACTACTGAATACCCCCGGACCGGTTGAATATACTCTTGGACCAAGCAGTTTTCCGGCATGAACAAGATCCTGATAGGTCAACACATCCGTAGTGGCAGTCTGCGGATCTCTTGTTGTGATAACACCGTACGCCAGATTCGTCATGTAGCTCCAAAATTCACCTCGGTGCAAATTCACCGGATGACGAAAGTGTGCGTGAGTATCCACAAATCCCGGGATAATGGTCTTGCCGGAAACTTCCTTGATCTCCGCACCGGATGGGATATCAACTTCACCGCGTGCTCCAATTCCCGTAATGCGATTATTCTCTATCAAAAGATCTGCATTTTCAATGATCTCATCACCGTTCATTGTGATAACTGTAGCACCCCGAAGTACAAGAGTTCCTTCCGGAATATCACGATCGGCCATCACACTGATCTCAATTTCATCAGGTTTATACCCTTCGTCTTTTTCAGACTTCTCTTCTTTTTCTTCCTCAGATTCTTCATCCCCTTCTTCTTCACCAGATTCCGCCCCCTCAGCTTCTTCCTCCATCTCTTTGGCTGCCTCCACGCTGTCTTTGTAGGCTTCTTCAGCTTCAAAATCATAGATCACGTGTGCATTTCCGATGGACCAATGCACGCGATTAGCATCCCGGCTCCAGGCAGGAAATTGCCCACCAATATCGGTTAGCTTTTTACTTGGGAACGCACTTGAAGAGCCTCCTACACGAATGGATGGAGCTTCACCTCCAACTTGAGGTACGGTTACGATAAATAAGTCGGTTCCTATCTGGGCAAGCGCTTGATCACCCTCAGGAGCCATACGGATCCAGGATGCTCTTCCGCCACCGCTTCGTGTTACTTCCAGATGTTCTTTCTCATCGGTTCCATCCCATCGAATGGAGGTCAACCCACTCCAGCTTGAGAGATATATTCGGTCTGAATCTTTCACAAAATGAGGATTGGAACGCCCGTTGGTATAGGTAATGAAATTATTCTCACTTCCATCAGCATCGATCCAAACCAAATCACTCGTTCCCTGAAATGCCGAACGCCGAGTCGCGTTTCTAAAATCTTGTGGCTGTCCTTTGATCACCACAATTCGGCTTCCATCGTTATTCCAAACAGGATCCTGGAACACCCCTTCTTCTTCATTCAACTGCTGTAGTCGCCTGCCGTTTTCACGGACTTTATATAACTTCCCTGTCTCAGGAGTCCATGTTACAAAAGCTATCCACTCACCATCAGGCGACCATATAGGTTGAGCCTGAATTTCATCCAGCTCCACCAATTTTCGCGGTTCACCATCGGGTAATTCCATGGTGTAAATCTCATTTAAAGCGGTGAATGCTATTTTCTTTCCATCGGGTGAAGGAACTGCATCCCGGATCTGTGTGATCTTAAACTGAGGGGTGTCTTCAATCGGATAGTTGAAGTCCAGTTCGGGACCAAGGTCAATACTTCCGGTAACTCGAAACGGAATTTCCTCAGCGTCGCCACCGTTTATGGGGAGCTTCCAGATCTTACCGCCGTATGAAGTTACCACAAATTCACTATCAGGGGTGAAAGACATTCCGGGCAGTACATCCCGCGAAGCCCGTGATTCCTGATCATCATGTTGAACCGGATAGGCCAGCCAGTCTTCATCACCTGTTTCCAAATTTCGTTTTACTAGTCCGGTGTGTTCATCGTGTCGGGTACCATACACCAGCCACTTTCCATCATTGGAAAGTGTTGCTCGAAATGAAGATCCGTATCTATCGCTCTGCGTGGTGATATCCCCCGTTTCACGGTCATATGTCGCAATCTGATACTGAGGGAGTGAAGCATTATAGTTCCAGGTTCCAGATCTTCTGGAAAACCAGACATACCGTTCATCCGCACCAAATGCCCCTTCAGTCATACGGAGATTGCCGGGCTCATCAACTAAAGGCGTTCCCGACCCACCGTCGATATGATACAACCAGATCTTATGGTTTCCCGGATCATCTTTAGAGGCGATCACATATTTACCATCTGGTGTCCATTCAGGCGACTGATATTCATTATCTTTTCCGCGAGTCAACTGCTTCGATTCTTCTGTTTCAAGATCATAAATCCAAACTCCCTCTCCACCTGATGCATCAGATATAAAAGCTATTTTATTCCCGTCAGGGCTGAACCTGGGTTGGCTGTCAAACTGCATCCCCTCGGTGACCTGTGTAGCTTCTCCTCCTTCTATCGGAATCGTGTACAGGTCTCCCAGAAAATCAAAAACAATGGTTTGTCCGTTTGGACTCACATCCAGCGAGATCCACGAGCCTTCGGTCAAATCAAAAGAAAATTCGCGACCGGGCTTTAAAGGTAACTCATTAAGCTCTTCCGATTCTGTTGAATCTGATTCAGCTTCACCATCCTGCGCCCACAACATTTCGGGGGAGAAGAGCATAATTAAAAGCATTACAAAAAGTTTTAAAAAAGTTGATATGACATCGATCAGTCTCATATTTTGCTGTTTTGTTATAATTGAATGAAGCTAAAAATTTTAAAAACCCAGCCCAATGATTTTATAAGTATAAACAAGTCATTTGGAAAGTGCTAAAAACACCCTAATTCTTGAGCTCTGCAGAAACATGATCTGTGTACCATTCTCATTCTTAACCATGTGTCATGCAATCTTACAATTATAAAATATTAGATTTAAGAATGTTATCTTTCTGAAAAATTTTCATCTATGACATTTCTCCAAAAACTAAAAAAATCGGTATCCCGAACCGGGTCAACATTATGTGTAGGTTTAGATCCCAATCTCGATCTGCTTCCCCTGCCGGTCAAAGACCAATTTGATACGCCCGAAGAACAAGTGACCTATTTCTGTAAACTTGTGATCGATTACACTTCCGAATATTGTGCAGCTTTCAAACCCAATCTTGCTTTTTTTGAGGCATTGGGATCAAATGGGCTTTCAGTTTTAGAAGAAATAATCCGCCATATTCCGGATGATAAAATCATCATAGCCGATGCAAAACGCGGAGATATAAGTTCTACGGCAGAGCATTACAAAAAAGCCTTCTGGGATAGTTTTAATGTTGATGCTATCACACTGAACCCTCTCATGGGTTTTGATACACTGGAGGCATTCTCCAAAGATGAGACAAAAGGAATTTACGTGCTTACACTTACTTCCAATCCCGGAGCCGCTGATTTTTTGAAGCAGCCATTTTCAGGTTTTGATATGATGAGTCAATTTATAGCTAAACAATTGAGTAAAAGGTCTTCATCTTCCAGCTCTCACCTGGGAATGGTGATCGGTGCTACCCAAGCTGAAGAAGCCGAATCCGTTTTATCCTACCACACTGAAGGTGCATTGTTAATTCCGGGTATCGGTGCTCAGGGAGGTTCACTATCAGAACTATCGAAAGCACTAAAAGATCACAAGGGAATCCCATTGATCAACTCCAGCCGCGGAATCATCTATGCCGGAAAAGATGAGGGTGATTGGCCTGAATATGTAGCCGATGCTGCTAAATCCATGAAACAGAAATTGAACCAGATCAGTCATCAATATGTCTAATAAACCTGAAGTTATTGTTTATACCGATGGAGCCTGTAGTGGAAATCCCGGTCCGGGCGGGTGGGGAGCCATCCTTAAATGGAATGGAAAGGAAAAGGAACTATCAGGTGGAGATTCCCAAACCACCAATAACCGGATGGAGATGCAGGCGGTGATCGAAGCTTTGAAAGCACTCAAGAAACCCTGTGTGGTTAAAATTCACAGTGACAGTGCCCTTATCATAAATGCATTCACCAAAGGCTGGATCGATAACTGGCAAAAGAAAGGCTGGAGAAAATCTGATAAAAAACCCGTTGAAAACAAAGAACTTTGGCAAGATATGCTTGAAGCTATGAAGCCCCATGAAGTAGTATGGGTGAAGGTAAAAGGACATTCCGGCATCGTATTGAATGAACGGGCAGATCAACTGGCAGTCGCAGCTTCGCAGCGAATTCAAAATTAAAAATTCAAAATTTAGAATTGGTTCTGTACCAATTTTTCATTTTTAATTTTGAATCTTTAATTCCTTACAAGGAGGAAAAAGGCACCATATCCAAATCATCAAATTGTCCCAGGTCGGCTTTCATTTTCCCGGTAATGGCGATCATGGCGGCATTATCGGTACAATAGCTAATTTTTGGGGAATAAAGCTGAATGCCCAATTCATCGGTCATCTTTTGGCTTTTCTCCCGCAGCATTGAATTGGCTGAAACTCCTCCGGCCAGCAACACGGTTCTTACTCCGGTTTGTTTAATCGCTCGTTTCAATTTCTTCACCAATACTTCCGATATCGCAAAAGACACACTTGCACAAATATCATTTAGGTGTTCCTGGATCCAATCTTCCTCTTTATCCTGCAAATAATACAATACACTGGTTTTTAATCCTGAGAAACTAAAATCGAGTCCTTCCTGCAGAAGAGCCTGCGGAAATTTATGGAATTTCGGATCACCGTCTTTAGCAAGCTTATCCATATGCGGGCCTGCAGGATACGGCAAACCCAGCAACTTACCGATCTTATCAAATGCTTCCCCTGCAGCGTCGTCTCGGGTCTTACCTATAACCTCATGTTCAAAGGGGGATGTAACGTGTACGAGTTGGGTATGTCCACCGGAAACAGTAAGTGCGATCAGCGGAAATTCAGGTTGGTGATCAATGAAATTTGCATAAATATGCGCATCCATATGGTTCACCCCAATAAGAGGAATATTGCGGGAAAGAGCCAATCCTTTGGCAAAACAAATCCCTACCAATAACGAACCGAGCAGCCCCGGTCCCTGGGTCACCGCGATCGCTTCAATTTCATCCAAAGAGATACTCCCCTCTTCAAGTGCCTGCTGTACCGTTTGAGTGATAGTTTTTTGATGCGCTCTTGAAGCCAACTCCGGCACCACCCCGCCAAATTGCAGGTGTACCGACTGAGAAGAGATAATATTTGATTGGATGCCCTGATCCGTGAAAACCGCCGCAGAGGTATCGTCACAGGATGATTCGATGGCTAAAATATTCATGCTTCAAAGATACAAATGTTGGGCTTAAAAGACATGAGGAATGGAACGTGGTTGAAGCAGACATCTGATGAGCTCTGTAGCGGTCTGACGGCTAAGAGTCCGTCTGACCGTTTTTTGAGACTGATAAACTAAATTACACCAATCCATCAGACGGGCTATCCGTCAGATGGATAATCAACTTTAACTTTCTACTTAATCAACATCAGCTTCTTCGTACTCACAAACTCGCCTGCCTGAATACGGTAAATATAGAAACCACTTGAAAGACCGGAAGCATCAAAAGTAGCAGTGTGCCAACCGGCAGATTGTTTTTGGTTGACCAAGGTGACCACTTTTTGCCCAAGCATATTAAATATGGTAAGCTCTACTTCTGCTGCCTGAGGTATTCCATAGCGAATTTGGGTAGTTGGATTGAAGGGATTGGGATAGTTTTGTAATAATCTATAATCGTTAATTGCTTCTGATTTTTCAATACTTGTAGGAATTCCTTCAACCTCTTCCCATTGTAATGCAGGAAACTCTTCAGTTACTTTCCAAATATTTGTAAAATCAAATTCTACCATATTCTGGCTTGCAGAAGTTCCTGTCATTTCATTCGTATTTAATCTATTTATTCCATCGTAATATCCCCTTCCTACAGGGCGATTTACTGAGCTTGAGTCTTCATTCCAATAACTTCCTGAAATCGAACCAGAATTTACCCCTGCAAATGCGCCAAAATCCTCTTCTCCTTCTACACTTACGGAAATAAAAGCATTAGATATCTCAATAAATTCTGCATTAACGCCTATTGCACCTCCAACCTCAGTATTACCTGCTACTTGACCCAGAGCATATACGTCATGAATTGAACTATCTTCAGTGTAATTATATCCAACTATACCACCTACTTTGTCAATTCCAGTTACAATACTTTTTGAATATGACTTACGAATAATGGATGTATTAGTCCCTACTAAACCTCCAACATAATTGATACCATTTATTGTACTTAATGATTTAGAGCTTTCAATTACGCCATAACCAGAATTAAGCCCAGCAATACCCCCAATCTCTGAACTTTCGGCATTCAAGATTCCATTATACATAGAATTATAAATTTCCCCAGAATTTGTCCCTGCTAATCCCCCAACTTGACTAAATGCATATATTTCACTGCTTGAACTAGAACTATCAATAACTCCAAATCTATTATTAAGACCTACAAGTCCACCGGTAATATTACCGAAACTAGCACTATCAACTATTACTGTAGCACTAGATGATGAATTTTTTATAACCGCATTATCTGATCCATAGTTAGTTAAACCATTAATCCCAACCAAACCGCCAATTGTAGAAATACCTTTAACATGTCCATTCATATGAACATTTATTAAAGAGCCACTTCTATTTTCACCTACTATACCACCAACTTCATTTACCCCATCTACCTCAGCATTAACTTCTACGTTTTCTATTAAGCTATTAGTTGATATTCGCCCAGCAATAGCACCAACAATATAACTTTCGGCTTTAATTACACCTGAAAGAGTTACGTTTGAAATTTTAGAGCTATGCATTGTTCCAACAACTCCCCCCACATAACTCGATCCTGATACTCTAATATTTGAAATATTTAAATTACGGATAGTTGCCCCTACAATAACGCGAAATAATCCTGCATAATAATTTGTTTCAGAACTTATACCTCTCTTAATAAAGAGGCTATCTATTGTATAATTACCCCCATCAAGACTACCCGTGAAGTTAAAATCAGAGTCACCAATTGTCTCAAATCCTGTGCTATCGTTCCAAGTACTAGTTATACTAGCATCAATATCATTTATCAATATGAAATTGCTACTTAAATAATATTTTATTTCTTGCAGCTGCTCCACGGTAGAAATTTGATAAGGATCTTCTTCTGTTCCACTCCCCCCGGCAAATTGTGCAATACTATTAGCGGTTCCAAATACGGTAATCAAAAGCCCCAAGAGTATAATTCTTTTCAGCATAATTCTCTTTTTAAGTTCATTCTTATCACCAAGTATAGACAAATACAGGCCTTAATTTACAATTAAATTTGCACACATTAGTACGCAATAGCAAATAACTAATACACGCATCTTTTTTCCATGGAATCAGATGCACAATTATTAAACGCAGTTGCTATTGTACTCAGGAAATTAAGGGAGGAGAGGAACTTTTCTCAAGAGTACTTGGCTGCTGAGGCTGACTTATCCCGAAGTATGATTGATAAAATTGAGCGACGAAAACGACTCCCCTCTCTTCCTGTTCTTATCAAAATTGCAGGTGCATTTGGGATGTCCGCTTCTGAACTAGTTAAAAGAATCGAGATTGATTTAAATAAATAAAAAATCCCGACTTCATTAGTCGGGATTTATAGTTTTTATATTTAATAAAGTTTCTAGCTAAATTTTTGCTCTTTATTTTCTGGAGGTTCCTCCACTATGATTTGATAATCAAGTTCCCCAATCAATTCTCCACCATTTACTTCAGAACTAAGTTCACCCTCCTGCACTCCCTCCGGATATTCTATTAGTGTGAATCTAATACCTATATCATTATTGCATTCTGGACATGCTAATGTTAATTCTTCACTACCATGCCATAGCCTTGTATCCATTTCTCCCCTTTCAGAATCTTCTACCTCCCAATTTAGTAAGGCTGCATCTTGTTTTATAGTTGCATCGCATTCATTGCATTTTAAGTTTACTGTACCACTGCATATTATTTTACCCAAAACTACCTCCACTTTTATTTATTGATTAATTGTAGGAGCAAAGGGATTCGAACCCTTACGACTGTTTAGTCAAAGCTTTGTTCAGAAATCCTAAAATCTCTGAGCAAAAGCTTCGTGTCTACCATTCCACCATGCTCCCAATTTTTAGAACTATCCCTTTATGCTTCTGGGTTCGTTACCAGGGCTAATTGTATCTTTATCTCTAATTTTACCATTCAAGCCCTTAATTATTAATTCTCCACCACCTTGATTTTTTAAATTTTTTCTGGCTTGGGCAGCAGCATCAGACTGGGTATTATGAATAGATCCTTTTGAAGCATCATTTCTTTTATTAACCCATTTTCCATCATCTCGTTTGTATACTGTTCTATCTTGTGGTTTACTCATGTCTTTTTCACTCTTATATTTTAAAAATTAAAAAGCCATCACCGGTTGGTGATGGCTTTTAATTTTTTATTACTTTTTCTCGTCATCATCAACTACTTCATAGTCGGCATCAACGGCATCGTCGCCGCTGTCTTCGCCGTCACCGGAAGCAGCTTCACCTTCAGCGCTTGCGCCGGCACCATCAGCACCAGCGGCTCCGCCTGCAGCAGCTTCTTCCTGAGTCGCTTTGTAGATCTCTTCAGAAGCACCAGACCAAGCCTGATTTACAGCTTCTATAGCTGCATCGATCTCTTCCATGTTTTCTTCTTTATGAGCTTTCTCAAGGGTTTCAATAGCCTCTTCGATCGCTTTCTTATTATCATCGGAGATCTTGTCACCGTATTCATCAAGCTGCTTCTTGGTAGAGAACATCAGACTGTCGGCCTGATTCATTTTCTCCACACGCTCTTTGACCTGCTTGTCTTCTTCTGCGTGTTCTTCGGCAGCTTTCTTCATTTTTTCGATTTCCTCTTCGGATAGTCCAGAAGAAGATTCGATGCGAATACTCTGCTCTTTTCCGGTTCCTTTGTCTTTCGCTTTGATATTCAAGACACCGTTTGCGTCAATATCGAATGTTACTTCGATCTGAGGCACTCCTCGTGGAGCCGGTGGAATTCCATCTAAGTGGAAACGGCCAAGCGTTCTGTTATCCTGAGCTTTAGCCCGTTCACCCTGCAGTACATGAATTTCTACGCTGGACTGATTATCAGCTGCGGTAGAGAATGTCTGTGACTTGCTGGTTGGAATCGTGCTGTTAGACTCGATCAATGGAGTCATCACGCCACCCATCGTTTCAATACCCAGAGTAAGCGGTGTTACGTCAAGAAGAACAACATCTTCTACATCTCCTGACATGACACCACCCTGAATAGCAGCACCTACAGCAACCACTTCATCAGGATTTACACCTTTGCTTGGGTCTTTGCCAAAGAAAGCTTTTACTTCTTCCTGAATTTTTGGAATTCGGGTTGAACCACCCACAAGAATTACCTGATCAATGTCAGACTTACTCAAGCCGGCATCATCAAGGGCTTTTTTACAAGGATCGATAGACCGTTTTACAAGGTCATCAACAAGTTGCTCAAATTTGGCGCGGCTCAAATCGATGTTCAGGTGTTTTGGTCCTGAGTCGGTAGCCGTCACAAAAGGCAGGTTGATATTGGTTTTTTGTGAACTTGACAGCTCGATCTTAGCTTTCTCAGCAGCATCTTTCAGTCGCTGCATCGCCATTGGATCTTTGCGAAGATCAATGCCTTCATCTTTCTTAAATTCATCTGCCAGGAAGTCAATGATGCGCTGATCAAAGTCATCACCACCAAGGTGGGTATCACCATTAGTTGATTTCACTTCAAATACACCGTCACCGAGTTCAAGAATAGAAACATCAAAAGTACCACCACCGAGGTCATATACTGCGATGGTTTGATCCTGATCTTTCTTATCCAATCCGTATGCCAAAGAAGCAGCGGTCGGCTCGTTGATGATACGCTTCACTTCCAGTCCGGCAATTTTACCGGCTTCCTGTGTTGCCTTACGCTGGGCATCGTTGAAGTAGGCGGGAACTGTAATAACAGCTTCCGTTACTTTCTCTCCCAGATATTCTTCAGCGGTTTGCTTCATTTTCTGAAGTACCATTGCTGAAATTTCCTGTGGTGCATATTTACGGTCTTCGATCTGAACACGTGCCGTGTTATCGTCGCCCTTCACCACTTTATAAGAAACCTGCTTGGTTTCATCTTTCACTTCGTCAAACATGCGGCCCATGAAACGCTTCACGGATGCCACGGTCTTATCCGGATTGGTGATAGCCTGACGTTTTGCAGGTGCACCTACCAGCCGTTCACCGTCTTTGGTGAAAGCCACAACAGAAGGAGTAGTTCTCCCACCCTCACTATTTTGGATTACCACCGGTTCATTACCTTCCATTACGGCAACGCATGAGTTGGTAGTTCCTAAGTCAATTCCTATGATTTTTCCCATTGGTCTGTTCTGTTTTACTTTTAACTGTTATAAATATTCTTTTGATACGATTTTATTTCAAAAATCAATTTCTTCATTTGTTAGTGATGAAGTGAGAAAGTGATGAAGTAGACTAAATTCTACTATCGATTTACTTTATCACTCATCACTTCATCAATAAACTATTTAACCGGAATGGACTGTGAGTCCTTTAACGCCTCCGATTTGGGCATGGCGATCGTGAGTACACCATTTCTGAAACTGGCTGACACTTCAGCCGCATTTACATTTTGAGGAACGGCAAACGCACGGGCAAAAGCACCGCGTCGTCTTTCCTGTCGTTTAAACTCCTCACCGTCTCCGGCTTCAACTTCACGTTCACCTTTCACCGTAAGCACATTATTCTTCAGTGAGATCCCGATCTCTTTTTTTGATAATCCGGGAAGATCGAGCAGGATCTTGAATTCCTCTTCACTTTCCAGGATATCACAATCGGGAGCAAAATCCTTGTCTTCATTGGCCAATGGCACCACTTTTTCTACAAACTGCTGAATGTCTTTCCCCAGCTTGGATAGGTGCCGCTCAATTTCGATACCAAATTCTGTAAAATCTCCCATGTGCGTATTGGTTTATTCAAATTCACTTTTAGATAAGCAATACCAATGCCAATTACGGATGGGGGGTAGAAAACTGACGTATTGACCGACGTATTGTCAGGAAGCCTGTGGAACATCGGACATTGAACAAGGAATATCTAACTCAGAAGGGTTTTGAGAGTTGAAAGTTGATAGGGTGGGGTTCTTACGAACGAACTCTATCACCCTATCACCCTATCACCCTATCAACTTTCAACTCTCAACTTATCGAGATCTTTCCAAAAAGTTGGATAGGAAACCGAAGCAGATTCCGCATCTTTGATGGAGCTCTCTTTTATTCCTTTTAAAGATAAAACCGCTGATGCCATGGCAATTCTATGATCATGGAAGGATTCGAATTCAGCAGACTGAAAAGCGAATTCCGGATCGCCATGGATGATGAGGCCGTCTTCCTTTTCTTCGAAACTGGATTCGACGGCTTTTAGCATTTTGGAAATTGCCATGATGCGGTCGGTTTCTTTGTGTCGGAGTTCTTCAGCACCGGAAATAGTGGAAGTTCCTTCTGCAAATAGCATAGCCACGGCAAGGATAGGCAGTTCATCGATGCAGTTGGGGATCATCTTGGGGTCAATATCCACTGCTTTCAGATCAGAGCCTTTCACAATAATATCTCCGGCCGGCTCGGCTCCTTCCATACGTTCATTTTCGATGGTAATATCGGCTCCCATTTCACCCAGAATGTCCAAGAGTGCATTTCTTGTTGGATTCAATCCTACATTGCTGATCAATAATTCAGCATCTTTCTGAATGGCGCCGGCCACCAGCCAGAATGCGGCTGCCGAGAAATCACCGGGGATGGTGTAGCTTTGTTCAGGTATCTCATCCGACAAACTTGCAGAAATGATCTTTCTTCCTTGTACTAATTTCTGATCAAGATTCAACAACCGTTCGGTATGGTCGCGACTTGGGAGGATTTCGATCACTTGTGTCATTTCTTCCCCAAACAATCCTGCCAAAAGAATACAGGACTTCAACTGTGCACTTGGAATAGGAAGGTCAAACTTTAGCGGCTTCAGCGGCTCATTCCGATTTATAAAAAGTGGTGCATACGCCAAATTCCTTGCTAAAATATGCGCCCCCATTTGCTCCAGCGGGTTGATGATTCGTGTCATCGTACGTCCACTGAGGGAAGCATCTCCCACTAATTTGGTGGAAATGCCGGCTCCAACAAGTACACCCGACAACAAGCGCATAGCAGTTCCTGAATTACCACAATCCAGGTCTTTTTCAGGTGTCTTTAATTGTTTTCGCCCGGTTCCCTTGATAACCAATTTTCCATCCCTCTCCTGAACCACTGCACCCAATTGCTGTACACAGTTCAGGGTACTTTGAGGGTCTTGAGCTGATGAATAATTTCCTACTTCAGAAATTCCATCATACAACAATGAAAAAATAGCTGCACGTTGAGAAATAGATTTGTCGGGCGGAAGTATGACCTCCCCCTTCAGAGAACTGGCAGGAACTATTTTTTTTATCATGACTCCGTTCTGTTGAGTAAGTCCTGAGCTTTACGTTCTGCTTCAGTATCCGGATATGTCATAATAATGGAGTTCAGTATGGTCATTGCTTCTCCCCGATTACCTAGCCTTATGTGGCACTCAGCGCTGTTATACATAGATTCAGATACCCACTCATCAAAGGCTTCAAACAGCACTTTAACTTTTGCATACTCTTCAATGGCAGCATTGAACTGCCCTTGTTCTTGTAAGATCTTGCCAAGGTAATACTGAGCCTCTGCTCCAACTTCTGTAGTACTTTCATCAGCTATCGGTTGTAACAGTTCTTCTGCCCTTTCATAATTTTCTTCGGCAATAGCGATCTTACCAAGTCCCACTTTAGCTGGCTGACTTCCGGAATTCACCTCCAATGCAGAACCATATTCTTCCCTTGCACGGTCAATGTTATTCTGAGCCAGACTGGCATTACCCATCCCAACGTAAGCTTCCTGCCGATATCTTGGAGCTGTTTCCAGAAGCTGGGCATAATTGGAATATGAAGCTGCAAAATCTCCTCTCTCATAATTTAGTGAACCTAAAGAAGTCAGCGCGGAAGATGCGAGATCATCCTCAGGGAATTCTTCCACAATGGTACGATATGCCTCAATTGCATTACCAACCTGATCGAGCTGGCGATATGACTCTGCCAAATTTGAGTATGCTTCGGGAATCCGGCTTTCGGAATTGGTAACCCGCAGATACTGTCTGAATTCATTAACTGCATTTTCATAATCTCCGGACTGAAATACATTCAATGCCTGACGATAACGTAACTGATCGGCCGTCGCACTGGTTGGATTATCACTAAGAAATTCTTCCAGGATCACCGAACTGCTGTCGGAGCGACCCGCAGAAAGTTGTGCATACTGAATCCCATTTATCGCTTCTATGATATAATCACTACGTGGATATTCATCCAACACTTGCTGGTAAGCCGATATCGCACGGTCATATTCTCCGGCGTTGTAGTAGGCATCACCGATGTTATATTGAGAACGGGCTGCCCAGTCAGTACCCGGATATTTATTGATCACAGTCTGAAATTCTTCCACTGCCTGCGAATAATTGTTGGTATTCAGATAGATATAAGCAATGTTATATTGGGCTTGTTCCCGTAAACGACTGAATGGATAGATGCGCAAAGTTTTACGAAAATTGGAAACAGCATCAAAGGTGCGGCCTGCTCTGTAGTAGCTGTTTGCCACCTGGAACATAGCATAATCTCCCCCAGGTTCAGCACCAATTGCCTTGTTATAGCTCTCAATAGCTTCCCTATAGTTTCCAATAGCGTAGTGAGCATCTCCTATGCGAAGCTGGGTATCAGTATCATAAGGGAACAAGGCCGTTTCAGGAGGTTCATAATTTTCAAGAAAATCTTCCAAAGGACCTACCGCTTGTTGATAATTACCCATTTCAAAATAACTCCAGCCCAAAGAATATAGGGCTGCCCCCATCATATCACTATTAGAGTAATTATCTGTATAAATTTTAAAACGCCTTGCAGCATCACTGTATTGACGCATTTTATAATGACTATCGGCACTCCAAAACAGGGCTTCCCTCCCTACATCAGAATTAGGTGCCTCAGCATATACCGCTTCAAAAATAGGCTGTGCTTGTTCATATGCCTGATTTCGGTATAAGATCCAAGCCTTTTGAAATCGGGCTTGTCGTTTCAAGGCCGGATCAATGTTCCCGGCCGCTTCTGCTTCTTCAAATGCCTGAATAGCTCTTGTATATTCAGCATTTGCAAAAAAAGCTTCTCCAAGCATGGTGTAGATCTTACCCGGATCTTTTAGCTCGGTATCACTTCGAACCAGGCCTAGTAATACTTCAACAGACTCATCATAACGAGATGCCTCGAATGCTGAAACCGACCACTCGTAATAGGCTTCTTCCACCCAAAGTCCGGTCTTGAAACGATCTCCAAAATCACGAAACGAATTCAGAGACTTCCCATATTGTGAACCTAATTTCTCGTTGACAGCCTTATAATATTGAGCCTTTCTGGCGATCTCATCATCTCCAACCGAAGCCCTTCCAAAAGATTCTGCCGCCCAGTGATAGATCTCTTGCTTGTGATACACCCATCCCAATCCATAGTGAGCAATTCGCTCTTCAGGAGTGCCTTTAGTCAGGTTTATATAGCGAAGGTATGATTTTGAAGCTTCTCCGTAATCCCCTAAATAATTCTGGCTTTCCGCTATCAGGAATACCGCTTTTATGGTAGATTCTTCATCCAGATAAGGCAGGGCTGACTGTAAAGTTTCGATCGCCTCTTCGTATTTCCCCTGTTGATAATAAGACTCACCAAGAGCGGTACCTACTCTTCGGGTGATCGCATTGTTGGGAAATCGTTCTCGTAATACTTCAAATGCTGAAGAAGCTGCATTGTATTGTTGTTGGCTTAGATAAAGTCGTCCTCTGGCATACAAGGCTTTTGGAGCCCACTCTGAGCGGGGGTAATTATTTGCTACATCCATAAAAAAGACACGTGCATCAGAGTAGTCACCATTTTCAGCAGCAGCTTCAGCTATCCAATACTGTGTTTGAGCAGCATGTTTATCGCTCATCCAGGAATCCATCGCCTGCTCATAATAAGTGATGGCGGATTCGTAATCTCCGGTAGCTGTAAACCGATGCCCCAAGTCTCTGAGCAATACCTCCGAAAGTTCACTTCCCGGATACCTTTGAACAAACTTTTGATAATAGGATTCAATGCTTGTTGAGTCCATTCCGGTTTTAGCTCTCGTCAGGTAGAAATCAGAAGAAATACGCAGATCATGATCGGGATAGGTGGTGCTAAATTCTTCAAAATTTTGTGCAGCTTCCTCAAAAAAGCCGTTATCATATAATGTTATTCCCAACTCATATAATTGGGTTGAGGGTGATTGAATATCCTGGGCAGATACCAAATTCACTATAAAAAATGCACATAGAAATGAAAGAAAGCTGCTTTTTGGAACGGAGAGCATGAAACTCGAGTGGATAAAAGGGGTTAATAGTTACTTCTTATATGTCAAGATAGCGAATAAGTTCATCAGCACGATCAGAAAAATTATGCTCCAGCACTTCGCTGTTAGCTTCTGAGACCACCGTATAACCGAATCGCTTCAAACCTGCACTTACAACTGAGGAATCTTCCAAATTCAATTTAAACGAAATACGGTAGGAAGGATTTTCAGCCCTTGGCTGCTGCACGGCTACACCTAATATTTTAGCCCCCTCCATCTCAATGATGCGAACAAGATCTGATAAAGTAAAATCAGCCTGGCTTAACTCAACAGCAATAACAGAACCAAAAGTTGAGAGATTGAATACATCACCCAAAGCAGTAAGTACGCTGCGTTTCTTGATCATGCCTTGAAATACCATCTCATTATCAACAACAGGCATTAGATATAATTCTTTAGCAAGCATTACTCTTGAGGCCTCAAACAAGTGTTGGTCCTGAGGTACATAAAGAGGTTCTTCAAGCTCGATCTCTGATAATTGAGAATTCTCATCGATCACTTCGATCAGTTTTTCGAGCGCAGCCATACCTACTATCTTTCCTGACTCATCAACTACACAAAACTTAGTAGTGTGCAACAGTTCGATCTTCATCAAGGCCGTAGCTACGGTATCCGTCAATTTAAGCGGAGATATTTCGGTATTTATGATTTCTTTTACTAGCATAGTTATACAACTTCGCCATTAGTCCCAATAGTATCTAACAAATGGGATAATTGCTTAAAATCTTTTTTTGCTATGTGAAAAGTTAGCTCCACATCCGTTCCTTCGTAGGATTCTTCTTCTACTGTTGCGTTTTCATGAATAAAAGCAACTGCTTTGTATTTTGAAACCGGAATTTGCATCGTATGGCGACTATATTCCAGCTCGATCATGTCTTCAATACTTTTCTCAAGCTCTTTTAAGCCTATTCGTTGCTCTGCTGAGACAAAGACGGCATTTGGATATGCACGCTTCATTTCTGAAACCTGATCCGCGCTCATCTTATCAACTTTATTGAATACTAAAATCGTTCTTTTGTTCGTGGCTTCTATCTCTTTGAGTGTTTCTTCAACTACCTCAATATACTCATGTGCCATTTTTGAAGAAGCATCAACCACATGTAATAATATATCAGCTTCCCGAACTTCATCTAAAGTAGACTTAAAACTCTCTACCAGATTATGAGGAAGTTTTCGGATGAACCCTACGGTATCCGAAAGTAATATTGAGTGATTTTCCATTTCGTGGCGCCGGACAGTTGAATCCAGTGTAGCAAAAAGCCGGTCTTCTGCAAAAACCCCGGATTCTGTAAGTGCATTCATCAATGTTGACTTACCGGCGTTGGTATATCCAACCAATGAAATTCGATTCATACCTTCCCGGCCTTTCCGCTGAGTGGTGCGCTGCTTACTTAGCTTTTCCAGCTTATCCTTTAATAGCGCAATACGCCGGCCAATGAGTCTTCTATCCGTCTCAATCTGTGTTTCACCGGGACCTTTCGTTCCAATTCCCCCTTTCTGTCGGGAAAGGTGAGTCCAGTATCGGGTAAGACGAGGTAATAAATATTGCAACTGAGCTAACTCAACCTGAGTTTTGGCCGCAGCTGTTTTGGCACGAGATGCAAAAATATCCAGGATCAATGAACTTCGGTCCAGTACTTTGGAGTCTGTGCCTTTTTCAATATTTCGAAGCTGAGTCGGCGAGAGGTCATCGTCAAATATAACCGTATCAATATTCTTTTCTTCCATGATCCGCTTCAGCTCATTCAGCTTACCTTTACCTATGTAAGTAGATGGATCAGGGTGTGTTTTATTCTGAAGGATCTTTTCAACTGTGATCCCTCCGGCGGTATCTGCCAACAGGGCAAGCTCTTCTAAATATTCTTCAGCCTGAAAACGTGTCGTTTCAGGGCCGTAAAGCCCTACCAATACAACTCGTTCTCGTTCTATATCGGAATTTTTTACGTCGTCTAACAAATGGGTAAACCTTAATTAATCTTCTTGAATTCTCTTGAGGTCGATATCTGGGATAGATTGTCCTTCAAACTTATTTCCCAGCTTTAAAGATACAATTTTTTTTACTGTCTTATATCTCTTCTGTGGGACGAATAATTTCAGCTGCTTATACCCTTCAGATAGGGTTTTGTCCATTTCTGAATAATTGAAAAGGTATTCTACACCATCTTTTTTGGGATACTCTACATAATCAAGGATCTGAAACCAAGGAATTGTTTGGGAAGGCTCGTTGATATTCTTAACGATCCCATAATCGGTTATGTAATACTTTGATGCCAGGTAACTTGCTATAAACCACATGCTGCCGATCCATATATAGGCTGCAAAAATGGGATATCGGGATACATCTCCGGTAAGTAAGACTATAGCTGACAGGCTCATTATCACTCCAATAAAAACTGTTGCAAAAAGCGGATACCCCTTCAGCTTGCCCGCCCTCCAGCTCATACGCACTGTTCTAAGCCTGAATTTATTCTGCAATGAATAACCGGCAAGTAAGGTAGATGCGATGATGAACATCACAATAACTCCTCTAAAAAATATCGATAAGAATTCTTCCATTAACTCACTGTTTCCGCTTTATACCACATGGACACCAAAGATTCCGTAACTAAAAATAACAAGCCTGCTAACATAAACCAGCTCCATATTTCTCTGCCAAAACCGGAAGCCATGATCTCCTCCTGTAACTCCTGCTCTCCAAGTTCTCCGGCTGCAACCCACATTGGGTCTGCTTCTTCCATCAAGTTCTCAAATTGTTCTTCATTTATAGAGGTAAAATCAGATTCATCGGGGCTTAGGTTTGATGAGATTATATAACTGTTGGTTTCATCTTTTATGGTTATCCACCCCGGTTGCCATTCTTCCGCAGGATAGCTCAACCTGATTCCTGATGGCACGACATCAACTGTTGGCTTGATGACATCTTCACCTATTTCAATAACGGCTTCTTCACTGTCAATATTTCCCCGCCAGCTAAATGCATCTCCCAATTTATGAGCTGCAAACCCACCCTGATCAGATGATGCGGAATACAATAAAAGCCTGTAATAGAGTGGGGCAAAAAGCGGCTTAACTGAGAAATTTGACCATCCGGGATCATTGCCTATAGCTGATATTGTAAGTGAACCTTCTCCAAATCTTTTTTCATACAACAGAACATCCCCATTATTCATAGTCATTAAGTCGAATCCTGTTCCTGAGTTTGGCTTCAATAGCTTCAAATAGTAATAGATGTCAGGTGTTGTAAAACGAAGTTCTTCATTGTCATCTTGCTCAAACATACCCGTAAATGCCGGGTGATCTTGAAGTAGCTCGTCTGCTGAAGCCACCGTCCTGAAAGAAGCATATTCCCCTTGAATGCCCCCAAACCTTCCGGCGTTGAATTGAGAAAAAAGACTGTTATAGTTACTTAGATCTCCATCTTCAGATGGGAAAAATATTACTCCGCCACCATTTTGCACATAATCTTGTAAGAGATTAAAGCTATACTCAGGAACGTTGTCAACTCCATCTATGAGTACTGCGTTGAATTCACTCAGGTCTCCGGTCTCCAAAAAATCTACGGTTGCTTGCCGATAAGAAAACTGGGCATCATTCTCACCGACCACACGAAGCATAGTACCGGTATATGAAATAAATTCAGGATTCTGATTCCCATCATTTATCCAAAGTATATTACGGCTTTCAGGAACCTGAACAGTAAAATAAAATTCGTTATCCGGCTGGAATTCATCTCCTTCGATCTCGATCTTTCCCTTTGCAGAACCGGTTTGAGATGGGGTGATTTCAAAAGTAAATATTTTCTCCTCATTTGGTTCAAGGGCTACGGAATATTGCCCGGCCGTTTCACCCTCAAACTCGAGAGAGACAAATTGATTAACGGCGTTTATATCACCTATATTTGCTAACTCCACATTAAGAATAAATGGAATATTTGCACCAATCATGTTTGTGGATGTGCTGATTTCAGAGACCTTGGTATTCTGTAATTCAACATCACCTACATCAATAACTGTGAGTTTAATGTCATTCAGTTCTTGATCCTGGAGTCCCTGAAGCTGGCTTAGCTGTCCGTCGGTAATAATGAAAATATTCTTGTTTTGATAAGGGGTTTCCCTAACGGAAGTGATCAGTTCTTGTAACCGTTTATCAATGAAATTCCCTGCAGGTTTTACCTCCACACTCTCCAGTGATCTTTGAATATTTGTATGGCTCATTATACTGCCATATTCGCCCTCACCATTGGTCAATTGTAACATAAAGCGATCTTCATCTTTAGAAGATTCCTCGATCTTATTAATGATCTCTATCCCATATTCAAAAAGTGGGCCTTGAGTACCAATTCTGGACATGCTTATACTATTGTCTAATAAAATGGCGTTAAGTGTGGGTGCCTGAGCACTTCCTCCACCTGATAATCCCGGAGGTAAAAATGGGCGTGCCAATACCATTGCCAGACAAGCAATAGCGGCCAGACGTAACAGAAGTAGGAGGTATTTTTTTATACGAATACGCCGGATGGTTGTATTTTTCAGTTCCCTGAAAAATGCTAATGTAGAAAATGCTACCTTCTGCGGTCGCCTGAGATTTAACAAGTGAATGAGAAGGGGTAATCCCACCGCAATTAAAGCAAGTAAAAAAATTGGATTCAGAAAACTCATTTAGCGCTCAAAAAATGTTACCTTTATATTTTATAATGGAACTTTTAATCTTCCGGAAATTAGCCCTTATAGTATAATTTCTTAAACAGCTTATTTTTTCTTATTGATGCAACGCTTAATTCAGATCTTAATTACTTTTTTCATCATTGGCCAATTTTCCAACTGTTCATCAGTTCCAAATAAGGATTGGCACGCGTTAATTCCGGAAAATACCACACTGATCGTTGTCCCTGAACCGGGTATGAATGTACAAGATATAGTTAACAAAAAATACGCCTCATATCTTGATGACCTCACCCCTTCTGCCATTCAGCAAATATCGGGATTGGATACCGAAGTTAGCAATCAGCTTCAAGTTAAAGCACTTGTTTTGAACCCTACTACTTCGGTTTCATCAAGCTTGTTATGGATCACGGACTTACCTGAGCAAAATTTACAAACATGGGCCCAACGGTTCTATCAACCTTTTACTCAGAATAATTACGAATTTAACGGGCTCACCATTCATAAACTTTTTTTCAACAGGCAAAATGTTTTTGCTGCACAGGTCAGAGACTATTTGATATTATCTGAATCAAGTCTACTTATCGAAAGTTCAATTCGAAGTTATCTGGGAAAGTCACCATCTATAAAGCTTAGTAAAAATCCTGATTTCTCAACGTTGGTAATAAATACTTCTGAACTGGATAACTGGATCGAGCAGTTTTCTTTAGTGAGTCACAGACCAGCTATAATGAATAAATTTTCCGGCACCGAACCGGTCTCTCTTACCTTAAGCGCAACTGGAGACACCACCGATAATATTCACCTATCCGGGCGAATTCAGCTTCAAGATAACCGTTCCGTTTTAGTTGATGCCTTTTCTTATGAAAATACTCCGATTACATTAGACCGCCACATAGCCAGTAATTCAGCAGGTTTTGCAATTCTGAGGTTACCTCCCTCTTCAGTTCCTATTGAGCCTTCTGACGGCATTATTACCCCTTTAGACTCCCTGTTACTCAACGATCTCGATACTTACCAGGAACTGGCTAACAAACTTGGCAACGAGTTTGCTTTTGAGGCTTTCCCTGAATCCGGGTTATTGGAAAACGGCGAGTTCCTCTTCATGCGTAAATTAAATGATCGTACAGGATTTCGTAATCAACTGAACGAGCTTGTGAGAGAAGGGGTCGTTAATCGAACTGATAATTCCTATCAAATGAGCAGTCGGGTCATGGCAGAACTCATAGGTTCTGAATTGAGTAGTTTGAGGGATTTCTACTTGTCGTTTTCAAATGATGTAGTTGTAATTGCCAAGAGAAGAGGACTCGCTGAAAGTGTAAACGCTGATCGTATTCGACGACGTGTTGTATATTATGATGAGACATACTCCGGAATCAGGAATGATTTACCCGATGAAGTAAGCGGATTTGTGTGGGGCAACTCTGCTGAATTTCTAAGGTTTATCAACCCAACACTAAAGCCTGATAATATTGCAGGCGGCTTACTTAGCAGATTTGACATCATCTCTATGACCATGATAGCCGGAAATAATACTGTTGACCTTAGCTTGAATACCTATTCACAAGAAGGATCATCACTTCCTTATGAAGAGCTTTGGGTGCTTCCACTATCAAACTTTGAGCTGAGTGGAGAGCCAGTTCTTGGCGATATTGTTGGAAGCAGCACAGAAGAAATTATTATTTCTACAAATGATGGCAGAGTATATGGACTTGCCATAGATGGTACTATTGCCATGCAAACTTCAACTGAGGGATTATCTCCCGTAGGTGGACCACAATTATATGATTGGTATGGGAACAACCAGCAAATTGTATTTCTTGCTGCAGGATCAAAGATCTTTGCCTGGAATGAAAACGGTAACTTGCTCCCCCGGTTTCCTCTTGAGATGAACGAACAAATTACCGCTCCGATTTTGGTAGAAGATATACTACGCAATGGAGTTCCAGAGATCGTAGTAGCTACGGATGACCGTAAAGTACATGTTCTTGATGGCAGGGGTGAAAACGTTCGCGGATGGCCTCAAAACACAAATACAACTGTCACTTCCAAACCTGTTTTTGAAATGAAAGATGATATTTGGTCGATTTGGGCTTTTTCTGAGAATGCTCTTCACAGCTGGCTTAGAAATGGAAACGCACGTCCCGGATATCCTCAGTTTGTGAACGCTCGGTTTACCGGATCCCCCATCATCTATCGAAATCAAATAATAGCAAGCGCCGCTGATGGATACCTTTATTCAATTGGAATGAACCCGCTATTTTCCGATTCTGCAGGAACTACCATATCAGAGGATTCTATTTCAGTACGGTCATTTTATGTATCAAACAGTGAGCTTTCCTCAGTGCGTGTTGAAGAGAATGTACTCCTAAAAGATTCTACTGACTTTTACAGGGAGGATCTTTTTATAACTCAAAGCGCCAATGGGTCACTGTTCTTATATAACACTGAAGGAAAACTCAGATATACCAAAAGCCTTGGCCAACCCGGTTCCAATACCTTTGTTCCACAGTTAGCTGATATTAATTCTGACCGCAACCAAGAATTGCTGGCATTGGCTGAATTTGGACGATTGTTTGCCTGGGAGATCCTGACGGAGGAGCGCTTATTCGGGCTTCCTACTTCCGGAATGAAATACCCGATCATCACGGATCTAAATGGAGATGGACAAAAAGAATTGATTGCCCAGACTCGAGAAGGATTAAGGTGCTGGACGATCAAGCAGGAGGATTGAAGATAAGATCTTAAATATAGGTACCAAGGACCTATAACTCCGGCACCTATTACCTGATCACAAAATATCTGCTAAGGCTTCTTCCAACTCCTCAAAGCGAAATTCAAATCCCGCTACCTGTAGTTTTTTAGGCTGCATTCGAATACTGTCAGTTACGGGTTTAGAAGCTTCTCCCAAGACTATATCCAAAACAAATTTAGGTACCCGAAATATAGATGGCCGGCTCATCACATCCCCCAAAACCTTTGCGAATTCATTCATTGTTACCGGAGTAGGGGCACATACATTATAAGGGCCTTTTAATTCCTTATTTGTTATAGGGAAGATCAGCGATTCACAAAGGTCTTGACGATGGACCCAACTCATGTACTGCTCACCAGATCCTATCGGACCACCCATAAAGAAACTAAATGGCGGAATCATTTTTTCAAGGGCACCTCCTCCCTTTTCCAAAACAATTCCTATTCTCGGATTCACTACACGAACTCCAAATTCCGCAGCCTTCTGAGATTCACTTTCCCAAGATTTACATACTTGCGCAAGAAAATCATTCGCGGCCTCTTCTTCTTCCGTCAGCACTGTTTCGCCCTGATCTCCATAAATCCCTGAAGCTGATGCTGATACAAAAACTTCCGGCTTTACTTCAGAAGATCTCATAGCCTCAACCAATTTCCTGGTTGATTCAACACGACTATCCATTATTCGCTTCTTTACTTCATCAGTCCATCGCTGCCCAAATAAATTTTCTCCTGCAAGGTTAATAACTGCATGAACTTCATTCATTTCCGCAACCAGATCATCTTCCCAAGAGACAAAACGTTGGTTTTTTGCGTTCTCATCTTCATATTTCTTGGGACTTCTTGTTATGATCACCAGATTATGTCCTTCTCTGAGTAATAACGTTCGAAGCTCTTCACCAATAAATCCGGTTCCGCCTGTAATAAGAATATTCATAATCTATAATCTCTTTTCTATACTTTGAAGGTAAACCAATTATTCAGCAAAAAGCATTCATTTTTCAACACCGAGTCCGGGTAGATCAGATAATTTCAGCTGACCAGAGCCCTTTAACTCCAGACCGTTAAAAATATCGTTGCTGATCAAAAGGTGACCATCCAGATCAGCATATTCTGCATTTAGAGCTACCAGTGCCCCGGCCGCATTTGCCAATGAACTTTCGATCATACAGCCAACCATTACCCGAAGTCCATGCTCATGAGCCTGATTCAGCACTCTCCTTGCTTTCATTATACTACCCATTTTCATGAGTTTTATATTGACCACATGAAAAGCTTTCGCAATTTTTTGAAGATCTTCATTTCCAATAAAGCTTTCATCAGCAGCAAGCGGTAAAGGAGACCATTCCTTTAGCTGTTTCATCAACTTAAATTCTGACGAAGGCATAGGTTGCTCAATAAGCTCTACATTTTGTGTGGACAAAAACTGAATCTCCTCTTGAGCCTTTTCTAGTGTAGACCAACCTTCATTTGCATCAACTCGAAGAGGTTTATCAGTGACCTCCCGAATGGCCTCTATGATCTCTCTATCATGATCCGTTCCCAGTTTAATTTTGTACACAGGACATTGCTCAGCGTCCCTTATCTTGGCTTGCATCTTTTCCGGGGAGTCTATCCCAATAGTAAAGGAAGTTACAGGAGTGGTCGAGTTTTTCTCACCTAAAAGCTCCCACAAGGGTTTATTTTGTGATTTTGCCCACCAATCAAGCCATGCCATTTCGATAGCCGTTTTTGCAGATTGAACAGGCTCAGGATTTAAATTACTAATCATGGACTCGACTTCATCCAGAGAGTAAATATCATTAAAAAACCCGGAAGGTATACTTTCAAAGTCAGAGACTACCATTTCAGGTGTTTCATTATATCTGGTATTCGGGCCGGCTTCCCCATATCCGGTGATCCCATCTTTAGTAATCGAGAGAAAAACGTTAGCAACTTGAGATCTTGAGCTTCTTGAAATCGTAAATACTTCTTTTAATCTAAGCGGTATGATCTCCCACTCGATCTTAAAGCCCGACATATCCAAATTCCTGAATGAGCTTGATATAGATATAGACTGCCGGTGCTGCCAAGAGCAGAGCATCGAAACGGTCAAAAAAACCTCCGTGACCTGGTAATAAGCTAGACGAATCTTTAACTCCTGCTTTTCTTTTGATCTTGCTTTCTATCAAATCCCCGATCGGACCGAAGGTGCCAACAAACAATATCAACGGCAGAGCAAGAGTCAGAGACAGTCCGGTTTCAATGGGCAGTAGATAGATGGCTGCGGCTAATCCGACAAAACAACCGATATATCCTGAGAAAAAACCTTCCCAGGTTTTATTTGGACTAATATCCGGAGCAAGCTTTCTTTTACCGAAAGACTTCCCGCCAAAGTAAGCGAAAATATCTCCGCCCCAAACCATTAATACAGTGGCTATAGTTAAAAGAAACCCTGTTTCAGGACTACCCATATCACGAAGCAACATAAGGGTTAAAAGCCCAATAGGTGCATATAAGCCTGCGAAAAAAGTGGTGCTTAGCTGTGTGATGCTTTCTTCAGAAATGTTAAAGGTTTGGATCGCGATAAAGATCAAAAGTATGCTAAGGCCTATCTCCACTGCAAATGGAATCACTGGAAATAGCATCACCCATAAACCAATGGTATAAGGAAAGTATTGATCGGTTGGATTTCCAGAGGAGTCCAATAATCGCATCACTTCTTGTTGAATAAAAAACCCGATCATGATGATGAAGACCTTGAAATACCAACCTCCAAGCCAGGTCAGGTAAATAAAAAGCGCTGCAGCGGGAACAGCAAATAGGACGCGCTTCAGTAGTTCACTCAAACCAGCCTCCGTTATTCTTCTTCCGAATTAAAACCCGGATGTTCGCCTTCAAGTTCAGCCAAGGCCTTGCGGGCTTTCTTCTCAAATTCTTTCGGCACATAAAGATAGACCATCGCCATTTCACCAATATTCAAGCTATACGCAGAATCACGTTTAGACAATATGTTGGAAGGGATCTTGAGATTTGACAAATAATTTTTAGCCATTTCAACATCAAGATCTGTGTTTGCCTCAAGTACACAAACCCAGTTTTCAATATCACTTGGTTTTGGAGCATCAGAGAAAAAACCCATCCTTTATTCCTCTTTAGGTTTCAAAGAATATAAATAATATAAAATTCCTGTAGTGAGTGCCAAACTCACTATGACAAGGAAGACTGGGATGTCCATTTCAGGAGTGATCTTCTCATCCAGCATTTCAGGATAAAAATTACTGGCTATAACCTGACCTCCATTATTCACAAAGTGGGCTACCATAGCCGGCACCAAACTGTCCGAAATGTATGTCAGGTAAGCAAGGAATACTCCAAGTGTTGCCAATGGAATAAAGTTTGAGATCTGTAAGTGATAGGCTCCAAAAATTGCCCCTGAAATTAATATTGCAGCTACAATCCCCCAGCTTTTTTCAAATGCCCGCTGAACGTATCCACGATACATGATCTCTTCACAAATAGCAGGAACAACCCCTATATGAAATACTCCCAAAAGAAGTACATTATCTGACCTTAAAAAATTAGCGATCATTTCGGCCATTGTCTCCTGCATTTCAGCCATTACTTGTGGAACCGGAATGAATGAGTTTAACCAACCCAGAAACAGGATCGTTGGCTGAGCAACTATAAAAAGTATCGCTCCTACAGCAGTTACCTGCCATACATTTTCTGATAACTTAAGCCGAAGAAACTCTTTTCTTTCCCCCTTTACCGCGTGCAATTTTACTATCAATAGGGTAGCCAATGCCATTACCAGGATCTGCCCTGATGAATTGGCAAGAAACAGAATATCAAAATTACTTGACAACTGCTCTACCATTGTCTCCATGTCAAGACTGTCTGATGTAGCCAGCACACCGATCACGCCAACTACTGCCCCAACAATATTAAAAGCAATGAGTGCTATCAATACCCAGGAAATAGCCATAGCCCAATGGGCAAAACCATTTCGTTCTACCCATGGGGACGGCTTATTCTCTTGATAAATTTCTTTGTATTCGCTAGATGAGGAGATGTTTTCCTGCTGATCCATTAAATCCTTTTATTCTTCTGAAGCAAAAACCTTAGCGCCAATTAATCCTGATATTACATTTACAATTCCTAAACCTATGAAGGTAAATAAAGCCTGTAAGCCAATATTTTGCAATGAATTGGGGTCATCAAATCCAGCCATTGCCTGTTCTCTGGCTTCTGCAGGCATCTGCATTGCTTCCAGATTTTGAATATTCCATTCAATCAAAGCTTCTTGAAAACCGGGATCTATAACATTCCAAATTTGAGAAATTATCACTGAAAAGATGGTGGCACCTAAACCTACCATTAATCCCAGGAGTGCTCCCTTACCGATCTTATAGGTTACATCATTTTCCTTAACATAATGCCAGTTTGCAAATAACCCGCCTAATGCTCCAACAAGGCATCCTATGGTACTAAACAATTGTGCTGAACTGAAGAAAGACCCTGAAGGCTCAGTCCCTAAAGTCATGTATCCTCCAATAAGCGAAAAAGCAGTTACTACAATAGCTGTTATCAGTGAGGCTAAAATTACCGAATTCCAATAGCTTGGTTGTGTCTGTTCGTTTTCCATGTTACTCCGATTTGTTGGTTGTGAAAAATTCATTAGTCAAGATCAGTGCCAGTATTATACCAAAGGCACCCCCAAGTAAAAATCTACTTATGTGAGTATTCGACCATATCCCGAAATAGTTACCTATTACGTCCACTAAATTTAAAAGAATAGCGGCAATTAACCACTTTATTTCTTGTTTTTGTAAAGAAGGTTTAACCAGTGCAAATACCGGCATACTCATCATTCCAAAAAAGAAAAATCCATAAATACTAATACACCGGGAGCAAACGGCCATCTGTACTCCGCTGATATTAAATGACCTTGCTGAATCCTGATGGCAAAGTAACTCAAAAACCCGGTATTGCCAGCTACCAATACTTTCTGAGGCTCTTACGTCTAGTATACCCGGACCCAAAGCTGCTAAAAAAAAAAATCCTGAACCTGCTAAAACACTAAGGTAAAGTGCTTTGTTATGTACTTGAAGACGCTTCACATTTCAGGTCTAAAGTGTGTTCTCGAAACTTTTAATAAGCGACTGTGGAGCACGACATGGTTTTCGGGTCTCGGTATCGGCAAAGCAGAGACTAACTTCTCCATATACGTGCACTGCTTCTGACTGCCTGGTCCTCACCTCATAAAATGTTTGCAATCTAACTTCTGGCACATCATAAACCATCACTTTTATAAACATTTCCTCATCATATAAAATGGGGATCTTGTACTCGATCTCAGAGTGAATGACAGGAAGCATCACCCCGGATTCCTCCATTTCTCTGTAGGAAATACCATAGGAGCGAATCAACTCCGTTCTGGCTACTTCAAAAAACTCCAGATATCTCCCATAGTATACGTAGCCCATACGGTCTGTTTCCCCATATCGGCTGCGAAGGGTATGGGTATATTCTGCAATGGGAGATTTATCTGGGAACTGCAAAGCGACTATTTAACCGTTTTCCATGCACCCATAGATGCATATTTTTCGATTCGCTGTTCGATTAGCTTTTCCGGTTTTAGTTTTTTCAGTCTTTTCAAACTTTGCAAAATCTGCTTTTTGACAGCCTCCGCTGACATCTCATGATCTCGATGAGCTCCCCCCAATGGTTCCGGTATCACGCCATCAACAACTTTGAGTTCTTTAAGATCCGGTGCTGTCAATTTTAACACTGCAGCAGCCTGTTCTTTATAGTCCCAGGTTTTCCATAAAATGGATGAGCAAGATTCAGGGGAGATCACTGAATACCAGGTATTTTCCATCATATATACCTCGTTACCCATACCAATTCCGATTGCACCGCCACTGGCGCCTTCACCAATCACGATAGTAATAAAAGGTACTTTCAGCATAGCCATCATTTTCAAATTCTTTGCTATGGCCTCTGCTTGTCCCCGCTCTTCTGCTTCCAGTCCCGGATAGGCACCCGGTGTATCCAAAAGAGTTATGATCGGGACATCAAATTTCTCAGCAAGTTTCATAAGGCGATGGGCTTTACGATATCCTTCCGGATTCGCCATTCCAAAATTCCGGTATTTTCTACTGGTAGTATCTCGCCCTTTTTGATGACCGATTATCATTACCGACTGCCCATCAATAGTCGCAAATCCACCCACAATTGCTTTATCATCGGCATGGTAGCGATCTCCGTGCAGTTCCACGAAGTTTTCGGTCATCTTGAAAATATAATCAAGGGTATATGGCCGATCGGGATGGCGTGCAAGCTGTACACGTTGCCATCTTGTAAGATTAGTAAATATGGATTTTCGAAGCTTGTCAACTCGCTTTCTTAGACTGTCGATTTCTTTATCAAGTACCCCATCGCTTACATTTGAGAGGTTTTTAAGCTCTTCAATTTTACTCTCTAATTCTGCAATGGGTTGTTCAAAATCTAAATACTGCATATCTGCTTTTTAGTTTTAATCTGAAACAATATAAGTAATCTTGTACTGAGGTGAGAACGTAAGTATGTTCAAAGTGTTCCGAAAATACTTCGAAATTTTAATGCCCAAACCCGCCAAATAGCCTCCCTCACAATAGCCTTAGACATTTTTGATACACCTTCTTCCCTTTCACGGAACACGATCGAGACTTCTTTTAAATTGAACCCTGCTTTCCACGCTCTGAAGTGTAACTCTATCTGGAAAGCATATCCGTTCGACTTTATTCGATCTATCGAAATTTTTTCAAGTACTTTTCGGTGAATACACTTAAAACCGGCGGTGGTATCAAAAATCGGCAGGCCTGTAATGGTACTGGCATAAATATTAGCACAATATGAAAGTATAAGTCGGCTGAGCGGCCAATTAATAATACTGATCCCATTTTTATACCTAGATCCTATAGCCACATCAGCGTTTCCTGATCTGACTTCATTTATGAGCCGATCTGCATCTTCAGGGTCATGTGAAAAATCTGCATCCATTTCGCAAATGTATTGGTACTTTTTATCTAAAGCGTATTCAAATCCTTTTACATAAGCTGTTCCCAGTCCTAATTTCCCTGGACGTTCAATCAAGGCTACTCTATCCTGAAATTTTGTCTGTGCATTTTTTACAAAGTCAGCTGTTTTATCAGGAGAGCCATCATCAATTACCAAAACATCTACTTTATTAGCCAACTCCATAAGTTTATCGATGAGCCGTTCAATGTTATGTGCTTCATTATATGTGGGAATAACGATCAAAGTATCTGAAGCCATCACTATTGTCCCTGTCCTTTTATTATGGTGAGAATAGTATTTATCAATATTTTTGCGTCCATCTTTAATGATGCGTTTTCGATATAAAAAAGATCGTATTTGGTTTTTTCCCGAACGGTATCCAACGAGCCTCCGTACTTCCATTTTACTTGAGCCCAGCCGGTAATACCCGGTCTTACCCTGAGCCTACGTGTATATAAAGGTATTTGTTCAGTAAATTGTTTTACAAAGTGAGGGCGTTCCGGTCGTGGTCCCACCAAACTCATATCACCTTTAAGAACGTTAATAAATTGTGGTATCTCATCAATCCGGAGCTTCCTTAACCAGTATCCAACCTTTGTTACCCTGGGGTCATTCTCTTCAGCCCATACCGGACCCGTGTTTTCTTCTGCATTTTCATACATGGTTCGGAATTTCAATATGGTAAACGTTTTGCCATTCATCCCGACTCTAACCTGCCGGAAAATAATACCACCTTTTGAAGTAAATTTTACTGCAATACTAACCACTAATATAATAGGTAAAGTAATAACAAGGGCGATCAATGAAACCAAAATGTCAAACAAACGTTTTGTGGTCTTTTCCCAAAAAGGCATTGGTTCCGGGGATACTTCTATTAATGGAAGACCAAAAATCTGATTTGTTTTACTGAGTCCGCTTACCATTTGATAGAAATCAGGAAGTAATTTAAGTGAAATGTCAGGGGAGTCGACTTCAGAAATAACATCAACCAGGTCTTGTTTACTTTCAGGTTCCAGGGCCACCAATACTTCTTGTATTTGCCACTCGTTCATTATCCGGCCGATCTGATCCAGACTTCCAAGCACCTCACTTTCTTTTATTCCTACTGAGCTGTCAGGGGCCTTCCCATTGAATTGAATAAAACCAAGCACTTCCATTCCCAGAGTTTTATTTCTCTTTAGGTCATCATACGCCATTTTTGCAGCATGCCCGGTTCCTATAATAATAGCCCGATGCAGTCCCTTTCCATGTTGAGCAAAATACCTTTGAATAGTTCTGATGATGAAACGGTTTAAGGCTAACAATCCAAAAATTGTGGCCCCATATAAACTCACAATACTCCGTTGATCTTCGATCGAGATCTCCCCGGTTTGCTCGGTAATAAAAAATAGGATCAAAACTCCAAGTATACTGGCTTTCAACACATTTAAGAATTCATCCAGCCTTGATACCAAGTACAGTTTTTTATAAGCCCCCATCACCACAAAAATAACGAGCCAATACATGCTTATGACCATACCCTGTCCAAAAAAACCAATATCAACGTATCTGATGAGAATGCTCATGCTATCGGGATAATTGATATGGAATAAAAACCATCCGGCCAGGATGATCATAAAATCCAGAATACTGGTAAAAATAACTTCCCGATATCTTTTTAACTTAAACACGTTGTTTTATACTTAGCCTCTTTATTTTAAGATGCCAAAATAAGGAATTTTGGATAGGCTGCATAACACCATAAACTTTAAATTTATTTAGATTGTACGAACTAAAACAGACTTGTTCGACCACCAAAGCACGACTTGGAGAATTAAAAACTGACCACGGCTCTATTCAAACCCCCATCTTCATGCCGGTTGGCACATTGGGTACGGTAAAAGGTGTTTCACAGGATACATTGATAGAGCAGATAAAAGCTCAGATCATTTTAGGAAACACCTATCATTTGTACCTGCGGCCCGGGTGTGATATCATCAAAGAAGCCGGCGGACTACATGCTTTTATGCAATGGGATCTTCCCATCCTAACCGACTCCGGCGGATACCAGATATTTTCACTTTCTGACATCAGGGATCTCGATGAAGAAGGTGCCCATTTCCAAAGCCACATTGATGGGTCAAAGCATTCCTTCACTCCGGAAAATGTCGTGGAAACACAACGTATTTTAGGTTCCGATATCATGATGTTGCTTGATGAATGCCCCCCTTATCCAAGTTCCTATGAGTATGCAAAAAAATCTATGGAACTCACCCATCGCTGGGCCAAAAGAGGACGAAAGGCTTTCTTAGAAACAGAACCTTTATATGGCCATAAGCAAGCTCAGTTTGGGATCGTTCAGGGTGGTACCTATAAAGATCTGAGAATTGAGTCTTCTAAATTTATGGCTGATCAGGACTTTGAAGGAATAGCGATTGGAGGACTCAGTGTTGGAGAACCCATCGAATTGATGTATGAATTCACGGACTTGAATACTGATTATCTACCAAAAGACAAAGCCCGTTACCTGATGGGGGTAGGTACACCTGCGAATTTATTGGAAGGAGTTGCTCGAGGAGTTGATATGTTTGACTGTGTGATGCCAACCCGAAATGCCCGTAACGGAACTATTTTCACTAAAAATGGACGGGTTAATATCCGAAATGCACAATGGAAAAATCATCATGATCATTTAGATCCTGATTTTCCCAGTGACCTTTGCAGTAAGTATTCCATGGCCTATATCCATCACCTTATCAGAAACAATGAGATCTTTGGATTAGTGCTGGCCTCCATTCATAACCTAACCTTTTATCTCTGGCTGATGGAAGAAGTTAGAAAGCGGATTGCAGATGATACATTTGGAGAATGGTATCCCGGAATGGTGGAGCAACTGGAGCAGCGGATCTAAGATTTTGCCAGATCCCGTTCTTCCAAGATCTCCAGCGGATGTGGCTGATTAAATATAGTTTTGAGGATGATATCAATATCCATCCACACGGAATAGTTCTGCAAATAGTATAATGCGAAATTTTCTGCTTCTTCTTCAGTGCTGATCTTATTACTGTTGATCTGAATGATTCCGGTGATCCCTTTTTTTGCCACTTTTTCAGAATTCGATGATTTTATTGGAGCACCTACTAAACTTAATCTTCCCAGGATCACATATCCCAGCAATCTTAGCCTGTTTTTCCAGGAATGCTTTGTTACAGGTGAATATAGTTTGATATCATCAAAACTTTGGGAAGCTTTGTCCTTGAATAATAGAGCCGGCCAGGTAAAAAACAGCAAAATCAGGTAAAGCGGAATGGCAACTGCAAGATCCATTAGCCTCTTAAGCATTTGATTAAATGGATTTGAATATTTGAATTCGACCTCAACCAATGGCACTGCTTCCATATACTCTACATTTGATTTCCCAAGAATAAAGTCCATAGAATCGGGTATCAATTTAAAAATCAGACCTTCACCTTGCAGCTCAGATATCTTCATTAACATTTCTTTATAGCTTATACTGTTCAATGCAAAGAACACCTGATCTGCATGATAAGCTTTAACAAGCTCTTTCAGCTGAACCACACTTCCCAGCCGTTCAGAATCGAAAGTCTCCTCATTCACTGATACATTACCTATAATTTGATAATTCCAGTCCGGTCTGGAATGTATTCTTGATTTAATCTCAGCCGTATGTTCAGTATCACCTACGATCAACACTCTTGCAGTCTTAACCTTACCTCGCTGATGATCTTTCCCAAACCTGTTTATGTTTAACAGCTTATGAACTACAAAAAATATCACCCCAAAAATAAAACCGAGAATAAGTCCCAACCGGGTATATGCCAAATTTCTGACAAAAAACGTTATAACAACAACTCCTGCGTAGGTTAACGTAAGAGCTTTCAGTGTACGTGAAATTGACTCCCTGTTTTGTCTGAACAATCCAAATATACTACCGCTTATTAAATATGAAATAGATCCAAGGATATTGATCCATAAATATTTTACACCTTCAGGGTTGATTATATTCTCTCCCAATAAAGCGTACCTGACTACAAAACCCACAGCTATAGAAAGATTGAGTATAAGAAGATCAATTATTACTGATCGTATCTTCCTGGTATTTGAAGTGAATAAATTCAGGATCGTCTTCAGCCATGTGGCTATATAGATCAGTGTCTTTGAAAAGATGCTGTATTTATAGCTGTAATGTTTTTCAAAGAATGTATATAAGCCTTTATTGAATATGCGAATGTGTTTGAGATCTCCTTTCTTCGCGCTTTCCCCTTTGTAATGAATGATGGAGGTTTCCGAAACATAATCGATATGGTAAGGTGTTTCCTGAACTCTATAACAGAGATCATCATCTTCACCATACATGAAAAAATCTTCATCAAACCCACCGAGTTCCTTTAACAGAGACGTGCGCCAAAACATACATGACCCGCTTATGACGGGAACTTGGTTAGATTCTGTTTCAGGTAACCAGCCCAGATATCTTTTCCCGAATAATTTGCTATGAGGGAACAAAGAATCCAATGAAAGCACTCGGAAGATCGCTGATCTTACATCGGGGATTGATCTTCTGCATTCTCTTGCAAACTCGCCATCAGGACTTAAGATCTTGCAACCAGCAGCACCACATTCAGGGTTTGCCTCCATGTGCTTTATCAGTACTTCCAGCGTATCCTCGCTCACTAAAGTGTCAGGATTTATGATGAGGGTATATTCACCCTTAGCTTGCTTTAAAGCCTGATTGTTTGCTCTTCCAAAGCCAATATTTTCTTGATTTGCGATGTAATGTACTTCAGGAAAATGCTCTTCTAAATATGAGATCGAGTCATCTCCAGATGCATTATCAACTACAAAGATCTCAAGCTTTAAATCATGCTGAGCTTTTTTGATCGAGTTCAGGAGGTTCGCTATATACTCCTTCACCTTATAATTAACTATGATAACTGAGATATGTGGATTTTGAGAACTCAATGCTATCTTACAATGACCACTTTTCCGAGTCCCCTCTCTCTTCCGCTCTCTTCATATGCTATCACAAAATAGACTCCGGAACCCAATTGGTTGCCATTATAATCATATCCGTCCCAGCTGATTCTTCCACCCTGCGCGCTCAATTCATTAACTACAAAACCATCCACTCCTATAATTTTGATCCTTGTTGCATCGCTCAATCCCTCTATCAAAATTTGATCATGTCTGGAATATTGAAAAGGATTAGGGTATACCTTTAATTTATCCATTTCAGGTACCGGAGCTTTTGGGATATCCTGATAACTTACTAAACCAAGATCAGTAGCGATAAAAACCTCACCCGTACTGTTGTCGATTGCGATAGAGTTTATGTTATCCGAGATCAAGTTACTGTTCTCACTTGTAAATCGTTTTTCAATCCTGCTGCCATCTTCATTTAAAAGCCATAACCCCTGATTTTCACTCCCTATCCATTTTTGATTTGCATCATTTACAGCCATGGCTGATACATTCACATCCCGTAACAAAAACCTTGAAGTCGCAGTGGTGTCTTCATTTATCAGCCATTGAGCTTCTCGCTCATTCGCTCCTCCCTCTATCATTAATTCCGGAAATACAAATCGTGCGATTCCGCGTTCGGTACCAATCCAAACTTCATCTCTTTTATCCTGGATGAATGTTTTTACCTTATCGTCCGGAAGGTTGCCATTTCCTGAACCTGAGGTCAATTTAGTATATCTGTCATCATTAGGGTTTTCAACATCTTCACTGTCTATGATCAATAATCCTAACCCGGTATTCGAAGTTGTAATAAGTGATATCCATTTTTGATCAAAAGAATCAATGAATAGTTTATAATAGTTATCACTACCGCTCACATTTTGAAATGAGTCCCATTGTTCACTCCCCTCAAGTTGTACATAAAGAGGATCTTGTGAATTGTATGACACTGCCCATACATTATTCCTTGAATCACTTTCGATCCCGGATATTACTACATAACTCGGATCAGAAAATATTCCCGTCAAATTTGAATTTGAGCTATTGTACACCGTAATATTATCCGAAGATTTTTCGTGTTTGATAATACCATGTCCCCAACTTCCTAAATAATAGCTTGAGTCATTTTGGCAAACTGTGTACACGGTCTCAACGGTTGACAATTCACTAGCCGTGTTCCTGTTATAATTTTCCCAAATTCCATCATTATATATATAATAACTTCTGATCGGGTTTAGAATATCTGCACTTGGAAATTCTGAAGTGGATGCAGCCACAAGATTACCTTCATCAATAACCATTTCGTTAAAGAAATTCAGATAGGGTCCTGAAGGTAAATAAGATTGTATGTTCTCACTCATTAAATTAGCTATAACTAAACCTTCATTTGAGGTTCCAATTGCCAATTCGCCGTTTAGGATCTCAAAATCGGTAATAATACTTTCAAGTTCAGGCGATACCGTTACTGATTCTTGTTGATCATCCAGCGTGATAATACTTGTAGAAGTCGATGCTCCCAGAATTTCGCCGGTTAAGTTGGTCTTTATATTTAAAACTTCTCCAGGAGGGAATGCTTCAAACTCTTCCCAACTTCCATTTTGAAATATCAGTACTGTTTGCTCATTAACTGCATACTTACCCTCGTCAAAAAAAGCCACGTCGGAGATTTGATCTGTGTTAAACCCATTGAAGGAGTTATAGGTTATCCAGTTTGTTGCCTGATCTAAATTATCATTTAAACTTGCCAAACCTGCTCCCTGATCTGTAGCAACCAATATAGAATCTGATTTTATATCCAATTGATTGATCTCCGTCCCGATATCAAAATCACCGATCTGCACAAAACTATTTTCAACAACCAGATCCTGGAGATCATAAACTACAATCCCAAACTGAGTGGCCACATATAGATCTCCCACATGGATCTTAAATTCGTTGATTCCTTTAGAACTAAAACGATCAACTCTTCTTATATCCTCCAACCTTTGGACATTCTTATCCTGGAAATTTATTATATCAATAGTCCCATCTATATACCCGGCGAATATTCTCTCGTATTCCACATCATAAACTATGCTACTTGGGTTGGATCGATATAGACCATCCATTGTAGTTACTGTTATGAGCTCGTTGTCTTCTACCTTAAAAACCCCTCCCAATGTACCTGCATATATTACTTCCGAATCACTGGTTAAGCTGACAATAGTAGAAAATGAAGGATAGACTTCCCAACCGTCCAGCTCTTGAGACCAACCGTACTGCGCACTTAGAAATAGAACAGAAAAGAATAGTATGAATTTTCCCATATAATTATATGCAATAGATATTCAATCAGTTAACAACATAACAATAAGAAAGTTATTTAAGATAAAATTTCGATTAACATAAGAAAAAGAAAAGCAGATAACGGGAATTCTTTGCATGAATAAAAAAAGCCTCCGCGGTCGGAAGACCAGGGAGGCTTGGGGTAAAAAGGAAGAAGGCGACGACCTACTCTACCGCTATTGCAGTACCATCGGCGCTGCAGGGCTTAACGGCCGTGTTCGGGATGGG
>NZ_JBHULI010000004.1:0-22788 GCF_042684365.1 Gracilimonas halophila | reverse complement strand
CCCATCCCGAACACGGCCGTTAAGCCCTGCAGCGCCGATGGTACTGCAATAGCGGTAGAGTAGGTCGTCGCCTTCTTCCTTTTTACCCCAAGCCTCCCTGGTCTTCCGACCGCGGAGGCTTTTTTTTCCCACCAAAAGAATTAAAAGAAAAGCGCTGAAGGAATGGTTATATTTAGTACAATTGTTAGCCCATAAACTGTTAAAAGAATAAGACATTGGATTTTCAAAAATTTTTAAAAGAGTACAAAGAAAAATTATCCACTATTTTTTCTGAAAGGCATAATGCAGCAGAACAAACATTAGTTAGAGGAATTGAGGATGATACATTAAAAGAGATCCTTGATATGTCTCCTCTGAGTGCCTTCATTCCCTCAGAGTATGGAGGTTTTGGTGGAAACACTTCGGAGGCACTGGCCATGCTGGAAGCAAGTTCATATGAATCACTTCCGCTATCGTTGATGATGGGTATAAACGGAGCTTTGTTCTTACAACCTATAGCTAATTACGCTGACGAAGAAACCAGAAAGGAAGTCTTTAACAGGGTTATTAATGCTAATAAATTAGGTGGATTGATGATCACTGAGCCTGATTACGGGTCTGATGCATTGAAAATGCAGACTTCTTTTAAAAAAATTGATGAAGATACCTATAAGGTTGAAGGCCTCAAACATTGGGGTGGACTTACTGGTATGGCTGACTATTGGTTGATAACAGCAAGAGGTATGAATGATAATGGAGATTTAGGTCGCGACATATCTTTCTTTATTCACGATACAAGAAATGGAGGTATTGAGGTAGAAGAATATTATAACAACCTTGGCTTGTATATGTTACCGTACGGAAAGAATAAGATCGACATTAATGTGAATGAATCTCATAAACTTCAGCCCAAAAGCACCGGAGTAACAATGATGCTTGATCTTCTCCATAGAAGTAGATTACAATTCCCGGGAATGGGAATGGGTTTTCTTAAACGAATGATGGATGAAGCTATCTCTCACTGCAGAGAAAGACTTGTAGGTGGGCAAAGCCTGATCAATTATGACCAGGTTCGTCATAGAGTTTCTGAGATTCAAGCATATTTTACGGTTTGTTCAGCTATGTGTAATTTTACAAGTACACATGTTCCTTTGGAAAAGAATACTTCCCGAATGGATGTTGAGGCCAATGCAATTAAGTCGCTTGTAACCGATTACATGCAAAAAGCTTCTCAATCATTACTACAGCTGAAAGGTGCAATGGGATATCGCTTGGATAATATTGCAGGACGTTCGGTAGTTGACAGTCGTCCATTCCAGATTTTTGAAGGTTCAAATGATATCCTTTATCAACAGATAACAGAATCTGTTCTTAAAATGATGAGAAAACTCAAGAAAAGTAACCTTCAAGATTTTCTATCAGATTTTCATTTGACAGAAAGATCTTCCGAATATTTTAAGGATGTTTTGAATTTTGAAATTGACCCCAAGATGCCTCAACGAAAATTAGTCGATCTTGGTAAAGCTTTGGGACGAATTATCTCACTCGAATTTACCCTAAATCTGGGCGACCAGGGATTCAATAATGAGCTTATTCAAAATGCTATCGAAACTCTTCAAGATGAAGTTAATGCTATAATCCATAACTATAAGCATGGCGGTAAAGCAGATGTAGTGGACGAGTATGAAATGGACAGTTCTTGGTTTAAGCTCGCTACGGTGAATGTCTGATAAAAAAGTTGTAGTTATTTCTGGAGCCGGAATAAGTGCTGAAAGTGGTTTATCCACTTTTAGAGATTCGGGAGGGCTATGGGAAGGCTACAATATTGAAGAAGTTGCCAGTCCGCAAGGTTGGCAAGAGAATCCCAAAAAAGTACTAGAGTTCTATAATCTTAGACGAAAGCAAGCTGCGGATGCTCAACCTAATGCCGCCCATAAAGCCCTTGCTGATCTTGAGAATCATTTTGAAGTGGTTGTTGTTACTCAAAATGTTGATGACCTTCATGAGCGGGCTGGTTCAAACAATGTGGTGCATTTACATGGAGAGTTACGAAAAGCCAGAAGCACTAAAGATGAATCCCTGATATTGGATATTGGTGCAGAACCTATAAAATTGGGAGATCTTGCTGCGGATGGAGCTCAGCTTCGTCCACACGTTGTTTGGTTCGGGGAAATGGTACCCATGATAGAAGTTGCGGCAAAAGAAGTAGTAGAAGCAGATATTTTGATAGTGGTAGGAACTTCATTGGTGGTTTATCCTGCAGCGGGATTAATTGGATATGCTAAAGCGAACATTTCGAAATATATAATAGACCCTGCAGAACCTCAGTTATTTGATTTGAATGAATGGGTTCACTATAAAGAGAATGCAGGAACAGGTGTAAGAAAACTAGCAGAAAAACTTAAAAAAGAGCATAGTTAATAATATGGCCAACAAAAAAGCCACAGAAGAAGAAAAGAGTGTACTAGAGCAATTCATGCTTCCATATCATCATATAGCAAAGCGAATTCCACTTTTTCCGGGTAAAAATAATTCAGCAGCAGAAGCTGGACTTTTGGGTATCACTGAAGAAGAGCTCGTGAAGTATCGCGAAAACTTTGATGAAAATGCAAAAGAAGCAGCCTTAGAAATATTAAAAGACGATGAGATTGTTGATTGCCTAGATAAAATTCCAATGGATGGAGAAGAAACTATTGTAGCATTCGGGGATTCCAATACGGAAGATGCGCAAGGTTGGTTCACAATATTAAAGCACGTACTTGAGATATCTACTGAAAAGGCAAATTTCAACTTTATCAATGCCGGAGTTTCTTACAATACAACGGCGGAAGCCTTAAGAAGAATAGATCGCGATGTAGTAGTACACGAACCGGATTGGGTATTTATTTCAATAGGTACATTTGATGCACAAAGGCTGAATATTGCTCCGGAAAGAACATTACTTCCACTTTCTGAGACATGGGAAAATATAGAGACCATTCAGTCAATTTTAGAGTCAAGGATTGAAAATCCTTTGGTTTGGATCACACCTGCTTCGGTAATTAATGATCTATTAGAGGAAAATCTCTTGTATGACTTTACAATAGAAGAAAAAGACTTAATTCAGGTACAAGAATTGGTAGCCGGTAAGAGTGGAGCTATAATTGACTCAAGAGGTAAGCGCATGGGAGAAAAAGGTCCACAAGCCTGGAATTATTTACCTGATGGATTGCATCACTCACTTTCCGGACATACAGAAACCGTAAAGGCAGTTATAAAGAAACTGGCAGAGCCTAAAAGTTAAATGTATAATTGAACAGGTTAACAGTAGGTGTGAATTCCTTATATAGACCTGTAGCGTCAACTTTGTAAGTTGAGGTAAATGATGGAGCTAAAAGCCCGAGACTATTCTTTTCATTAAACTTTATTCCTACTAAACCATCCGATACATTAGAAGATCTGCTGACAGAAGAGGAGGAAGGCGTTATTCGCTCTGCCAAAACAAAGGCATCGATCAAGCCAAATCCAAATCCGGCCCAGGCGCCACTGGCAGAACCATATCTCAACCCGTCAATAATAGGTTCTTCAGCGATTAACATTACTGAACTTGCTATGATTGCACCGGCTGCGGCTCCATAAAAAGTGTCAAGTAAAACAATGATACTCGTGTTATTCCCATCATTAAATAAACCGGAAACTATTATCGGTTGCCCTCCGGATGAGGTTACATCGTAGACTCCAACTCCAATACCATAAAGCGTACCTGCCCCAACACCAACTCTAAAGGCGTCGAAATCAGGATTACCAGTTAAAGCCATAGTTGCGCCGCCCAATAAAGTTCCATTTACAGTACCATTTAAGGTGTTTCCTGCAAGAAGTTCAATGGTTTGTGCATTAGCCGTTTGATTCACAGAAAAAGAGACGAAAAAACAAAATAATAGACCGATAATTGTTCGCATTTTTTCCCTTTGGTTTTTTATTTAGTCGAAGTTAGTAAATAATGACAGGCAAAACCATTGTTACTATCCGGGATCATTTAACGCAACAGGGAGTACTTTACCATTATAAAACTGGTGGCCTGACAGAATAAAATTAGCAATATATGTTCCCATTTGTTCGGGAGAAACAGGAGCTTGAAACCCGGGAAAAGCTTCACTCAGCATCTCTGTTTGAACAGCCCCAATACAAAGGCAATTTACAGCAATGCCCTCTGATGAAAATTCGGCACTCAAAACTTCAGAAAGTCCAACAACAGCAGCCTTTGCTGCACCATAAGCGGATAATCCTCCAAATTTAAGGCTTCCTTGGTATCCTGACATGCTTGAAATATTTAGTATATGGCTCCCTTCAACTAAGTATTTCTTTAACGCTTTTGTTAAACGTACGATACCATACACATTAACATCCATCAAGCTTTTAAAGACTTCGATATCTGTATCCATGAATGCTTCTCTGTGAACTGCTCCGGCATTATTGATGAGGCCATCTAAGGTATCAAGTTCAGAGACAGCTGCTGCAAGTTTTTGAATGTCGTCATTCAAAGTAAGGTCAGCGGCAACAGGAATGATCCTTCCGGACGAGGAAGATTTTGCTAATTTGTTAAGTTTATCTTCTGAACGGGCAGTTACGATCACTGTGTGGCCTTGAGAAGCCAGCTTTAAGGCAGTTTCGTAGCCAATTCCTCTGCTGGCACCGGTAACTAAAATGTTTTTACTCATAACTTGATGTATATATTATTTGATTTATAGTGCAAAACATAATCAACTTTAAATAGTTCAGCTATCTTGCTTAAAGCTTGGAAAAAGCGCTTTTTTAGTGGTAAATTTCTCCTCATTAAAATTATAAAAAGGAAGTTAAAGCTTAATGAGTAAAGAAACTGGTAAACCACTAGTACCCAGTAATATAGAAACATTAAAACCTTATGTGGCCGGTAAAACTATAGCTGAAGTTGCCGAGCTATACAAACCCAAGAAGATCGCTAAGCTTGCTTCCAATGAAAATCGCCTGGGTTGCAGTCCCAATGTAAAACATGCGATAGATCAAGCCTTTAAACAGATACAGGATTATCCGGATCCAATAGCTCGAAAACTTAGAGCAGCTATTGCCGAACGGAATAATGTTAAGCCGGAAAATGTGCTTCTAGCTTCAGGCTCCGAAAGTATCATTTCAATTCTGTGCAAGACTTTTTTCCTAAATAAAGAGAATGCCATTACAGCAGACGCTACCTTTGTAGGGTTTTTTGTACAAATTGGGGTTAGAGGAATTCATATGAAGAATATTCCGGTTACTCCTGATTACAAATTTGATGTGAAGGCGATCGCTAATGCGATAGATGAAAACACAAAAATGGTGTACATCGCTAATCCGAATAACCCAACCGGAACTTACCTGACCAAAGATGAATTTTCGTGGTTCATGGAAAAAGTTCCTGAAGATGTATTGGTTGTTATGGATGAAGCATATTTTGAATACGCCAAAGATATTGAAGACTATCCGCATGCACTTGAGTATGATTATGACAACATCATTGTATTGAGAACTTTTTCCAAGGCTTATGGACTGGCCGGTTTCAGGGTGGGCTATGCGATCGCCGATGAGCAACTCATAAAAAATATGATGAAAACTAAGCTTACTTTTGAACCGACTACATTGGGACAGGCAGCTGCACTCGCTGCATATAATGACGAAGATTTTTTAGCCAAAAGCGTCAAAGTAGTAGAGGAAAGCAAAGAAAGACTTTATGATTTTTTTAATGAAAACAACGTTGATTACGTGAAGTCAATTTCGAATTCGGTAATGATGATACTTCCTTCAGAAGATGAAGCTATCGATTTCACTCAAAAGATGTTAGAAAAAGGTGTTATCCTAAGACGAATAAATGCATTTGGGTTACCTAATTGTATCCGTATAACCGTAGGTTTACCTGAGGAGATGGATCATTTCGAGCAATCATTTTTAGAGGTTGTGAATAAGCAGTAAGGAATTTCCAATATCCACTGCTCTCACTCCAATCCCTACTTTAGGGACAATCCGCAAGAATTTTAAGCAAGTATTACAACAAAGAAAATGGCCAAGAAAAAAACGATATCAAAAAAGAAGAAAAGCCTAGCAAAAGCAGATTGGAAAGAAGTAGCCCGGCTTATGCTTACATCAAGGGCAATGGATGAAAAAGAAGAAAATGAACTTGTTCCCAATAAAGATGTTTTATATCAATTTTCTGCCCGTGGCCATGAGTTAGGACAGATCTTGCTTGGAAGGTTACTTAAGGATAAGCATGATGCGGCAAGCGCTTATTATCGCTCACGTCCGCTTTTGCTAACGCTGGGTCTATCTGAAGAAGATGCAATGGCAGCTCCAATGGGTAAGTCAGGCGGTTACAGTGACGGAAGGGATATTGGTGTTGTTTGTAATAAACCTGATCAGGATACTCCCAAAGTATTGCCAATGGCCGGAGATGTAGGTTCTCAATATACACCTGCAATTGGCTGGGCTCAGGGCATTGAATACCGTAAAAACGTACTCAAAGAAAAAGAATATGATAAGGCTATTTCAGTGATCCTCGGAGGAGACGGCTCGGTTGCTACAAATGGGTTTTGGTCTGCCTTGACCATCGCCACAACACAAAACCTTCCCGTCTTATTTTATATAGAAGACAATGGATATGGAATTTCGGTAACGAGTGAGTATCAAACACCGGGTGGTGTGATTTCAAATAACCTTCAGTCGTTTAAAAATCTAAAGATATTTGATGGAGATGGAACCGAGCCTGAGGAAGTAGCATCATTACTTGAGGAGTCAGTGAATTATGTTCGTGAAAGGAAAGGTCCGGCAATGATTAGACTCACAGTTCCAAGGTTAAACGGACATTCGTATCAAGACAATCAGGCTTATAAAGATGAGAAGCTCCTAAAAGAGGAGCAGAAGAAGGATCCTCTGGAAAAGTTGAAAAAATTCATGGTCCCTGATCAGGTTACTGAGAAAACATGGAAGAATTGGGAGAAAAGTGCAGAGGAGATCATAGAAAAAGCTTCAGAAGCTGCATTGAATCGTCCGGAACCTGACGCTTCCACAACCGAAAAGTATGCGTTTGCGGAAGATGAGATTCAAACTATTGGCGGATTATTGGTTGAAGGACATGAGTTTCCAACATCCAGTGAGGTGGCACAGCCTGAAAAACAACGGATAAATATTGTTGAGGCTATCCGCCGGACACTTAGGTACGAACTTGAAACCAATCCCAAGCTGATGGTTTTTGGGGAAGATGTTGGGATGAAAGGAGGGGTGCATGCAGCAACTATGGACCTTCAGTCTGAATTTGGGGAAGAACGGGTTTTTGATACCAGTCTTTCTGAGGAAGGGATTATTGGCCGTGCCGTAGGTTTGGCCTATTCCGGCTTGATGCCTGTTGCTGAAATTCAGTTCAGGAAATATGCTGATCCGGCTACCGAGCAACTTAATAACTGTGGGACCACTCGCTGGAGAACGTCTAACCGTTTTGCAGCACCCATCGTGGTTCGCATGCCCGGTGGATTCGCAAAATGTGGAGATCCATGGCACAGTATGAGTAACGAAGTATTTTTTGCACATGCCATAGGCTGGCAACTAGCAATGCCGAGTAATGCAGAGGATGCTGTTGGACTTTTACGTTCAGCAATGCGAAGTAATAATCCAACTATTTTCTTTGAGCACCGGAATTTACTGGATGCCAAGTATGCCCGAAAACCTTATCCGGGTGATGATTATATAGTGCCTTTTGGTAAAGCGAAGAAACTTAAAGAGGGTGACGAGATAACTATTGTAACATGGGGAGCGATGTGTGAGCGTTGTGAAGAAGCCGTTGACAAGTTAGGTGTTTCATCTGATGTTTTAGACCTAAGAACATTAATGCCATGGGATAAGGATGCTGTTCTTGATTCAATTCGGCGAACAAACCGATGCCTCATCGTTCATGAAGATAATAAGACAGCAGGCTTTGGTGCCGAAATTGCAGCTGTACTTGTGCGCGAAGCGTTTACTTACCTTGATGCACCGGTTGAGCGTATTACCATGCCCGATATCCCTGTTCCTTATAATGTTAAGCTTATGGAATCGGTGTTACCGACTACGGAAAAAATTGCGGCAAAAATCGAAGATATCCTCACTTTTTAGGGGATTCTAATTTTGTTACATGAGTCTTTTTTAATTTTTGATTCGTAGAGTTTTCTAAGTCTAATCTATACTTTGAATCGATTTCTAAAAAAACGGCTAATTTGAGACTCGGTACAAAAATTATCATTGGCTTTATCTGCATCAGCTTATTGTTGGCTGTGGTAGGGTTTGTCTCTGATCAATTTACATCAGAGATTAGACAGGAACAGCTATACTCGGTCAATGAGGCATCACAGGTAGTGATTTACACCGGTGAGATGGAGAGGAGTCTGTTCCAAAGTCTTATCTTTCTAAATGGGATCAGAGAAGCTCTGATAACTGCGAAGTCATATAACACTATTCAAGAACTCCCTGCTGTAGTAGATCTTAACAGTAATTTTGAAAGAGAACTTGAAAAGTTTGAATCTGCTCTGTTAGAATTAGAGCTGCTATTGGGCGAAAACGAACGCCTCCCGGAAGATCTAAATGAGCTTCTACAGAGTTATGAAGTCTACAGATCTATTTCAAGAGAATGGCTCAGTTTAAGCGGAGAAGACAGTGAACGGGCAAACCTTATGTTCTTGAATTCCATAGAGCGTTATTTTCGGAATAATATCATTCCTAAGATAACACAGCTTAGAAACTATGTACTTGATGTTCAGCAGGGTATAAATCAGGAATTGGATGAATCGCTGAAAAGGGCAGAAATGGCAAACTACATTGCCACTCTTTTTTCAATATTATTTGCGATCGTATTGGCCACTTATATCTATCGGTCTATTGCAAATCCACTTTCCAGGTTAAGTAATTCTGCAAAGAAAATTGGGGAGGGAAACCTTAATGAGCGCATTGAAGTAACTTCAAAAGATGAACTTGGAGAACTTGCTGAAGCTTTTAACAATATGGCGGCAGGACTTCAAAAAACCACGGTTTCAAAAGCATACTTAGATAATATTATTGAGTCGATACAGGAAGCCGTTTTTGTAGCTGATAATGATGGCACTTTAATTCGGACAAATTCTGCTGCCGGAAGACTTACAGGTTATACTATTGATGAAATGATGAACCAGTCAGTCACCAAGTTTTATAACTTTGAGGAAATGGGAGATTTTTATGAAAAGAAAAAAAGCAATCACCGATCCTTTGAGTTTTCTTTAATACATAAAAATAAAACTACTATTCCGGTATTATTTTCAGAAGCTGACCTACTTGATCATAAGAATGAAAAAGTAGGTACAGTAGCAGTAGCAAGTGATATTTCTGATCGTAAAAAAGCAGAGAAAAAAATCAGGGCTTCACTTAAGGAAAAAGAAGTGATGTTAGCAGAGATCCATCACCGTGTAAAAAATAATCTGGCCGTAGTATCCGGCTTACTCCAGCTTCAAAGTTATAGTGCTAAAAATGAGCATGTAGAAAAGGCATTGAGTGACAGCCAAATGAGGATACAGTCAATAGCATTGGTACATGAGATGCTCTATGAAAGTGAGTCTCTTGCCTATATAGAATATGACAAATATATAAATGACCTTATGCAGGCTATAAGTAGTATGCATATGAATGAAGGCCGCAATATTGAACTAATTTCAGAAGTCGAACCTATTTCTCTGAGTATAAATCAAGCAATACCTTGTTCACTTTTAGTAAATGAACTTATTGTGAATGCATTCAAACATGCATTTGGGGAACAAAAAGAAGGACAGGTAAAAGTTCAGGTCATAAAAGAAGGGGATAAGGTAATTATGACTATTTCAGATAATGGAAGTGGCTTCGAAATAGAAAAGTTTTCAGGTTCTGATTCCTTAGGGGCTACTTTGATCAAAACTTTGACCGCACAGCTAAATGGAGAGTTTCAGATTTTGGAAAAAAGTGAAGGTTCTGGAAGTTCTTTTAGAATTGAGTTCATAATAGAGAAATAACTTCTTGATAAACGCAATAATAAAAATCCGGTAACAAAGCTGCTAAAAAATCGTAGCTTCTGTTTAACGTTTTTACCTTTTGGTATAACTAAATCAGGTATATAATTAGGGCAACTAAAGCACTTGTTAAATAGAAGATCTTACATATTACTATTATGCGGTTTGGCCGGTATTCTGAGCTATTTTATACTCCGGCCGGATATCGAATTCTATGCATCAGCTCCTATAAGTGAAAGCAAAGCTCAGGTTGAAGAAAAAATTGGAGAAATCGTTCAAGAGCTAGGGTTCTCTGTAGACAGCTTAGCCCTGATGTCGACCCGAAGACAGCATTTGAGCTATACAAAAACCTTGCAAGATACAATTGAAGAAAGCCCTTCTCCTGCAGCGCTGAACAAAAAAGGGTTTCATATTCAAAGCTGGGAAACTGTTATAGGTTCTGCAAAAAGCAGCAATGGCGTTTTTGCCACTCTTGAACAATTATTCAACGATACCGGAAGGCTTAAAATAAATTTAGCCAACAACGGTAAAATTATTCGCATAAACAGCCATAACGAAAATCCCAACCCAACTTTTATACAGGGAGATTCATTGTTTAGCATAGCTGAAAAGGTAGTGGGAGATATTCTGGGCTATGATCTGGGAATATATGAATTGAAGCAGGATTCCTTTGATAACTCAGTTATAGCAGACAATGAAGGTCAAAACAATAGAAGGGAACTGAATAATGGTCGTGATGAGGAGTCATTGGAAATCGTTTGGACTGTAAAGACTGATACAGTTAGAGCACCTGAAAAACTCATTTTACGATTACAGCCTATTGTTCGTGAAATTAATGATGAATCCGGTTTTAGAACCCAATTTGGTTTCACTATTCAATCTTTTTCTGCCTTGGATTCTTTTGAGCCCGAAGACTTAAAATCAGGTACAACTGACAACTCGGAAGACCTGCTTTTTTCTTACATCCTGTTCTCCACCTTATTTTTGCTCATTATCTTGATCTTTGCAGTTGGGCTTAAAAATATTTTTAAAGGAAAAGTGGAATGGCGCAGAGCCGTGGTGATCTTTATAGCTATTTCAGCCGGAGTCTACGGCTGGAGGGCTATCTATTATATATATAGCTACAATCCTTTTTTGAGTACTGCCGGAATATTTGCCGGTACCGTAAATAATTTGGTTTTTGCTTTGGTAGTAGGACTTTATGCTGCATTAGCATACATAAGCTGGGAAGCATTAGCCCGATCTCAAGGCCAGCATCAGATTGATATTATTGATGCTCTATGGCAACGAAAGTTTTTTGTAAGTGAAACGGGTTCGGGCTTGGTCCACGGATTTGCTTTCGGGGGTATTGTAATAGGGGTTATGTCTTCTATACTATACTTTTCCGGGGAATTCTTGATCCAGGCTGATAGTCAGTTTGGATTTTCGGAGGCGAGTATTACCCCAAAGCTGCTTACCATCAACATGAGTTCCTGGACTACAACCTGGCTGGTGTGTATTGCTCAGATCGGTTTCGTTTATTCAATTCTGCAACATTGGATAAAAAGAGAATGGCTTGCAAGCTTGTTAGCTATTGTGATCTCAGGAATATGTATATCAGTATTGGGCAGATTGATCGGAACAAGCGGTACCGTTTTTCATGATATTCTTATCTATCTAAGTATAACGGTGATCTTCATTTATGCCATCAAAGAATTTGGATTATTAACGGTTAGTACGGGATGGTGGTTCTTCTCAGTATTTTTGATGATACAACCTTACATCGGTTCCTCTTCCATTGAGGTAGCTTATGTGGGATGGGTACAGTCTTTTATAATGGCAGGTCCTTTTATCTATGGATTTATTGCCTATAGATATGGAGTCTCGGTTTCTGAAGTTGGGGATTATATTCCTGAATATGAGGAACGGATGGCTCAGCACTTGCGGGTGGAAAAGGAAATTGAGATCGCTCGTGAAAGCCAGTATAAATTGATGCCACTAAAAGCGCCGAAAGTAGATGGGATTGATGTCTATGGTTTTTTCCTTCCTTCTTTTGAAGTAGGTGGAGACTACTTCGATTATGTTTTGAGTGAAGATAAAGCCGGTAACCCAACGGCTATAAATATGGCCGTTGTTGATGTATCCGGTAAAGCCATGAGGGCTGCAATGCCGGCAGTTTTCACAAGTGGTCTTCTTCTTTCCAGAATGAAAGATGACATGCCTTCTGATATTCTATCACGTATAACAGAACCAATTTTTTATCGAACAGATAAGCGAACTTTTATTACCTGTGCCCTTGCACGTTACGAGTTTGAGACCATGCAAATGAGCATAGCAAATGCGGGACATTGCAGACCAATCTTAAAACGAAATGGAATTGCGGAATATATTCATACCCCGGCTCCGGCTTATCCTTTGGGGATAAAAAAGAATGTTACTTACAGAGCCGAAACTATTGCTATGAAAAAAGGTGACTTTTTCCTGCTTTATTCAGATGGTCTTCCTGAAGCAGTGAATGAAAAAGGCGAACGATTTGGTTTTGAAGAGGTACCTCGTTTACTAGAATCAATAGACACAGATTCACTTTCAGCATACGAAATTGCACAAGAGATAAAACGTACTGTGCAAAAGTTTAGTAACTATCAATTGGTAGATGATACCACTATCATATGCTTGAAGGTTTAATATTATTTAGGAATCTCTAAATAACTATAGAACAAATACATAAAGAAATAAATAAGAGAACATGGCTCAAGATCAAGACTTTGATTTTAATGTACCGCCACAGTTTGAGAAGGTCACAAAAAACATTCGGTCAATTGTAATCGGATTGATTGTGCTTTTCGCTGGCTTTTCTACATTCTTTACGGTTGATCCGGAAGAAGTAGGAGTGGTTGTACGACTAGGAAAATATGTGGAATCAGTTGAACCGGGACTTAATTACAAGCTCCCACTCATAGATCAGGTAGAATTGGTACCTGTTGAACGACAACTTAAACAAGAATTCGGATACCGTACTGTAGAAGCCGGTGTGCAATCTCAATATCAAAAAGCAGGATATGAAGATGAGTCATTGATGTTAACCGGTGATCTGAACCTGGCGGATGTGGAATGGGTAGTTCAATATCGCATAAACGATCCGTATAGCTATTTGTTCAAAGTTCGTAATGCAGAATCTACTCTTTCAGATATTTCTGAAGCGGCCATGCGGCAGATCGTAGGCGACAGAACAGTGAACGAAGTTCTTACTGTTGGACGTGCTGAAGTATCGATAGAAGTTCAGAACCTGATTCAGGCGTTGGTTCAGGAATATGAACTTGGGATCACAATTGAGCAGGTAGTATTGCAGGATATCAATCCCCCAAACCCTGTTAAACCGTCTTTCAACGCTGTGAATGAAGCCCAGCAGGAAAGAGAAACCTTGATCAATCAGGCAAAAGCTGATTATAACAGGGTAATTCCAAGAGCACGCGGACAGGCCCAGGAAACTATACAAAGAGCTGAGGGTTATGCCTCTGAAAGGATCAATAATGCTGAGGGTGAGGTGTCCAGATTTAACGACCTTTATGCCGAGTATATCAAAGCCCCTCAGGTTACTAAACAACGAATATTCTTAGAAACGATGGAAGAGGTAATTCCAAGAATGGGTAGGAAAATTATTACAGATGAAAGTGGAAATAACGTATTGCCACTACTTCAAATGCAGATAGATGGAGTAAGTTCAACTTCATCTCAAAATGATAACGGAGGCAACTAATGAGTCAGGCAAAAGGAATTATAGCAGCGGTTGTTGGTTTAGTAGTTTTTTTCACGGTGATTGACGGGTTTTATATTGTACATGAAACCGAACAAGTGATCATAACTCAATTTGGTGATCCGGTGGGTGAAGCGGTAGATGAACCCGGTTTGAAATTTAAGATCCCATTTGTGCAGAAAGCGAATTTCTTTGAGAAGAGATATTTGGAATGGGATGGTGATAGAAATCAAATTCCGACACGTGATAAGAAATTCATCTTCGTAGATTCATACGCAAGATGGCAAATAACAGACCCTCTTCAGTTCTACCAGCGATTGGGATCTGAACGAGGTGCTCAATCACGATTAGATGATATTCTGGATGGGGAAACACGAAACGCGATCGCATCACATGACTTACTGGAGATCGTAAGATCAAGCAACCGCGAACCGGATACTACCGGTGCTTTAATGCTGGAAGTTGTAGAAGATTCTCTCGAAGATATTAGTACAGGTCGCCAGCAAATTCAGGAAGATATTCAGGAGTTAGCCAATCAAAGAGCAGCCGACCTTGGTATCGCCATTTTAGATTTTCGGATCAAAAGAGTTAATTATGTTCAGGATGTTCGCCAGACGGTATACGACCGAATGATCTCAGAACGAAACCGAATTGCGGATGAGTTTAGGTCCGAAGGTCAGGGTGAGGCATCCCGTATAAATGGTGAAAAAGAAAGGGATCTGGCGCGAATTCAGTCAGAAGCCTTCCGGGAAGCAGAGATCATAAGGGGGGAAGCTGATGCACGGGCAGCTGCTATCTACAATGCAGCTTACAACAGGAACAATCAATCCAGGGATCTGTACTCATTTGTAAGATCCATGGATGCCTATGTTAAAACTATGGATAAAGAAACCAATATCATTCTTTCCACAAATAGCGATTTCTTTAGATATTTGAACAGTATTGATTAGGTAAATTAAATCTAAATCGTATTTTAAAAGCACGGGTTAATCACTCGTGCTTTTTTTGTTTAAATAACCTTAGTATATGACTCGAAAAGAAAAATTCGCTCGGTTTGTTGCAGGTATCATTGTGTTCGCCCCGATCTATGCAAGTGGGATGTATTTATTTTCTGATACCGGATTTGATTGGCTGGAAACAGTAGTTATCTCTGTATTATGGTCAGCCGGTATGGTTGTTTTTGAGATGTTTTGGCAGAAAAGATCTGCAGATAAAACATGATTATTCCCCTAATGTAGAGACACAAAATCTTGTGTCTCTACATTAGGGGATCGATACTTAATTTATCATTTATCCCTCGTTCCAAACGTTCTGTGTTGGAACGCAATTATCAGGCGATATTCTTCACCGACAAATACAACTGCACCACCCGCAGTTCATCGTAAGATATTTCCTCATTCAACGCATCGTAAACCGGACGTAGCAATTCGTAGCCGTGTTTCTCAAATGCTTTGTGGACTTTACCCATATCCACCTTTCTTAAACCTGAAGCCTCAAGAATATTTTCTGAAGGAATGGAATGCCCGGCCTTCACAAACTTACTGAGATATCCAACTACTGTTCCTTCTTTTACCCCGATCTCGGATGCAATTTCTGCTACCTTTTTCCCTTCCCGAAACATCTTTCCGACTTCAAAAGGCCGGCTATTTTTGCTCAGCGTTTTCTTTACAGGTTTGGTTCTTTGATTTATATCAGACTTGGATCTCTCCTTTAGATCTTTACCCTCACAATAACTTTTGATCACGCCGATAAAATCATCACCATATTTCGAGGCTTTGGCACGCCCTACTCCATGAATATTGAGAAAGCCCTCTTTTGATTGGGGATAATAATAAGCCAGCTCGATCAGTGTAGTATCTGCAAATATGATATATGGAGGAATTCCCTGTTTTTGAGCAAGCTTCATTCGCTTTTCTTTTAGCAGAGCAAATAACTCCCGGTTGAAATCCAGTGATTCGATATCGGTCTTTGCGGAGGACTTGCTTCTCTCTTTTTGAACCGGTTCCTCTATCACTCCAAATACTTCCTGATCGCCCTTTAAAATTTCCATGGCTTTTGGGGTCAGCTTCAAACTCTTATGTTCAAATTCCCGTACGATGATATCCTGTTTCATCAGCTCACGGTACACCTGCTTCCACTCCGGTCGACTGAATTCCTTGCCGATCCCATAAGTAGAGAGTCTGTCATGGTTGAACTTCAGTACTTCTTTTCGGCGTGAACCGAGGAGGATATTCAGGATGTGATTGTAGCCGAATCGTTGCTCTGTCCGAACCATAGTAGACAGAAATTTTTGAACCGGAATAGTGATGTCTTCCCGCTCGGGCATATCGCCGGTACAGAAGTCACACATGCCACAATTTTGTTCATTGAAGTGCTCCCCAAAATATTCCAGCAGTTTGATGCGTCTGCATTGATGCGCTTCCACATACCCGATCAGCTTCTGCAAATGCTGCTCGGCCACCCGTTGTTCTTCTCCGGTCTTCTGATCGATGAAATAACGGATCTTACTCGCATCTCCGTAACTGAATAGAAACAGGCAATCGGCCTGTAATCCATCCCGGCCGGCGCGACCAATTTGCTGATAATAAGATTCAATATTCTGTGGCATATCATGATGAACCACAAATCGTACATCCGGTTTATCAATACCCATTCCAAAAGCGATGGTAGCCACAATGATGTCCACTTCATCCCGGATAAAAGCATTCTGATGTTGAGTACGCTCGCCTTCACTTAGCCCCGCGTGATAGGGGAGAGCGTTAAAACCATTTGCATTCAGGTCCTGGGTAAGCTGATCCACCTGCTTTCGTGAAAAGCAATAGATGATACCCGAATCACCTTCATGCAGCCTCAAAAAATTAACGGTCTGTTGCAGGGGACTGCTCTTGCTAACCACATCCAGGTACAAATTCTTTCGGTTGAAACTTGCTACAAACGTGTTGGCATCAGCAAGACCCAAAGAATGTGCAATGTCTTTTTGAACGCGGGGTGTGGCGGTGGCGGTCAAACCTAAAGAAACTGCGTTATCAAAACGTTTGGTTACTTCAGATAGCTGCCGGTACTCGGGACGGAAATCATGTCCCCATTCCGAGATACAGTGTGCTTCATCAATAGCCACGCATTCCACATTAAGTCCGGATAGTAAATTAAGGACGTTACCCTTTAATAAAGTCTCGGGTGCCAGGTAGAGCAGGTCAAGTTTGTTTCTGCGGATCAGATCAAGGGTAGCTTCATACTCTTGTGGCGAGAGCGAACTGTTCAAATACGAAGCCGATATCCCGTAGGCTGTAAGTTGATCAACCTGATCTTTCATGAGGGAAATAAGGGGAGAGACCACGATCGTCAGACCGTCAAAAAGCAAGGCCGGGATCTGATAACAAAGTGATTTTCCCCCGCCCGTAGGCATAATGGCCAGCGTATCCCGCTTTTGCAGTACGTTTTGGATGATGTCTTTTTGGAGCGACCGGAATTCCTCAAACCCAAAAACTTCTTTGAGTATATGTTCCGCTCGTTGAATATCCGGCATAGTGGCTAATGTGCTTTCTGAATTTTGCATGATCTTTTTCTAAGGTAAGAGCTATGAAAACCGAATTCCTTACAGATTTTTTTGAGAAGAGTGGTTAATAGATAAAACACCTTTGCCAACGTAGGGGTAAATTCTGATTCTCGTTGAGCAGCGGAGGTACTCAACGAGGATCGCTACTCAACGAGGTTCAGCTTTGCCTAATTCTTCTATTTTAGTGGTTATTAAACACAATTGTACGAATCGGAAATAAAAGATACTTTGCACCTGCCGTGGATTCAGAACCAAAATATGTCGAGAGATAGTTTAGATAAAATCAATGAATAGCATTATGAGATACTCAAAAATCCAGTATTTATTCGTTCTTATAGCTTCGGGATTGATTTTATTTTCGAGTTGTGCCGATCTTTCGGTTGATAATTCAGGTGAACCAACAAGAGATTCTGATATAATAGTAGAAGGAATAGATTTGCTTTCTGTTGGATTTTATGACGCAACTACGGCAATGGTGAGTAGTTGGTGGACTCATTTACACACTCTTGCAGATCAATCGACTAATACAAATACGTTCCGAAGATTATGGGATTTCTCCGAAGAACCCCGCATCAGATTGACCAACAGTACAAATTGCTGTGCCACTACAGCTATTTCTGCCTTTTATGGTGGGTTTAATTCAGCGATCACAAGGTCCAATTTGTATATCGATAATATAGTGAATCATGACTTTGAGATATCAAATGCGGCAGGCGGGGACGTTACAAATGATGTTCTGGCTCAGGCGTATTTTCTTCGGGGGCTCTCCAGAGGATACCTGGGTATGATCTATGACCAATCTTATTTTATGGATGAGAACTTTGATTCGGGAACTGAGGAAGTAGAATTTGAACCTTATACTACGCTGATAAACGGTTCATTAAGTGATCTTGATAAAGCAATGGAGCTGGCCGATTCATCAACTACTTTTATATTCAGTTCAATGCCAAATCGAGAAGACAGTTGGACTAAGGAACAGTTCTTGGATATAGTGAACTCACTGGCTGCACGCATTGCTGCCGGTCAGGCTCGTACAGCTGCAGAAGCTCAGAATCTGGATTGGGGCCGAATTCTTACTTATGCCAATGCCGGGTTGGGCGGGCCTAATTCTATGTCAGGTTTAAATACGTTCAGTGCAACAAACATAGGTTCTGTCGGGGAATACGCTAACTATTTTTCTGATTGGATGAATTTTGTTGTGGAAGGAACATTTCAAACGGGTGCGGGATATCTTCCAACAGATGTGAAGGTCATCCATTTGCTTGACAGATCATACCCAACCATATATCCTGCTGATCAGGCGTCTGCAAGTGAAGCTTCCTTGTCTCCGGCAGAAAGTGATGATCCGCGGCTTGATTACTTCAAGTACACAACAAATCCCGGGTACCTGGATCCAGCCAGAGATGCCAACCTGTTTAGTAATTACTTTAGTGCCCGTATGTTTTCTGAAAATGACTGGTGGAAGGCCGATAATAAGATCATATTCATAACCTCTTCTGAAGTCGCCTATTTACGTGCTGAAGCTCAGCTTATGGGAGGCGGAAACGGAGGAGCTGCAGCTGCGGCTCAAACGTTGAATGATTCACCTGCAGGTACCGGGTCAACAGATCTGGATGGATTCCAATTGCCGGCAGTGCGATTTGGTTATGTAGAACAGAATAGCCTTTCAGGTGGTCATATAATGGACGGTACTGAGAGCATGGCTGAATTTCAGTGGGCATTATTGAGAGAATATTCTGTGGAATTGGACATGCTTGGAGGCGTTGGAATTCAGTGGTTTTTCATGCGTAGACACGACCTGCTTCAGGAAGGAACTGCAACGATGTTCCCGGTTCCCGGGAGTGAACTGGAACTTCGGGGTATGGAAAATTACACCTTTGGTGGAGTAAATTTTGCAGGACAGCCAGGAACCGCATCAGGTGCAAACAGCTGGAAAAATCTGGCTGAAGCTGCATTTGGACCTGCAAAAACTAAGTTGAGTACGGTAAAGTCCAAAGCTGAATGGCAACAAGATTATCTTTTACCCTTTAAAGTTAAGGAAATACCAACACCACTATCGCTTGGTAAAAACGTCCGTAACAACTAGTTCCTAGCAGTAAAATTTCTAAAAACTGCTTCAAAAGGTGAAAGATGATTTGTTGATCTCAAGATCTATATAAGATCAAGAACCCGCCCCCTTTTTATTCCACCAGCTCCCCAAAATCCACATCCAGCATTCCGCTCAAGATCTCTTTACTTCTGGTTGTATTGACCCGTGCTCCCATTTTCATCAGTAGGTTATAAAGTCCCAGGTGGACACGCGTAGTATATAAGAAATGTTGAGAGCCACGCGGTTCATTCCCAATGGGCGCATCCTTAGTAAAATACTTGATGGTGTTTCGGTATTCTTCGTCTCCAAAATCGAAGCTCTCATATTTATAAGGCTCGGCAAAGGTCATTCCATAGTTACGGGCAAACTTGAAATAGCGCTCTTCATCGTCTGGATCATCCGAGTTGGGATTAATGACGTTCAGTTTTTCGTACAGCTCACGAATAGCATCTTTATCATCTTCAAGATGGGTAGGGAGCAATCGTAAATAATCCATGAAGAATTCTTTGGGAAATTTCTTCACGCACCCAAAGTCGATGACACCCAATTTGCCGTCATAGGTAAATAAGAAGTTTCCGGGATGTGTATCGGCGTGAACATAGTCCATGTCCTGAATTTGCTGATGGAAGAAGTCCCATAAGAGTTGCCCAAAATGATCGCGCATTTTTTGATCGGGATCTTCCTTCAGGAATTCCCCCAGATGCCTACCTTTCATATACGTCATGCATAATACTTTGTCAGTGGAGAACTCTTGAATCCACTCAGGCATTACAATATTCAATCCCCCAAACCGATCTCTGAACAATTCAATTTGCTCCCCTTCATTTTTATAATCGGTTTCTTCAAGAAGCGTTTTCTTTACTTCATTAAAGTAAGGATCAATATCCGCTCCTTTCTTTACTATTCTTTTAACCAGGATCTTGGCCAGGCCCAGGTCCGAATCAATGTTCTCCCGTACATTTGGGTATTGAATTTTGATAGCTGCTTTTCGTCCGTCTTTAAGTTCCGCTTTATGAACCTGTCCAATGGAAGCTGCCGCAAAAGCTTCCGATTCAAAACTTTCAAATAGCTGCTCGGGATAAGCTCCCAATTCTCTCTTTATAATTGAGCGAACCAGTGCTTTATTAATAGGAGGAACAGAATATTGAGCCTGGGTCATTACTTCCGCAAATTCCTCAGGTAAAAACCCCTGGTCCATACTCATTCCCTGAGCAATTTTAAGGGCTGTTCCGCGGAGGTTGGTGAATTCCTTAAATACCTCTTTGGCATTTTCGGAATGGAAGTCGCTGTCTGAATCACTGTTCTCCTTTCCGGATTTTTTACGGAGATAGCGTTTAGCATAATTAGTGCCAACTTTCAGGCCGGTTTTGGCAATACGGCTGCCGCGTTCAAATTTTGAAGAAGGAAAATCTTTACTCATTCAGGTAATGTTAAATTTTGAATTTTTAAATGTTAAATGAGTCGTTTCATTTAACATTTAAACTTATAGCATTTAAAACTAATCAGAAGTTTTCTCGGTATCGCTCTCTTCTTCATCATTGGTATCTAGTTCAACTTCCACTTCCGGTTCATCCTCAAACCAACTTGAAACCCAGTCGTTGAAATGTTCCATTTGTTTACTGAAACCAAATACACTCAGAGAATATTTAGTAAGATCGAATCCTTTGTCCACGATCCTCGAGTAAACGAGCTCTTCAATAAATCCGGTGATCTTGTCCGTGAGTGCAAAGATGCGTTCGCGGCCATCGCTCTCATCCTCCAGCCAAAACTTGATCAGGAACAGAAATTGTGTTTTTAGGGAAGCATAGAACCAGTCGCCAATAAAAAAGCCGGCGCTCGTTGCGATATTTCCATCGGAAGTGAAAAAATCTTTTAACAGAGATTTGATCTCTTTTTGAAATTCGCTCTTAGAAATACACTTCCATTCGTATTTTTCAAAAGTATCCTCCACAAATTCACGGCGTTCATCCATCATATCAAATAGGGTGAACATAAAGTTGGAGAGTTTTTCACTGATGGAATAGGAATCAAAGTCATCGATCTCGCTGATCATTGCACGGTAGCGTATCACCAAAGATGGATAATAGAATTTCAGAATGGAGTTTTTATTCGGAAACAGGGTATAGATCTCAGAAGCAGTTTTACCGGTTTCCTTGGTTAAATTCGGAATTGTAAACTTATCTTCTATATATAGGTCTATTGCAGCTTCTGTGAGTTCGATCTTGTTATTCAGTTCTTCTGTCTTCATGGTCCTTAATTAATTCACTGGTAAAACGAATGCGGAAAGCTTTCAGTTCGTTGCTACGATAGAAATTGAAAAATAGTTTTGAATGATTACTTTTGACCGACTTTAAATTCATAAGCTTTTATGTCTGAAAATAAACCATCGATGGCTCAGCGTGACACATTGTTTCTGAGTCTTGCCGGAGTTTTTATTACTGCATTGGTTCTGGGAAATGTAATAGGTACTACAAAATTTGTTACGCTATTTACTATTGATATGCCCGCTTGGCTGCAAGCTATTACTCCTACAATTGTCAGGGATGGAAATATCTATACAATGAGTGTTCCTGTTGGGGTGTTGGCATATCCTGTCACATTCCTTGCCACCGATCTTATTTCAGAATTATTTGGAAGAAAGAAAGCACAGCTTGTAGTCTGGGTCGGATTCTTTTTGAACTTCTTTATGCTTTTGGTGATGTCGGTAGGGCATTGGCTTCCGAATACCGGAGGGGTTAGCGGGGGGCTGCCACTTTTTGAAGGTGTGTATGAATTTATGGTGGGTAATACTATTGCGAGTATGATCGCATATCTAACCGCACAAACGGTGGATGTTCGTTTATTTCATTTCTGGAAAAACCTGACAGGTGGAAAACATCTGTGGCTTAGGAATAATGCATCTACCATGTTCAGTCAGCTTGTAGATTCCACAGCAATTTTGAGCATTTTATATTTGGCCGGGAACCTCGGAGATAATATAAATTCTATCGCCACGCTCATTATCCTGATTATCAATTCATATTTATTTAAATTTTTCTTTGCACTTTTTGATACACCGCTCTTTTATTTGGGGGTAAGGTTTCTTAAACATTACGATGAAGACCCTTCAGGGCATTCATTGTACGAATCTGAATAGCACAGAAGTGTCAGTAAAAATTGTGAAAATTATTTCAAAAAATACTTGCGGTGAATAGGGTTCAGCCCCTATCTTTGTAATCCTTTCAAGGAAACGAAAATCGCTGACCAAACAGATGTTTAGTCAGCATTTTTTTTTGCTGAAAGTTTAGTTCTTAGACATAATGAAGTATAGATCAGATTGTTTGTGCGAGCGAGAGCTTGTTCAATTTCTTGATGCAAATTTTTTGCATTTACAAAATGACAAGAGCGTAGGGTCGAGCTCACAGAGTATATA
>NZ_JBHULI010000003.1:0-216480 GCF_042684365.1 Gracilimonas halophila | reverse complement strand
CGTAGGTCTTCGCCATTACGGTTGTTATTGCCGCAGTCAAGGTCGTCTTCCCGTGATCTACGTGTCCAATCGTGCCCACGTTCACGTGTGGCTTATTCCGTTGAAAGGTCTCTTTTGCCATGATTACTTAATTTTATCTTAGTGTTTAATTTCTTTTATGATTGACTCTCGATGATCTCCTGAGCAATTGCCTCAGGTACTTCAGTGTAATCAAAGAATTCCATCGAGTATACCGCACGACCCTGCGTCGCTGATCGCAAGTCTGTAGAATAACCGAACATTTCGGATAACGGTACATGAGCTTTTACAACTGACCCTTCATTATTAGAGTCCATACTCTGCATAATTCCTCGACGACTATTCAAGTCACCGATCACGTCACCCATATATTCTTCAGGAGTGATAATCTCAACTTTCATTACCGGCTCAAGTATTTTTGGCTTAGCCTTACGAGCTGAGTTTCTAAATCCAAGTTTTGCACATAATTCAAAACTTAACTGGTCAGAATCAACATCGTGGTATGAACCGTCATATAAACGGAACCCTACGTTTTCTACTGAATAGTTAGCTTGAATACCGGAATTTAGCGCTTCTTTGAATCCCTTCATTACAGATGGGATAAATTCACGAGGAATATTACCACCTACAATCTCATTGATAAATATGAAGCCTTCTTCTCGAGTGATACGATCTTCGTTTCCATCGTAATCCTCAAACTCCTCAATTGGTCCTACTTCAAAAGAGATATCAGCAAACTTACCACGTCCACCTGTCTGCTTCTTGTAGATTTCTCTGTGATCAACTTTCTTAGAGATTGTCTCTCTGTAAGAAACCTGAGGCGCACCAACATTTGCTTCTACTTTAAACTCACGCTTGAGTCGGTCAACAATAATTTCAAGGTGAAGCTCACCCATTCCGGCGATCGTAGTCTGGCCTGTTTCATGATCAGTTTTTACAACAAAAGTTGGATCCTCTTCAGCAAGTTTTTGAAGACCAGTTGATAGTTTTTCACTATCAGCTTTAGTCTTAGGCTCAACAGCCAGCTTAATTACTGGCTCAGGGAAAGTAATTTGCTCAAGAATTACCGGATGATCAGGATCACAAAGCGTATCACCTGTATGTACTTCTTTAATACCGATAACAGCAGCAATATCTCCTGCCTGAATATAATCTAAATCTTTTTTGTCGTTGGCATGCATCTCAAGCAATCGACCAACACGTTCTTTATTTCCGGTTGAAGAGTTAAAGGTATAAGAACCTTTTTCTAATCTTCCTGAATAAACCCTCACAAAAGTCAACCTACCTACAAATGGGTCGGTCATGATCTTAAATGCAAGAGCTGAGAAAGGAGCGTTTACATCAGGCGCCTTCTTAACTTCTTCTTCGGTTTCAGGGTCAATACCTTTAACCGGAGGAATATCTAACGGATTAGGCATGAAATCCAATACTCGGTCAAGTAGTACCTGCACACCTTTATTTTTCAAAGCTGTACCGCACAATACCGGAGTAATAGCCTTGGAGATAGTCGCTTCACGAAGAGCGTCAATGATCTCTTCCTCAGAGATCTCCTCTTCCATGAGATATTTTTCCATCAATGCGTCATTCTGATCAGATACAGCCTCAAGTAATAACATTCTATACTCGGCAGCTTTTTCCTTCAGATCTTCAGGAATGTCAACTACTTCATAAGTTGCACCCAAGGATTCATCATCCCATACAATAGCTTCCATCTTGATCAGATCAACAACACCTTGAAAGTTCTCCTCAGAACCAATAGGAATCTGAATAGGGATTGGGTTTGCGTTTAATTTCTCGTCAAGCTCCTTAACTACATTGTAAAAGTCAGAACCGGTTCGGTCCATCTTATTTACAAAGGCCATACATGGCACGTTATATTTATTAGCTTGTCGCCAAACAGTTTCAGACTGAGGCTGAACAGCTCCAACTGAATCAAGCACAAAAACAGCACCATCCAAAACACGCAAAGAACGCTCTACCTCAACGGTAAAGTCAACGTGACCCGGTGTATCAATAATATTAATTCGGTGATCTTTCCAGATACAATGTGTTGCAGCAGAAGTAATAGTAATACCACGCTCCTGCTCCTGCTCCATCCAGTCCATAGTAGCTGCGCCATCATGCACTTCACCCATACGGTGACTACGACCGGTGTAAAAAAGAATTCGTTCGGTCACGGTAGTTTTACCGGCATCGATGTGTGCCATGATACCGATGTTTCGCGTGCGGCGAATCTTCTCTAAAATTTTTGGATCTGTTTTTTGCTTCGTTTCGGACATAATACTTTTAATAAAATCTTTTAGAATCTAAAGTGAGCAAAAGCTTTGTTAGCATCTGCCATACGGTGCGTTTCGTCTTTCTTACGAACGGCACCACCTTCATTGTTTGACGCATCGATCAATTCTCTTGAAAGACGAATTGACATCGACTTGTCATTTCTGGAACGAGCAGCCTTAATCAACCACCTCATTCCCAATGCGGTTCCTCTTTCCTGGCGAACTTCAATTGGCACCTGATAAGTAGCACCACCAACACGGCGAGACTTAACCTCTACAACCGGTGTTGAGTTTTGAAGCGCATTTCGGAATACATCGATTCCGGTTTCGCCTGTTTTTTCTTCAATAACTTCAAATGCCTGATATACAATTTTGCGAGCTACATTCTTCTTTCCGTCTCGCATCAGGTTGTTTACAAAACGAGTTACCAGCTTATCCTCAAAAATTGGATCCGCTTGTACATCTCGTTTATCTGCTGTTTTTCTACGCATGCTCGATTAATCTTAATTTCTTAGTGTTACCCTTTTGGCCTCTTGGTGCCATACAGACTACGACTTTGAGTTCTTCCCTCAACGCCCGCTGTATCTAATGTTCCTCTAATAATATGGTATCGAACACCGGGTAAATCTTTAACTTTACCTCCGCGGATCAATACTATACTATGTTCCTGCAAGTTGTGACCTTCACCAGGAATGTAAGCCGAAACTTCAATCCCGTTGGTCAAACGTACACGAGCTACTTTACGCAATGCCGAGTTCGGCTTTTTAGGCGTAGTTGTATAAACGCGAGTACAAACACCACGCTTCTGCGGACAATTCTGTAGCGCAGGAGCAGTTGTTTTACTTACTTTGCTTTTTCTACCTTTTCGTATGAGTTGTTGTATAGTCGGCACTGTTCAATTATTTGGTTATTGCCATCGAATCGAGAGCTTGCAAATATAGGATACATTTAGGTACGAATGCAAAATATTTATCCGAATTATTTTCTTAATATTCAATACACCCCCTGTAGCAGTACTAAACATTAAATTAAACCATTAATTTCGGTATTTTATTTATAGACCGATATATAATTTTATAACAGTTGAATCTTTCTGATTTATCCAATTTAAGCTCCAAAAGACTCGAAGCCCTCAGTAATGAAGGCATCAAGGAAGTATACGATCTGCTCAACTTTTTCCCCCGTCGTTATCTGGACCGAAGTAATACCCAAAAGATCAAGTACCTGGCGGGGTCTGGTGAGGAGGTTACCGTAGCGGGAAAAGTTACCGATATTTCCACAGCCGGCTACGGAAAAAAGAAACGTCTGGAAGTCTATATCAACGATGGTACCGGAATGGTAAAAGGAGTATGGTTTAGGGGAGTCGGCTATTTCAGTAAGTTTTTCAAAGAAGGAGAAACGGTTGCTTTTTTTGGGCCTGCAAAACGATATGGGAAGTCTATCTCCATTGCACATCCTGAAGTGGATAAAATTTCTTCGGAAGGTGATCTCGATTCTTTTTCCCGGATCTTTCCTATTTATCCGGGAAGTAAAGCTCTTAGCAAGGCACGGATCACAAGTAAACTTGTGCAACAGTGGATGGAAGAAATACTCAATAAACATACTTTTGATGAGTTTCTGCCCGATCACCTTCTCTCTGAATTCAAGTTTCCGCGAAGGCAAGAGGCTTATCGGATGATCCACTTTCCTGAAAGTCACAACGAACATAAGAATGCCCTGAACCGATTTAAGTTCGAAGAACTTTTCCTATTTGAATTGAGCATGGAGAAGATCAATTACACCATAAAGGAAAGAGCCAATGGACATGTTTTTAACGAAACCGGCACCTACACTTCAAGATACTTTAATGAATTACTTCCATTTGAATTAACTGATGGACAACGCTCATCTCTTGCTGAAATTAAGACGGATGTCCGCTCGGGCCGACAAATGAATCGTTTGATCCAGGGAGACGTGGGGGCAGGTAAAACCATTGTTGCCATTGGAGCGATGTTGATGGCACTGGATAATGGATTTCAAGCCGCATTCCTTGCTCCGACTGAAATTTTAGCCGAGCAGCATTACAGAACCCTTGCCGATCACCTCAAAGAATTGGACATCAATGTTCGCCTCCTGGTCGGTTCACAAAAAAAGGCACTTCGAACTGACATCCTCACAGACACTGAAGGTGGAAATGCACAGATCGTGGTTGGAACTCATGCCATTATTCAGGACGAAGTTCGTTTTCATAACCTGGGCTTGGCGGTAATAGATGAACAGCATCGGTTTGGCGTACAGCAAAGAGCTGACCTATTAAATAAAGGGAGCCATCCTCACATGCTTGTAATGAGTGCCACCCCTATCCCCCGTTCCTTGGCCATGACTGTTTATGCGGACCTTGATGTTTCCATTATCAGGGATATGCCTGCGGGGCGGAAACCGATCAAGACCGCTATTAGATCCAATAAAAAAAGAGAAGACGTCTATAATTTTGTGCAGCAGGAAGTAAAAGACGGCGGACAAGTTTATGTGGTTTACCCATTGGTAGAGGAATCAGAAGCGCTGGACCTGAAAGATGCCACTGCAGGATTTGAGAAGCTCAAAAAACGATTTCCCGATTTCAATATTGGGTTACTTCATGGCCGGATGAAAACGGAAGAGAAAGATGCAGTTATGAAGGCCTTCATCAATAATGAGATCCAGATCCTTGTTTCGACGACTGTAATTGAGGTTGGTGTAGATGTAGCAAATGCTTCCATTATGATCATTGAACACGCCGAGCGATTCGGGCTTTCTCAGTTACATCAATTACGGGGAAGAATTGGACGTGGTGAGCGACAAAGCTATTGCATCCTCATGCCGGATGTGAAAGTGAGCAAGTCCGGAGCTTTTCGCTTAAAAACTATGGAAGAAACCAATGATGGATTCCGGATCGCTGAGGCTGACCTTAAGCTTCGCGGACCGGGAGATTTTCTGGGAACCAAGCAAAGCGGCCTTCCCGATTTCAAATTTGCTGATATTGTAGAAGACCAATTCCTACTTACCCAAGCCAAAGACAAGGCCAAAAAACTCTTGGAAAGTGATCCGGATCTACAAACTCCTCAAAACTCAGATCTGGAGAAGGTCTTCACTCCCTATTTCAAAGAGAAGGTTCAGTTTTATGGGATGGGGTAGATTGGCTTAATAAAACTTCCTTTCCGCCCAAAGAGTTGTTTGAAGCAGCAGAAATCCGATCAGCCAGATCCAGTTTGGGATCTTGGTCGTTGTAGATCCGGCTTCATCAATTGGAGTGGATCTCGTGATCAACTTCTTCGTGAATTCGTTCTTTCTTACTGAATCGTCATACCCCCATCTATCCCCATACACATAGAACCATGTTTTCCGGTTCTCATACTCTGCAAAATGCCACCCGCTTTCGGTTGGCCAAAAAGATGTCTCCCCCACACTTAAATTCTGTAGAGTTTGAGAGACTGGGATCTTTAATGAGTCGGATGAAAACACCGGTTTGATCAATATATCTGAGAACTCCGAAGGCTGAGAAATGAAAATTTTCGTTTCCTCATTTCTCCTTGGCAGAATGGGGGCTACTTCAATTTGTGATGACTCCAACATTACAGACCTGCTTAAATAATCTACCCAAAAAGAGTTGTAAGCTTCTTCCTCTCCTTCCAGCAACCATCCATAAGTTTGATAAAAAAGCTGACCGGTCACACTTCCCGAACCATTTAGTATTCTCACACTCACCGCCTCGTTACCTGCACTTTGGTGAAGAATCTCTGAGGCTTCGGGAAGGTCGATAAAATCAATATTCAGTAAGGGTGACGGAGTTATGATCTCAGCATTATCTTGAAGAAAACCGGGAAGCCAGTTCCGTTCTTCAAGACGATTGATCGGTTGCACGTTCACTTCTTCACCGGTAATATCTGAAAAAACCTCAGCCCATTGTTGTGAACTTTCAACGCTCGGAGATCTTAATATTACATCCATTCCATTTTGTACTGCCTCCCTTATCTGTTCTTTTGCTGAAAGCGGAAGTTCCAGATATTCCCGGCTGTCCAGGATCAGTACGTCCATGGAATTTAGGTTATCTATAAATGACTCCGCCTGGTCTGTATTGGCATTTATGCCATCGAATCGAAACCGGTCCTGACCCACCCGGGTTTTGCTTATTACGGCATGACCCCGGTTACCAAAATGCTCGGTTAGATAATTGATCTCAAAGGAAGGACTGTACATCAGCACTCCAAAGGTCAGTAATTCAGGTTGTACCGCTCTGATATTCAGGCTTTCGGTGTACAGTGAATCTTCTTTCATCCATTCCAGATCGTAGGTAATTGGGCCCTGCATATTCAACTGATCTTCTAATATGATCTTTGAATCCTGATCCACACTTTGGTTTTGCCAAAGTTTTCCGTCTTTATAAACCTGAATTGAATCCTCATCTCCGGCTCCTTGAGCAGTAATGGAAATTTCGAATCTTTTCCCAACTTCTACTTGTTTCGGAGCATCATCTAATATGAATCCATTTCCGGGGTCTTCGAGTCGGTCAAACCATCGATAATTTTCAGGCAGTTCTTCCTTCACCCCAAAACCAAACAAATCGATTCCGCTTCCCAAAGGTACTTCATCGGCGATCATAGATATCGAGCTTAGCCATGTTCTTCCTGAAGTGTATTTATCTTCATCCCTGAGTGAATAGACTACATCATATCTGTTCGGGTTGAAATATTCGGATTCAAATCCATCTGTCAGTAATGCATAACTACCGGATTCAGAAGGCCACCATTTCGGCTCCGCAACAAAGCCGATCAATAATAATCCGGATAAAATGATGAGAAGTGCTCTGATCTTATTTTGATATGCACGGAAGTCGACCCATACGGCAAATCCGGTGATAGCCACAATAACTAAAGACCAAATAGCGATGATCATCTCTGTGATTGAATTTTTCGGATTGACGGATAGGTTTTGGGAGTAGGGTCAAGCTGGATCTCACTGCTTATTTCACTGATCAACTGAGTGATCTGATCTTCGATTTCCTTATCTCGCCCTTCATTTTCAATGGTTCTGATACGGTTCAGCAAGAATAATCGGTTGGCATCGGAGATCTCTGCTTCTGCCAATAACTCTCTCGCTTCCTCAGCAAGATCCTGACCTGAAAGTGTTTCATCGCGAACCAAAAGCTGAAGCTGTACCAACGGGTTTTCAGGCCTTCCCATTTGTTGAGAACCATCAGGATCAGCAAAACCATCATAGGTTCCCGTTAATCTCTTTTCATCCTCATCAATAGGAGGAAGTTCATACCCTGCTTTTCGGGTGTATTGGCGATTAGCCTGCTGTACTGCTTTCAATAATTCCAGAGCGGCATATTCGTATGGCAGTGCTTCTTCAGGGCGCCGGGTACTCAGGTACAGCTCGGCATTCCACATATTATCGACTGCTTCTTTTAGCATGGCTCTCGGGCTTTGAGCAAACAGTGTATTCATTTCCGCGGCACCGTGATCATGAAAAAATTCATCGGGAATCACACTTGTGGCTTCACTTTCAGCGTTCGTCAATCCCACCCCATTGAGCTCTTCTTCCTCATGATCGTGGCCTTCCTCGGCACCGGCATCATGTTCCTCAGCTCCGGTTTCAGCACTTGCACCCATACTTCCACCCGTTGACGATGCCATTTCATCTTCCTGTCCAAGATATTCCCCATAACGCTGACGGAGTAAATTTTGATCATGCCCAATACTCTCTGAGCGATCGTTGAATTCATCCTTGCTGATGTTTGGCTTATCCTCCAATAACTGCTCGGTATCAATAATGATCTGACGCTGACTTCGAAAATATTCCGGGAGCAGATCCACACCTAATCCTGCCACTTCTATAGTGCTTACTTCGCCGGAATCTGCATAGATAATGAAATAGGTATCTGACCGGGCCAACTGAGGTTCGGGTTTATTATCCCTTGCAGTGATGTAGAAATAGAGTTCATCTCCCGGTTCCATCTCAAGCGAATCTGCATTTAATCTGCTTATCCCTATTACTTTTTTCGACCCCAGCCCGGATATTTCTGCAAACGAAAATGTTTGTTCCCTGAACCTAACGTTTTCGCCGGAACCTTTAGCCAATGTTGCGCGGATCTCTGTTTCAGTAACACCGTGATCATCTCCGATCTCAGCTTCAATATTGAAGGTTCTTTTTTGCGGGGTGATGAAGTCCCGTTTTGCTGTTGGCTGTAAAACTACAAATCCCGGTGGCTGATCGGTGATCACTTCAATACTCTTAAAAGCAGAGAACACGGTCGTATCCGCATTCGAAAGCCTGATCTGATAAATTCGATTCTCAATGCCTGTCATTAAAGCCGAATAAATTCCGGAATCTCCGTTCACGTTCATCTCAATTGATTCACCATTTGAAAATAGCACACTTACATTTTCCAGTGTCTCATTTACTTTCACGCTCCAGTTTATAGTCGCTCCCTCCGGCACGGAGATATTCTCAAATTCATATTCTTCTGTACCCAGTCCGGTATAAGAAGGAGGACTGATCTTGATCCGTGCTTCTTCAATTTCCGGAATCAGTGTTGACTCATCTTGCTCATTCCTCTCTTCAGTCACAGCATCAGTCTGGTTCTGAAATTGCGATAAACTTTGATTCAAAACCGGCTTGGCTATGATCAGGATCAGGGAAATGGCAAGCCACAGTCCGCCCATCGCAGATGCTTTTTTAAGCTCTTCTTTTGGAAGTTTTATTTGTGAAATTTCAGACCGAAGCCGATTTGAAATTATCTCTTTCTGCCAATTTTCTATTAATGACCCCGAACTTTCTGAGGTCAGTAATGAAGCAGACTCTTCCATAAAGGGATACTTTCGATCCAGAAACCTGGTGATCTCCTGGGCTGAAGGCTTTTTAAACCTACCCAACAAGACAGCAAGTCCAACGCTTCCCACAAAAAATACTCCACTTATTATCATTGGAGCGGCCGACTCATCCAATGCAAAAACAAAAGTGAACACCCCCATAAGAAAACTGACGGCTGCTATCTGAATAAGCTCGGCCAACACCCGGTTTCTATGAAGCCTTGATCTTAATTTCCGAAGCTGTTGTTCCATCACATCCCCCTCTTTGGCGCCAGCCATCTCTCGAATAACCAACAACACGCCAATAAACCCATCAGCCATAATTGTGCTGAACGCTGCTCTGTGGGAACTGATCCTCTTTCACTTGATGCAAGGGTAGCAAGATCACGCTGTGGCCCGATCAACTCAGGAGATAGAATGTGATCCGCTCCAAATGCTTCTATAAAAAGGCGTTGTGCAATTCCTGCATACACCCAGCTTTGCAGTTCTTGTGCTATTGTCCCGTTTACGACCATATTCCCATTTATATCAACATAAAGAAATGGAGTATTTCCATTCCGGGTAGTCAAAATTTCTTTTTGAGGCTGAGCAACAGCTCTCATCTCTTTTACTGATATTGAAATTCCAAAAATCCTGTTGGCTTCTATCAGATCGCTCCCCCTCAATTCCTCTGTTTCCTGAATCAGCCGGATCGTTCGTTCTCCAAATTCTAATTGCGGCAGTTCTTTCATGGGCTGTTCTTCCATTTCAATTTCCCACCTATCTGCTGCATATTCCAACCCAAGATTTATCCCTTCCTTATTTTCAGGATTCAGAATAAGTCTTGGTCCATCTATCACTTCCACTCCACTATTTCGAATCTCAGACGGAGTCACTTCCTCAATAAAAGTCTCAATTCCAGTCTCTGTCCTCTGCTGAATTAATGCCCGGTATTGTTCATCCCCAAGCTGCCATACAGCAAGGGTCAATTCATTGGTGTAAAGAGAATCCAAAGGCTCCCAGTTTATCACTGCATCAGAAGAAGGGCGCCCACCACGGAAATGAGCTTCTGACAGATCTCCTCTTATTGTCACCCTTTCCGGTTGCTCCCGGTATTCGATCTGCTCCAAAATATTCCACCATCCCTTTTGCTGCACTTCTTTGGAAGATACTGTCACTAAGGGAATTCCGTCTTCCTCCGCATCCTGTGCAAATTCTCCGCTTGAAGTTTCAGAAATGATAATGCGTTCAACTCCCTCCAATTCATCTTCCAAAAATAATCCGGCTAGTAACAGTGTAAGTAACAGAACTATCAGCATCCGTACCAACATCAATGGGATCTCGTGGAGCTCTATTCTTTTTGCAGAAGCAAAGGATTCCTCAGGAAGGAAACGGAATGTACCTAACAGCCGAGGCCGGCCCGATCTCTTATTCCATAGATGAATAAGTACAGGGATGATCACCGCCAAACCCAACCAAAGCCATATGGGGGTTCCAAGTATCATAATCGCTCCCTGAGTTTTAAAAATTCAAACAGTGCGTCCCTAATGGATTGGTTCATTTCCATTAAAAACAGATTCGTTCGCGGACTCATCAAGCCTGATTTCAATTCCTCCAGATAGGCGTGTAGATTTTTCAAATATTCTTTTCGCACTGAACTGGTTCGAATATTCTTTTTAGCATGACTTTCAGGATCTTCCACTGTAACCGCTTCTTCCAGTTCTAGGTGAAGTTCATCATGCCCTAAAATTTGCAGGAACTGAATTTCGTGTCCCACACTTTTACTCAGCTGAATGAAAGTCTCCCAGCGTTTCTCTCCATCCAGCAGGTCTGAACAAACGATCCAGAGTTCACGGTCATGCGTGTTCAAATTATTGGTAAGCCAATCTGTTGATTCCGGCCAGTGTCCCCGGCACTCCGTATTTTCAAGCAGATGAATGAATCGGTTTAAATGGCTTTTTCCTCTTTTCTCCGTGAGACTTTTATGTTCAGAATTATTCACCAGATGTAGTGCGATCGCATCTCCCTGCTGACTGGCGATGGTTCCCAGAACCGCTGTAACCAAAGAAGCATACTGAAATCTTGAGATACCGTTTTCCTCGTATTTCATGGAAGCAGACATATCCAGAAAAAACCGAACAGTAACTGACGATTCCGTTTCCGATTCTTTTATATAATAACGATCGCTGCGGGCAAACATCTTCCAGTCTATCTGACGGATATCGTCTCCCGGCTGGTAGCTTCGGTATTGACTGAATTCACTCCCAATTCCGCGCCGGGTGCCTTTGTGCATACCTATCATGAAACCATCCACGATGTGTTTGGCAAGCAAGCCGAGATCAACCCCGGAACGTAATAAATCCAGTTCTTCGGGTTCTCTTTCCATGATCGGTTATACCGTACTTTGCGGAGGCTGAATTTCTTTCAGCAGCTGTTCAGTTACATTATCTGTTGATATCCCTTCGGTTTCCGCTTTGAAATTGAGCAACATCCGATGCCTTAATACGGCCGGTGCCACAAAAGCCAGGTCATCCAGCGTAACCGCATAGCGATCATCTAAAAGTGCACGCGCTTTGGCCGTCAGAATCATAGCCTGCCCGGCTCTCGGACCTGCTCCCCAATCCACATTTTTTCTAACAGTTTCACTTTTGGTTTGATCGGGACGAGTGTTACGAACCAGGCTGTTTACATAGGTGATCAGGTCATCACTGATCACAATTTGCCTGACCAGTTTTTGAACTTCAATGATTTCCTTTGCCGACATAATGGGTTTTATGACCGGCTTTGAATCACCCGTTGTCAATTTCAGCACCTCAAATTCTTCTTGCTCGGTGGGATAATCCACTTTCAAGAACATGAGGAAACGGTCAAGTTGAGCTTCCGGCAGCGGATAGGTTCCCGATTGCTCGATAGGATTTTGAGTGGCTAATACGAAAAACGGGAGATCCAATTCCAGGGTCTTTCCACTGGCCGTGACTCTATATTCCTGCATTGCCTCGAGCAGTGCCGATTGAGTTTTTGGAGGTGTCCTGTTGATCTCATCCGCCAATAAAATGTTCGTGAAGATCGGCCCTTTCTCAAATTTGAAATAACGCTTTCCGGTTCCATGGTCTTCTTCCAGAATTTCCGTCCCGATGATATCCGTTGGCATTAGATCGGGAGTGAATTGAATGCGATTAAAATCAGCATCAATGGCTTCAGCAAGGGAGCGGATCATAAGCGTTTTAGCAAGCCCGGGAACACCTTCCAGCAAAGCATGTCCGCCGGCGCAAAAGGTGATTAAAAGTTCATCAAGCACTTTTTCCTGCCCAACGATCACCTTGCCTATCTCTTTTTTTAGCCGTTGAAGTTTACTTACTAATTCAATGACATTCTCTTTTTCGATATTCACGTACTGTACATGTTTTTGTTCATGGCGTACATCACGATGTTGACGCCAAATTTAGTGTTATCGCGGGCAAGCCAGCGTTTATTCCGATAGTCGTAATCCCATTCACAACCGTAATCCTTATTACTGTAAAGCACCCTGATCTCTCCATCAATTTCAATGGCTTTCAGGTAATCATGCACAAGGTCATCGCCCCAACCATTCAATTCAAAACTGGTAGTAGGAGGGCCATCCTCAAATTCAAAGAATGAAGAATAAATAGGGTGATCGTTGGGGATCTTTCTCAGGGCATCAGGACCGAAGATCTCTGCCATCTGTGCTTCAAATGATTTGGCAAAAAGTCCGTCAATATCATGGTTACAATCGTCCACAAAAATAAAGCTTCCGTTATAGACCAACTTCTCAAAATTCTCACGTTCCTTATTGGAAAACTCAACCAAACGGTGCCCACTCATATAACAGAAAGGTGAGCTAAGGATCTTATTGCTTGAAAGCGGAATTACCTTTTCTTCCTGATCGATGGAAAGCGTCGTGTACTCTACCAGGGAATTCAAAAGATTGGCCGGCATGCGTTCATCCACATACCAGTTTCCCGACTCATATTGAATACGAGTGAAGAAAAAATCAGTATTTGAAGATCTGGATAAAGCCATACCTGATTATACGAAATTGGAAGGGAAGTTGATTCCTGTAATCATCCTTAAATCCGCTTCGTAATATTTTTTAACGTTGTTTTAGTAACGAGTTCGATGCTTAATATTCACCGGCTCAATATTTGATATTAAAAAAGCCACACACGAAACTCGTGTGTGGCTTTGATAATTGATTATTTCGACGATCCTATACAGCGTCGGAGAGACTGCTGAAGGTAAAGTCGCGGATCTTCATTGGGGGGATCATATTTCCTTCACAACGAACGGGCTTGCCTAATTCTTCAATGTTATTAAGCATGATCACCGGACTTTCATTGAATCGGAAATTCTTCACAGCGTGTTTGATCTCACCATCTTCAATGTAGAACGTTCCATCGCGAGTCAATCCTGTTAACAGCAGTGACTGTGGATCAACCATTCGGATATACCATGTTCTGGTTACCAGTATTCCACGCTCTGTAGAGGCCACCAATTCAGCAGTAGATTTTGTTCCTCCTTCCATAATTCCGTTTACCGGTCCGGGAAGAGGATTTACCCCTTGTTGTTTCGCCCAGAATCTGGAATATGCAAGATTCTTGACTACACCATTTTCGATCCATGTAGTTCGTTCTACCGGTTGTCCTGAACCTGTGAAAGGTGCTGTCGGAACGTTTGAATGAAATGGATCTGAATAAACGGTAACCCGCTCATCGAACATCTTCTCACCTACACGTGTGCCTCCACCCTGCTTCGAAAGGAAACTTCGTCCTTCATCGGCAGTACGGGCATCCATTCTGAAAAACATATTTCCAAGAAGTCCAACTGAAGCATGCGGTTCCAGGATCACCGTGTACTTTCCGGGCTCAAGGGCAACGGCTTCTGCCGAACCTTTTGATTTCTGGATGGCAATATCTGAGGCAGTGGCTGTATCCATTAGATCAACATCGTTATAATCGCGTGATACCCATCCGGAACCTCTTCCGTCCCGGGTTCTCACTGTCACGGAAAATTCCACTTCCGTATCCTGATTGTAGGCGAACAAACCATTGCTGTTCATGATGGCATTGAATCCAGCGCCATCTTCCAGGAACCCGGCTGAGATCAACCCATTATCAATACTTGGCTTGATACTATTCTCTGCAGCTCTTGCTCTGTAATCCGGAGTTATTTTTGCAGTGGAATCAAAATAGGTCTTTGATTCCCTGTATTCCTGAGGACCCAGCGGTTCCATGTATTCAGGATTTTCCGGGGCCAGTTGTGCAAGTTCTTCAGAACGACGAACTACTTTTTCCAGGGATTCATCATCAAATTCATTGATAGATGCGGTTCCTGTTTTCTTTCCAAATGCTGACTCTACAGAAAGTGACGTATTCTGCTCTTCACCACTTGTGGTTACTGTGTTTCGTGCGTAGCGTATATTACCGCCCACACCACCTTGCAAGTTTACTTCACAGTGATCAGCCTTTGAAAGGTTGATCACCTTTTGCATGATGTCACGTGCTTCATCTCGTGTTAAAATGGCCATAATGATTCAGTTCTTATCGTTAATTTTTTATTTCCTTTAGATTCGTCGGGCGGTATTGATCACATTTATACCGTCAAACCGAGTAGTGGAGCTTCCGTGAGAAACCGCACTTGATTGGCCGGGCTGGCCTTTTCCGTCAAAAAATGAACCTCCCAAACGGAAATCGCTTTCATCACAAATAGCGGAGCAAGAATTCCAGAACTCTTGAGTATTTGATTGGTAAGCTACATCACGAAGCATTCCTGTTATTTCTCCGTTTTTGATCTCGTAGAATAACTGGCCGCCAAACTGGAAGTTATAACGCTGTTGATCAATGGAATACGATCCATCTCCAACTACATAAATACCATTCTCTACATCTTTGATCATATCATCAACGGATAGTGGATCTTTACCCGGAGCTAATGATACATTTGGCATACGCTGAAATTGAACACTGTTCCAGCTATCAGCATAGCAACACCCATGAGACTCATCTTCGTTAATGATATGAGCCTGGTCCCGTATGGCTTGGTAATTCACCAAAATACCATCCTTCACAAGATCCCATTTCTTAGTCTGAACTCCCTCATCGTCATAACCGACATGCCCCAGTGATCCTTTCTGAAGTTTATCTGCATAAAGGTTCACAATATCAGAACCATATTCAAAATCGCCGGATTCCCACTTATCGAGTGTAGCGAAGCTGGTTCCGGCATAGTTAGCTTCATAACCGAGTACACGATCAAGCTCGAGAGGGTGCCCAACATTTTCGTGGATAGTCAGCCATAAGTGTGACGGATCCAGTACCAGATCATATTGTCCGGGTTCAACAGATTTAGCTGAAAGTTTTTCTTTTCCTTTTTCTGCCAGTTGAGCAGCATCCTCGATCATATCATAAGATTGACCGTAACGTGTTACCACACCTTTTGCTTTCTCAGACTCATTCCCGTCTAAATATTCATAGCCCATACCCATTGGCGAACTCAGACTTTGAATGGATTCAAATGTTCCTGAATCCCGATCTACCAAACTGACGTTAAAAGTTGGCCAGATCCGGTGAACGTCCTGATCGATGTATGATCCTTCTGTAGAAGCAAAATATTTCTGCTCATTTACCAGAAACATGTTACTACCCACAAAAGAGGCTCCATTTTGCATGGCTGCGTTGTTCACTTCCAACAAGAAATCAACTTTTTCAGAAATAGGTACTTCAAAAGCATTTTTCTTGATCGGGGTTTTCCATGAAACTTCACCATGAGAATCTACGGGGGCTAACTGTACCGGCTCTGATTGAATAGAACCATTAGCCTTGGCGATCATCACCGCTTGCTGGGCTGCCTCAGCAACTCCTTCATTGGTCACGTTATTGGTGGAAGCAAACCCCCAGGTGCCATTGGCAATTACGCGAACACCAACACCAAATGACTCAGTGTTGACTGCGTTCTGAACCTGCTGTTCTCGTGTAATGATAAATTGATTCAGATATCTACCGATCCTGATGTCTGCATAGCTGGCACCAGCCATTTTAGCAGCATTAAGTGCTGTGTCTGCCAATGCTTTTTTATCTGAAACCGACATACCTGTCAGGGAAGAAAATGCTTCTACCCGGGTTCCAACGAGTGGGATCATCATTCCGCCCATCCCTATTCCTGCAATTTTTAAAAAATCTTTTCTCTTCAAGGAATAACTCCGTTTTAGTTTATGATTATTTTTTTAAATCCTTCGGCCGGTGTTAATTACATTAACGCCTTCAAACCGGGTAGTAGGACAACCGTGACTTACGGCACTAACCTGAGAAGGTTGGCCTTTTCCATCAAAGAAAGTACCTCCCAGTTCATATGTTGAGCGGCCACCCAGTTCTGCACAAGTGTTCCAAAATTCCTGAGTATTGGATTGATAAGCTACATCACGCAGCATCTGAGTGATCTCACCGTTCTTAATTTCATAATAAAGCTGTCCGCCAAACTGGAAATTATATCGCTGCTGATCAATGGAATAAGAACCACGTCCTTTTATATAAATACCGTCTTCCGTATTGGAAATAATATCCTGAACTGATTTGTCCTCTTTACCGGGTTCAAGCGAAACATTAGGCATGCGCTGAAATGGAACCGAAGACCAGCTGTCAGCATAGCAACAACCATGTGATTCATTCTGGTCAATAATATTCACCTGATCGCGAGTGGCTTGATAGTTTACCAAAATTCCATTTCGTACCAGATCCCACTTTTTTGTTTTTACTCCGTCATCGTCATACCCAACGGTAGCAAGTGCATCTTTCTGATTTTTGTCCGCAACAAAATTCACGATCTCACTTCCATACTGGAAATCTCCGGATCGCCATTTATCAAGAGTGGCAAAGCTGGTTCCGGCATAGTTGGCTTCGTAGCCCAATACACGGTCTAGTTCCAGCGGATGTCCGACAGATTCATGAATAGTTAAAAATAGATGAGAAGGGTCAAGAACCAGGTCATATTTTCCGGGCTCCACACTTTTAGCCGAGTGCTTTTCCTGGGCTTGTTCAGCTGCTTCACGGGCTTCTTCTACCAGCCCAAAGTTCTTCACATATTCGTATCCCATTCCAATGGGCTGGGCTAATGAATTTCGGGTTTCGAATCCCCCAGCATCCCGATTGATACTAGTCACTGTAAAGGTTGGCCAGCATCGATATACATTTTGATCTGCAAAAGTCCCTTCTGTAGAAGCGAAATATTTTTGCTCATTTACAAAAAACAGATTTGATGAACAGAAGTCAGCACCGGCTTTTTCAGCTTCGGAATTTATGTTCATCAGCAGGTCCACTTTTTCTTCCATCGATATTTCAAATGGATTGGTCTCGATAGGTGTATTCCAGCTAACATCTCCATATCCGGGAACAGGAGCTAATTGTACCGGCTCTGATTGCAATCGTCCGTTAGCTTTTGCGATCAGTACTGCCTGATTCGCTACCCGTCTAATTTCACGCTCGGTAACCTGATTGGAAGACGCAAATCCCCAGGTGCCGTTGGCGATCACCCGAATACCAAATCCAAAAGATTCTGTATTAGTGATCCCTGATATATTTTGCTCACGGCTATTTATAAATTGGTTGAGATAACGACCAATCCGAATATCCGCATAGGAAGCTCCGGCATTTTTGGCTGAGGTCAAAGCAATTTCAGCTAATCGCTTTTTCTCAGAGTCGAGCAAACCTGCTGCCAACGTATTACTGTTTATAAAAGGAAGAAAGGTTACACCTGCTGTTCCTATACCCGCTATCTTTAAAAAGTCTTTTCGTTTCATAAGAGAAATTTTTATTCCTTAATGAATCACTTATTAAAATAAAATGCCAATTGGCTTTCGTAAAATAATTTAATGCGATGTATTTACCTGAGCCCTTATGGTCTTTTTAAGTAACACGCTACGTATTTATCAATACTTCTTTTAAATCAAACCAAACGTATGTTTAAATATTTAGCATTTATCTTCATTTTTATTGGAACCTCAACAAACTTTTCAACACCTCTGATTGCCCAAGATTGGCTTACCGAAAACGGCGTAACTACTACAAACACGATAAACAGAGTACAATTTGTAACTGAACAAGTTGTATATGGTATTGGTGATTGGGGTACAATTCTTAAGTCCACTGATGGTGGGGAAACATGGACAGAAATCTCATATGAAGACACCCGAAATTTTACCGGACTCTATTTTTTTAATGAAAATACAGGCTTAGTTGGCGGTCCTTTTTCTACCGGAGGTGGAGGCAGCTCCGAGATGCTGGCCGAAACTACAGATGGCGGTGATAACTCGAGTTCAAAAAATGCCGGAACTGAAGTTCTAATAAAGAAACTCACCCTCATTCAATGAGAAAATAGAATTGAGATAGTGAATGTTGAATTGCTCTCCACAATCCAACATTCCTAATTTCTCATTCAGCATATTTATACTAAACGCCGGCTTTTTTCTTCTCTTCTCTCTTACGATCGTTATGATCCAGAAAAGTTTTTCGAATACGTAATGCTTTTGGAGTTACTTCCAGCAGTTCATCATTATCAATGAATTCGATGCATTGCTCAAGGCTTAATTTCTTTGCCTGGCTGATCTTAACGGCATCTGAAGTTTGGGTTGCACGGTGATTCGTGAGGTTCTTTTTCTTCACCACATTCACTACCATATCATCTCCGCGTTTGTTTACGCCAACCACTTGTCCCTGATAAACCGGGTCGCCGGGCTCAACAAAAAACTCTCCGCGATCCTGAATTCCTTCAAGCGCATAACCGGTTACATCACCTTGTTCAAGGGCGATCAGTGCTCCCCGTGTTCTTCCGGGAATTTCACCTGCGTAAGGCTCATAGCCATCAAACTGCTGGTGCATGATTCCGGTTCCACGTGTTTCGGTAAGCATCTCTCCACGAAAACCGATCAATCCACGAGAAGGTACACGAAACTGAATTCGGTTATTTTCCCCTTCCTGACTCATAGAAGTCATGATACCCTTTCTCTTTTGAAGGTTATCGATCACCCGATTGCTATAATCAGTCTGAACATCCACAACCACTTCTTCAACAGGCTCATGCGTTACTCCATCCACCTCTTTGAAAAGAACTTCAGGTCGTGAAACAGAAAACTCAAATCCTTCACGTCGCATTGTCTCGATCAAAATAGCCATCTGTAGTTCACCACGGCCCGATACTTTATAGATATCAGGACTTTCTGTCGGTTCTACCCGCATAGCAACATTTGTTCGCACTTCTTTATTCAGTCGATCTTTTAACTGATTAGAAGTCACATAATCCCCTTCCTTTCCAGCAAAAGGTGAATTATTAACCCTGAAATACATCGCAATCGTCGGCTTATCCATATCCACATACTCCAGAGGATTCATGTCTGCAGTATCAGTGAGTGTATCACCAACATTCACTTCTTCATATCCCGCAAGGGCAATGATATCGCCTGCAACAGCCGTTTCAACCGGCTCACGCTGTAGTCCGTTAAATGTATATAGTTTAGTAGCGCGGGCTTTTTCTTTTACTTTTCCCTTACCATCCATAAGGGCTACTTCCTGCCCGATCTTGATGGTTCCTTGCTCAATTCGACCTACTGCAATTCGACCTACATAATCATTCCAATCAATACTGCTAACCAACATTTTGAATTTCGCTTCAGTGTTTTGCTCAGGTGCCGGAACATGCTCCACGATCTTATCAAGCAGAGGAGCAAGGTTTTCATCCTCATCTTCCAGGTTTTCTTTGGCAATACCGTTAACGGCAACCGCGTACAATACCGGGAAATCCAACTGCTCATTTGTAGCGTCCAGCATCACAAAAAGGTCAAAGATCTCATCGAGTACTGCATCGGGACGGGCATCTTTACGATCAATTTTATTGATCACAACAATAGGGCGATAACCAAGGCTCAGTGATTTACGCAGTACAAATTTAGTTTGAGGAAGTGGTCCTTCTGCAGCATCAACAAGCAAGATCACGCCGTTCACCATTTTAAGGATGCGCTCTACCTCTCCACCAAAGTCAGCGTGACCGGGAGTATCCACAATATTGATCTTGGTTCCCTTCCAGTGAACAGCCGTATTTTTAGAACTGATGGTGATTCCACGTTCTTTCTCAAGATCTCCGGAATCCATGACTCTCTCATCAACTTGTTGATTCTCTCTGAATGTGCCGCTCTGCTTTAGGATTTCATCTACGAGTGTTGTTTTGCCATGATCTACGTGAGCGATGATGGCGATATTTCTTAAGTCTTGTGACATTACAATATTGAATTAGGGTGAATTTCTCTTCTTGAATACAACATTAGTGCGGTTTTACCACTTCAAATACGTTTTATCAGAAAAGTTGCAAGCCTTAAAGATACGGGTATTTTCACCAAATACTTACTATTAAAACATAATTTAATTTTGGCTTCTTTCATTGAACCCATAAACAAAAAAAGGAGCCCGAAAGCTCCCTTTTCCCTTAATTCAAAAAAGTTACCATTCCTGTTTCCAAATCATAAAATGCACCTGCTATGACTACGTCTCCGTTTCTTTCTAATTCAGCAATTATGGGGCTTTTCTCCCTCATCTCGTCCATTGTATGACGAACATTATTTTTGACAACTTCGGTAACATATTCATCATTTGAAGAAGATCGGTCTCCTTCAAAATTTGAGGTCATTTCTACAGCCGGATTAATTTTATCCAGCATAGCGGTGATGTTCCCCATCTCAACATTATCTATAGCTGCTTTCACTGCTCCACAGCTTTTATGCCCCATAATAACGATCACTTTTGAGCCTGCAACCGCAGTGCCAAACTCAGTACTTCCCAGGATATCTTCGTTAACAAAATTTCCGGCTACCCGGGCAACAAAGATATCACCCACACCTTTATCGAAAACCTGCTCAACAGGAACCCGGCTATCTATACAAGAAATGATCACAGCCTCAGGGTATTGACCTTCAGTGGTAGCCTGTACCTGAGCTTTATAGTCTCTTGGTGTTAGGTTATTATTAACAAACCGTTCATTCCCTTCTTTTAAATTTTGAAGTATTTGATCGGGTGTTAGTTTTTCCTGCGATTCACTGTTTAAAACTGTACTTGAAAGAGACACGTTATTATTCATGTTTTGAGACGTTTCTTTATTGGTGCATGCTGTTAATGTTAAAGTAAATACAACTATAATAGATATTGTGTTAATAATTCGGTTATTCATGATCTTATAATTATCAATTTGCAGATAAAATGATGCCATCAAAAGGATCCAGGCCCTTATCCTTTTCCACATTTATTAGTATTACTATCCTTTTTCTAGACGTACGTATAGTCTTGACAGTACCTATTGCTATGGATTATGGCGTTAAATTTGACGGGCAATCAGACCATGTCTGGTGGGGGAGATAAGACTTGGGCAACTCTGAGTTCTAATTTTGACTGAAGCCCTTTATGATATTTAATGTCTGTATAGTTACGGATATAAAAGCTCTCTTCATGTTCAATTTCGTCTTCAGTCCCCGGTTCCTCAACAATATCAGGGGTTGGCACTGGCGACAACGCAGAAGCAACAGGGACCGGAGATGACGGTATTAGCCAGTCAAATTCATGCATCATTGAAAACGTCATGAATAACGCTGCCGATAAAATAACCAGTATGTTCTTATATATACTTGTATCCATTTTGGAATAATTTTACCCACCAACTCAAGTTGACAAAAGAGCGTTCCAAAATTAATCAGTATTTAGAAACTATCCTACTCCCACTTATATTTCATATTCTTAATTAACCCATACGTACTCATATGTTAATTTCTATCGTTTGGCTGATCCTCGGTCTTTTACTTCTAATTAAAGGGGCCGACTGGCTTGTAAACGGAGCCTCTGTACTCGCAAAAAAATACCATGTTTCTGACTTAGCGATCGGACTGACCATTGTGGCTTTTGGAACTTCTGCCCCGGAACTTGTGGTAAATGTTCTTGCCAGCTTTAATGGATACGATGAGATCGTCTTCGGAAATATTATTGGCAGTAATAACTTCAACTTGTTTGTTATCCTTGGGATATCAGGAATGATCGCACCCTTAGCGGTTCAATCCAGTACCGTGTGGAAGGAGATCCCACTTTCATTATTTGCAGCTGTGTTACTCTTCATTTTAGCGAATGATTTCTTTGGGGCCTCCTCTCCCCTTATCTCAAGAGTTGATGGGTTTATCTTCCTGACTCTCTTCGGACTTTTTCTATTTTATGTATATAAACAATTGAAATCTGATCCTTCAGTTCAAAAGGAAGAAACTACTGAAAGTGACTTATCTCAACTTAAGATATGGGGATTGATACTCGCTGGTCTGACCGGTTTGATCATAGGCGGACGATTTGTTGTAAACAACGCCATTGAAATTGCTACTGTCCTGGGAGTCAGTGAAAAAATCATTGGCCTCACAATTATTGCAGCGGGAACCTCTTTACCGGAACTTGCCACCTCAGTTGTAGCAGCTATACGTAAGAATGTGGACCTGGCCGTAGGTAATATTATTGGATCTAATATCTTCAACATTTTTCTGATACTGGCTGTCAGTGCCTTTGTGAAGCCGGTTGCTTTTGATCCCTCATTTAACTCTGAATTATACTTGTTGGGAGGAGGTACACTACTGCTTTTTATCGCAATGTTTACGGGAGGCAAACAAAAGCTAGATCGTTGGGAAGCCGCTTTGTTACTAGTCACATTTATCGTTTACACCGGCTTCCTGATAATGCAAGAAATATAGCCTGAGCACTTTTTTTCTAACCTCACTGATCTTTACTTTATAAGTCCATTCTAAACAAACCCTAGAACATTATGGACCTCAAGTTGACAGACCAACGATTCATAGTATGTGGAGCCTCCAGCGGTTTCGGTGAAGCAATTGCACGGCAGCTTTTACAAGAAGGTGCAAACGTTGTGTTGGTAGCACGCCGTGGTGATATGCTTCGTGACAAGTTCAACCATTTCAAAGAACAAACAGAGATCATTGAGGGCAGCCTTCTTTACAGTGATACTCTGGATAGCATCGAGCAATCAGTGAAAGCCAAAAAAACTCACGGTATTGTTTTTAATGCCGGTGGACCACCAACCGGAACGCCACTTGAAACCAGTATGGACGATTGGGATTCGGCCTGGAAACTTGTCATGCGCTGGAAGATCGACCTCGCATTACACCTGGCTCCATACTTCAAAGAAAAGGAATATGGTCGCATGATATTTATTGAAAGTCAGTCTGTAAAACAGCCATTACTTTCGCTCACGCTAAGCAATAGTTTCAGGGCAGGAGTGGTTGGATTCTTTAAATCGCTGGCTCTGGAAATAGCTAAATCCGGAGTAACAGTCAATGTTCTCGCTCCCGGATCACACCAAACTCCCGCAATTGAACGGGTCATCCAAAAAAACAAAGCTTCGCTTAATATCAGTTTTGAAGATGCGAAAGAAAGAATGGAAGAAAGTATCCCCGTTGGAAGAATGGGAAAAGCTGAAGAGCTTGCATCACTGGTAGCATGGTTGCTTTCACCTCATGCGGGGTATGTAACAGGGCAAACCATTAGTCATGACGGAGGGAGTATTAAAGGGTTATTTGGGTAGCCATTCATCAACTATCCGGAAATTCTATATCCTTGCGGTGGAACGGTTTTAAACTCCATGGCTGTTCTTCACCCTAAATCAAACAAATTTAAATTTCGCTCTCTTATTTATGTCTAAGAACAGACTATTCATCATTGCACTTGTACTATTTCTTGGAATTCAGGCATCATTATTTGCACAATCTACGGGAACCATAAGTGGGAAAGTGACCGATGCTAAAACCGGAGAACCATTGATAGGTGCCACTGTTATCTTGGAGGGTACTGAACTGGGTGATGCCACTAATTCAGACGGGCGCTATACCATCGATAACATTCCTGCCAAAACCTATAATGTGAAAGTTTCCTATGTAGGATTTATCAGCCAAACCAAGTTCAATGTCGTAATACGTTCAGAAGGAAATATTGATATCAATTTTCAGCTTGAGGAACAGCTAAGCGAACTGGACGAGATCAACATAACCCCTAATCCTTTTGCTAAGGAAGATGTAACACCGCTATCCATTCAGAAATTAAATCAACAGGAGATTGCTGCCTATCCCGGAGGGAATAATGACATTGCTAAGGTAGTTCAGTCACTGCCCGGAGTTTCCGGCTCGGTAGGCGGATTTCGGAATGATGTGATTATCCGCGGAGGTGCCCCCAACGAAAATGTATACTATTTGGATGGCATCCCTATTCCCAACATCAATCACTTTTCGACACAGGGAAGCGCCGGCGGACCGGTAGGTCTGTTGAATGTCTCCTTTTTTGAGGGCGTATCGCTGGCTGCCAGTTCCTTCGATTCCAAATACGAGAATGTGCTTTCAGGTGTACTTCAATTCAACCAGCGAAATGGGAACGATCGTGAGTTTATGGGGAATTTGAGAGTCGGTTCCAGTGAAGCTGCTTTGACCGTTGAGGGGCCTCTTTTTAAAGGCGATGATTCCGAGGCTAATACTACATACATCGCGTCAGTCAGGCGATCGTATCTACAGCTTTTATTTCAGGCGATCGGCTTGCCTTTTCTACCTGACTACTGGGATTATCAATACAAAGTGAATCATCGTATTGATGACAAAAATCGGTTATATCTGACAGGAGTTGGCTCCATAGATGACCTGGCTATTAACGACCTGGATGAATTTGATCCTGAGCAGGAAGCTATTCAGAATCAGATCCCTGTTATTCGGCAAAACAGCAACACGGTGGGAATCGGTTGGCGCAGGCAGTTTGCTGACAACAGCGGTTTCATGGAAACGGTGATCAGTAACAACACGCTGGGAAATTTCTTTTATCGCTACGAGGATAATGTGAATGAGACCGGTCTGTATCTCAAAAATGAATCTCGCGAAACGGAAACACACTTACGATATCAAGCTACTAAATTCATTGATAACTGGACAATTTCAGGCGGACTGAATGTCATCAATGCAGATTACACCAATACTACCGAAGATATTATCAATAACCTTAACTTCGAGACTAATCTGAATTTCTTCAGATATGGAGTATTTGCTCAGAGTTCCGCTGATTTCCTTAATAACCGTTTAGGGCTTTCACTAGGTTTAAGAGCCGATGGCAACACCTTCACCGAAGCAGGAAATGAGCTCTATCACACACTCAGTCCCCGGTTTTCCATTTCCTATAAACTAACTGAGAATTTGACTGCAAATGCATCGGTTGGGAGATATTATAAGATCTTACCCTACACCACTTTGGGTTTTCAAACCAACAATGGAGATTTCCCCAATACTAACTCCGCCTACATTCAAAATGATCACTTAGTAGCAGGAATTGAATATCTACTTAACGAACGGGCACGAGTTTCTGCCGAAGGATTTTTGAAATTGTATGACGACTATCCCATTTCCACCATCGATAGTGTTTCACTGGCTAATAAAGGTGGTGATTTTGAAGTATTCGGAAGTGAAGAGATCATAAGCGAGGGCAAAGGTCGCACTTATGGGTTAGAGCTTCTCTATCAACAAAAATTTACAGGCAAGTTTTACGGAGTAGCTGCTTTAACATTTTATAAAAGTGAATTTACCAACTTGTACGACGATGAATATAAACCGGCTGTTTGGGATAATGGTGTCTTGGTTTCTTTGTTAGGAGGGTATAAATTCGGCAACAACTGGGAAGTGAGCTCGCGCTATCGATTCCTCGGCAAATCTCCTTACCCACCGGTAGATCAGCAACAAACTCTTGATAATTATCCGGCCGTGTTTCGGGATTATGAGGAGTTGGGATCCGTTCTTTTAGACCCACTAAGCCAACTCGATGTCCGTATAGATAAAAAATTTAATTTCGAGAATCTCAGTCTTGATGTCTATGTGGAAGTACAAAATGCTCTGGGACAATCAAGTCCATCCGAACCTCGATATGGTTTAAACCGCACAGAAAACGGAGAGGTAATTACACCAAGAGAGCTGATTAAGGTAAATACAACAGATAGTGGGGAAATTCTTCCGTCCATCGGGCTTGTGCTGAATTTTTAATGGGGGAGCTCTAATTCAGCACTATAAAATATGCCACTGCTTTAGGCTGAAAACTTCGGAGCCTGAGTTCAAACTGATTTTCTACAAGTTCTATATCAGGAGTAACGAAGCCTGAAGAATCTTCCAGTATTTTGGAGTAAGGCACATATACTTCATAAGGCTTCATTTGTTCAACATCGGCAAATTGTTCGATAGGCACGTCGAATTTAATAGTAACAGAAGATGGATTGTAGTTCACATTCTGACCGCGGGGTAAACCTCTTGTGCGGATATATACCATAGTTTCGCCTTCCGTAAATTCTGAAACATTTGCTGTAAAAGTGACCTTTGTTTCAGATAACTCAATTACGCCTTCATTCTTATTCAGAGATATATTCATCGAAATATCATCTCTTACATCTGAAAGCCTCAATGTGTCATGTACAACCCATTCATCGATCTCTTCTATCATTGATTCAGCGCCGGTTATGGTTATGCTGTCCGGACTAAAAGAAGGGCTACCTACTACTCCAAATCGGTTTTGAAAACTTATCTCTGAGGGAACTTTAACAGGGACTTTCTTGGATACCTTCGGCTCCATATCAATAGAGAGAAGCAGCGGTTGAACTTTGGCTATATCAATTCCCTGTAAGTAACTGAGGCGTTGACGAACCTGATCAAATAAATTTACCTCTCTATTCTCAATGTTAATGACAACCACGGGGGGATCATTATATAAGTTCAACAACTGCCAGCCGTCGCCGGAAACCCCAACCTGAACAAACTCCGGCAGTTCTTCTGTCAGAGCCATATTCTCCGGAATATTACCCGGTTCGATGGGAACATTCACATTAATACTGAAACTCCCGCTCAGGTTTACGATAAACCACAACGAAACCGCCATAATGTATGCCCCGGCAAAAACAATGATCTTTTCGCGGCGCATGAAACTCACTTCAGTTTCTTCAACACCGGGTTTTGTGCCGGATTTTATCAGCCCTTTAAGACGGTCAAATATGTTATTATCTGAGATATCAGCCATAGCCGAATATAGATGCAGGATTAAGGTTAATCAACTAACTGCGCACAATGATATCTGAAATGATATCACCTTTAACTTTGGAGTTCAATTTCTTTGCAATACTAAACCTGTTACCATGGATCTCCTGACGCCATGCAGGATGTTTTACTTTCATCGCCAGTTTATTTCCTTCAAAGTGAAGATCTTCAACTTCTGAGGCCATTCTTGTTCCCACCACGTCTTCAAAAGCAGATAGTATCATGCCTTGCTTCAGTTTTCTTTTCTGCGGAAATTTTTCAAGGAAATCTTCCAGCACCGAACTCAGCGACTTTGGCGGATCAAATCTCATTTCGTAACCTCGCTTACTTTGCCATCTTGCACTTCATAAAACCGATTATCTGTTCCATCAAAGGTAACATAATCTTCGAAAGGAACCGGATTTGCGGAAGTTATGAATATTTGACCTTTATGTTGTTGCAGAGCATCTAATAAGATCTCTGTTTTCTTGGGATCCAGATCTCCAAAAACATCATCCAGCATCAATATGGGGAGATCATCAAGTTCATCGGAATAATAATGAAGCTGAGCAAGTTTAAGGGACAAAGCAAAAAGCCGATGTTGGCCCTGAGATCCAAACCGCCGCAATTCAAAATCATCCAGGTAAAAAATAATCTCATCCCTATGCGGCCCGATCGTCGTTATCTCTCTTTCAATTTCCTTGGACTGTACCTTTTCAAGTTGCTCATAGTATTCCTTCTCGAGGACTTCCACATCGGTGCTCGGTTCACAAAAAGTCTGATATTCAAGATTTGTAGTGAGGTCCATTCCCGATATCATCGCATAATCTTTTTCTAAATAAGCTTTCAGGTTTTCCAGAACTTCATGCCGTTTTGCCACGATCCGTGCTCCGGCTTCCACCAGCTGAACATTCCATGGTTCCAGATAAGCTTCCAATACAGAAAGCGGACCCCGGTATTCTTGTAATAAAGAATTTCGCTGCTTTCTCACTCTTCGGTACTCGATAAGGTCTCTAAGGTAAGCCGGAGAGATCTGGCTGATAAAAGAGTCAATAAATGATCTGCGCTCAGTTGGACCTTCCAGCGTCAGCTTTTTGTCATCCGGGGTGAGGGTAACCACGGGAACCATTCCGATCAGATCCGATAGCCGGTCAAGAGGGGAGTCATTTACAAAGATCTTCTTTCCATCCCCCCGCGAATAGGAACAGGATACATCAAACTCAGAACGAATATTCCCTTCAAAATGCCCCTTTATCATGAAATAGCTTTCATCCTGATTCACAACGTACATATCAGTGCCCGATACAAAACTTCTTGACATACATAAGTAATGTATGGCATCGATCAGGCTTGTTTTCCCGGAACCGTTTGGGCCTGTGATCACATTCAGGTGAGGTGCCCAATCGATCTTGGTGTCAAGATGATTACGGAAATTGAGAAGTTCGGTATGAGTGTTCTGCATGACCTATATGGTACGCATTCTGATGCTTTTTAGCAGATAGTTTTGAAATTAAAAGAGCCGCCCTCAGTAATCAAAGGCGGCTCATAAAAGCTACTACGTATTATGTAAGAGCGATCTCAAAACAATTCCTTACAAATTATTTTAAAAGGATGACGATCGCCTCAATAATCTCAAAGTCCAAACGCATCGTGACCTAAAAATAGTGCCGAGTCTCCTAGTTGTTCTTCAATCCGTATCAACTGATTGTACTTCGCAATTCGGTCCGTTCTGCTCATAGATCCAGTCTTGATCTGTCCCGCGTTGGTTGCCACCGCAAGATCTGCAATGGTTACATCTTCTGTTTCACCTGAACGGTGAGAGATAACAGCTGTATACCCATTCTTATGCGCCATCTCAATGGCATCCAGTGTTTCGGTAATAGTACCGATCTGATTTACCTTGATCAGAATTGAGTTGGCAATACCCCGCTCAATTCCTGTGGCAAGTCGCTCTGTATTGGTTACGAAAAGGTCATCCCCAACAAGCTGAACTTTATCACCTACGGCATCAGTAAGTTTTTTCCAGGCATCCCAATCATTTTCAGCTAAGCCATCCTCGATAGAAATGATCGGGAATTTATCAACCCAATTACTCCAATATTCCACCATAGCGTCGGTATCTTTGGTTGAGCCGTCACTCCATTTGAATTCATACATTCCGGTTTCAGCATTGAAAAACTCGGAGGCTGCCGGGTCAAGTGCGATCAATATATCCTCTTCCGGTATATAACCTGCTTTCTCAATTGCTGTTAATATTACCTCTATCCCTTCTTCATTTGACTTCAGGTTTGGAGCAAATCCACCCTCATCCCCAACAGCTGTTCCATACCCTTTATCAGAAAGTACTTTTTTCAGATTGTGAAAAACTTCAGCACCCATTTGCAAAGCATTGCTAAAAGAGTCAGCTCCGGCAGGCATGATCATAAATTCCTGAAAGTCTACGCTGTTATCAGCATGAGAACCTCCGTTAATAATATTCATCATTGGAAGCGGCATCACTTTAGCATTCACTCCACCTATATATCTCCAAAGAGGCATTCCCAGCTCTTCTGCTGCTGCTTTAGCTATCGCCATTGAAACCCCAAGTATCGCATTTGCCCCCAACTTTGCTTTATTGGGTGTTCCATCAAGGTCAAGTAAGAGATTATCAAGGCCAACCTGATCAAACACTGAAAGACCATTCAATTCCTGAAAAATAATAGTATTTACATTCTCTACTGCTTTAAGAACGCTTTTACCTAAATAATAATCCTTGTCGCCATCGCGCAATTCCACAGCTTCATGTTCACCGGTTGATGCTCCTGAAGGAACTGCTGCTCGTCCTGTTGTCCCGGTTTCAAGGGTTACATCCACCTCTACGGTAGGGTTACCCCGGGAGTCTATCACCTGCCTTGCATGAATGTCTTCAATAAAACTCATTATACGTTCTCCAATTTGTTAGTCAGAATAATTCCTCAAAGGTACTATGATTTAACATGTCCGTAAAGCCATTTCATATCAAGTTTTGTAACTTAGCCGAATACGCAATAAATGGTTTTTTAAAAAACTGAAATACCTAACCAATAAAACTATTCATCTTGCAACAAGATCAACAGCATCCCTGGGTCATCCTTTTTGACATAGACGGGACTCTTTTAACTGTAGACAGCAAATTTAACCGTAGTCATCTTCGCAGGATAATTGATGAACTTGAGATCAACTTTCCGGACATGGAAGGCGAATCTTTCTCCGGAAGAACTGACCATGACATTTTCACCTCCTTTTTGGTGAACCATGATTTTGATGAAAACCTGTATCAGGAATTTAAGATCCGATATCTCGATTACCTGAAAAATCTATTACTAACGAACAAAGATCGAGTAAAAAGACTTGATGACATTGATGAGGCGTTGGAATTCTTCTTTGGCGGGGATTTTATTTGCGGGCTACTTACAGGTAATTATCCACAGGCAGCACAGATCAAGTTAAAAGCTGCAGACATTCATCGCGACTTTTCCTTTGGAGCGTTTGGGGAATTTGAAAAAGATCGTAATAAACTACCTCAGTTAGCCATTAATGAAGTTCAGAAAATTCATGACTTCAATCCCAAGCCTGACCGGTTTTTAATATTGGGCGATACCCCTCGTGATATAATCTGCGCAAAAAATGCCGGAATGAAATGTGTTGCTGTCACAACAGGTAAGTATGGATATAAAGAACTTTCTGAACATGATCCGGATTTGATCATTGACAGTTTAGCTAAACCGAACGAGTGGTTTGGTAAAATCTCAAACACTTGATTTTACTACCACATCCACCCGAACACAAAGCTGAGCTGAGCTGAACCAAAATATTTTCTGGGATCGTTGGCTTGCTCTAGAGGTGCCAGTTCCGTTGTTACAGTTCCATTATTTACATTTAAAACTTCTGCGTAATTAACTCCCGATCCACAAGGATTAAGTGGAGCTTCACCTACTCGATTTAAGTCTGGCTGGCAAGGTTCCAAAACCTGAATTCCATCTGGAAAATAATTCATAGTATATCCAAACTGTACACTTGAGAGATTTGCGAAATTTTCACCGAAATCAATTCCCAGGACAAATTCACCACCCATACCCCAGTGGGTTTCAGAATTATTCCATCCTGTGAAAATATCATTGACCGGTTCTACAATAGGATACAATCGCCCGTCATTTTCACGAAATCCGTTTTCATTAAAGTCATCGAAATAACTGTAAGAGAAAGCAAATGTGGGCCCCGCACTCAATGATGCATATGGTCTAAAGCTATCTGAGATTGCTTTAGGGAAAAACCGTTTTTTGAGGCCAACATGAAAAGGCACAGCTATTACACGCTGGTATTTTTCCGGTATAGTCCGATATCCTAAAAAATCAGTAAACGTTTGCTCGGTTGGGTCCTTTAATCCAGTAACCTTAAGTGTAGCTATACCCTCAGTGTATTGCCCAAGTCCAATCCTTAACTGACCTCCAACCCCTATACCAAAATCACTAAGTGCTAAATTAAAGCCAAACCCTACATTATATCCTTCATCATATAAGTTCCGCGGGTTATCTCTTTCTTCTACCTCAGGCTCTCCAAATTGAGCATAAACCTGATTGGTTTGAAAACATATCAAAAAAGTGGTTATTAATAAGAACAATTTTTTCATCTAAAAAATGGTTTTAAGTGTGTCTGAGGCCTAAATTTGAACAGATAACGAAATTTTCCTGAATTTCTTATTGTCTTAAAGCAATAACCTGTTATTTTCAGCACAAATTTTTGATATACAACATACCTTTAAAATAATTAATTCAAGCTACAAAGCATGAATTCACACACAACTTATTTTGTATTTGGACCAACTGCAACGCTTCGCAGAATGTCATCCAAAATGTTCAAAGAACATCCGCCTAAATTTTTATACGAATATTCTCCTGAAGGTACTTCTGAGACTATATATGTAGCTGTTTATGAGGAATATGAAAAACAGATCAATTCCAGCGTTACATTAACTTGTATTCTGGAAAGTAAAGGAAAACATAATAAAATAGTCCTCAAGAAAACCGGTGGTCGAATGGGCTTCCGTGGAAGTTCCCTCTCAGAAGAGCAAAATGTGGAATCGCACGTAATCGATTTCATTCTTGACTTTTCCAAGCGTCACGGACTCACTCTTCAGGAAGAACAACCTCCTGCCGAAGCAGAAGAAGAATAACCCATGTCTAAAGTTCCATCCGTTTGGACGGTTCTTAGCATGCTGGAATGGGCTACTGATTTCTTTGAGCAAAAACAGGTTAAATCACCTCGATTTAGCATTGAATGGTTATTGGCTCATGTACTTTCCATCAAAAGGTTAGACTTGTATCTGGCTTATGACCGCCCACTTTCTTCAACAGAGTTGGAAGAGCTGCGTCCTATGGTTAAACGCAGGTCAAATCATGAACCTCTCCAATACATAACCGGCGAAATTGACTTTCACCACGTCAAGATCAAAGTTCAGCCCGGAGTTCTCATACCCAGACAAGAAACTGAGCAGTTAGTGGATTGGATACTCGAACTCCATGGCGACGTTGACTCATTAAAAGTACTTGATATCGGAACCGGTTCGGGGTGTATCCCTATTGCTTTAAAACATGCCCGGCCGGGATGGGAAGTTTTTGCAACCGAGATCTCTCAAGAGGCTCTGGACATTGCAAAAAAAAATGCAGAGTACAATAAGACAGATATTTCTTTTCATAAAGATGATCTGTTCCATCCGGAGTCTTTGGAGAATCAAAAGTTTGATCTCATTATTTCAAACCCACCATACATTCACCCCGATGAGAAAAATTCATTAGATGATGAGGTGAAAAACTACGAACCGGAACTTGCTTTGTTCTGTGAGTCAACTCAAAAAATGTACCAAGCTCTTGAAGATCTGTGCTCAAAATATTTGCAGACAAAAGGCTCCGTTTTTTTAGAACTTCATGAAGATCATTCTCAGGAAGTGCTTCACATATTTCAGGAGCACGATTGGGAAGCTATTGTAAAGCATGACTACGGTCAAAAGCCTCGATTTTTAAAAGCAAAAAAGCCTTGATTCTTACTCAAAAATTTCAATAATCCGACAAATTTTATTGGTTTTATATAATGTGGAAAACTTGTGGAAAATAATTTCAAAAATTTACAATCCTTGTTTCATAAAGGTCAATTCAGTGTTACGGCAATATTAAGGGGTGTCAAGCAGTAATTAGGAATTATTTATAGAAATCCATAATCTGCTGAGCAGCAATACTTTAAGTTAAATTTGTCAATGTGGATAACTTTTGCAAAATACATGTACCACCGTTTGACAAGTGCTCAATAAATTGCCATTTTCAAATCAGTACAAAGCCGGAGTTTTAAAAATCTTTGTGGATAACTGGCTTTGGTTTGATCTCACACTTTTAAGCTAACTACCGTAAGGGGGATTTGGAAAATTGCACGAGTTATCGGTTGAATCGGCATGGGAAGACTGCCTAGATATTATTAAAGACAACATCAGTTATCAGAAGTATAAATCTTGGTTTGAACCAATCAAGCCGGTATCCTTGAAGGACAATACACTTACCGTACAAGTGCCTAGTCAGTTTTGGTATGAATGGCTTGAAGAGCACTACTATAATATGCTTCGCTCCACACTTGCAAAAGTACTCGGGCCCGAAGGAAAACTTGAGTACTCTATAGTAATGGAAAAATCTGATCAGTTTGAAAACAACCGATCGGTAAGAATGCCACAGCGACCAATGGGACCCGTGCAACCACAGGAGTCAAATGGATACCCAGAGTATCAACCCGACCGAATTGAAAATCCTTTTGTGATCCCGGGAATCCGCAAGACCAAGATCGACTCAAACCTGAATAATAATTATGTTTTTGAGCGATTTATTGAAGGAGACTGTAATAGACTTGCCCGATCCGCAGCAATGGCCATTGCTGATAATCCGGGAAGTAATTCCTTCAACCCATTTTTTGTTTACGGGCCTACCGGACTTGGGAAAACCCACCTCGTACAAAGCATTGGCAACAAGATCAAAGAAAAATTTGGGGATGAGAAGTCTGTGCTTTATATCTCCTCCGAAGCTTTCACCAACGAATTTGTTCACGCAATCCGGAATAACCGCGCCAGTGAGTTTTCCATGTTCTACCGTAACATCGATGTTTTGATGGTAGATGACATTCAGTTCTTCAGCGGCAAAGAGAAAACACAGGAAGAATTCTTCCATATCTTTAATGCGCTCCATCAGGATGGAAAACAGATCATTCTCAGCAGTGACCGCGCTCCCAAAGATGTTCCTGATATTGAAGAACGCCTGATCTCTCGGTTTGGCTGGGGATTGAGCGCAGATCTAAAAATGCCGGAGTATGAAACGCGATATGCGATCCTTGAACGTAAAGCCAATGACAACGGTATTGAGATCGATCCGCAGATCATTGAATTCATCGCTCATAACTTTAAATCTAACGTACGTGACCTTGAGGGAGCTATCATCAAATTATTAGCTCACGCTTCCCTTCAGAATATTGATGATATTGACCTAGCGATGGCTAAGCGCGTTTTAAAGGATATGGTAAAGGATTCAAACACACAGATCTCTATAGAGCAGATCCAGAATTATGTGTGTGATTATTTCGGTATCGATACCAATAAGGTTCGGGAAAAAACACGGAAACAAGAAATTGTGGAAGCACGGCAGATCGCCATGTATCTCTCCAAGAAGTTCACCAAGTCCAGTTTAAAAACCATTGGTTTACATTTTGGTGGACGCGATCACTCTACCGTAATTCATGCTATTTCAACAGTGGAAGAACGTGTATCAACCAGTGCCAAACACAAGCGGATGGTTGAGGAACTTCATCAGCGAATAGAAGTAGCCAGCCTCTAATTCATGGATACCCTCACCATCAAAGGGATGAAGTTCAGAGCATTTCACGGAGTGCATGAACATGAAAAGAAAGAGGGTAATGATTTTGAGATTGATGTTATCTTTTCCACGGACCTTTCATTGGCGGGAAAATCCGATCAACTTTCCGATGCCATCGATTACACTAAGATCCATACCATCGCTTCTGATGTGATGCACGGAGCTTCCGTAGATCTTATTGAGCACCTTTGTTTTAAAATAGGTTCTGAAATTGAAGCTTCTTTCCCGGATCAAACTAAGTTTGAAGTTATTGTTCGGAAATTAAACCCTCCCCTCTCATCCCAAACTGCATATACTGAAGCGAGGATGTCATGGCCCGCGTAGTGGTTGCCCTGGGTTCTAACCTGAATGATCCTCATCAACAACTTAAAGAAGCAGGGAATTTCCTGGAAGAGATTTCAGATGAGGAAGTTATTAAGTCTTCTATCTACCGCTCGGAACCTGTGGGACCATCAGAAAATGACTTTCTAAATTCGGTAGCCATACTTGAGACTTCTCTGGATCCTGAAGAACTCTTTGAACGGCTCAAGGAGCAGGAAAAGAAACAAGGACGACCTTCCCGTTATCCAAAATGGACCGCCCGCACATTAGATCTGGATATAATTGCCTGGGATAACTTGGTCATTGAAACAGATAGCCTTATCATTCCCCATCAGGAATATAGTCGGCGTTTATTTGTTCTGTTGCCATTAAAAGAGGTTTTACCCGATTGGCACGATCCCGTTTCCGCTCAGCATGTGGATGATCTAATTGAGCAGGCGCCGCTTCTCGAAATTGATAAAACAACATTGAACTGGTAGCTGATGCCCAACCCATATGATTTTATTGCGATTGAAGGTGTGATAGGAGCCGGTAAAACCTCACTGGCTTCCTTATTAGCTGAGCGCAGGAACGCCCGTTTGGTTTTAGAGGAATTTGAAGACAATCCTTTCCTCCCAAAATTTTATGAAGACCGTGAGCGGTATGCCTTTCAAACTCAACTGGCTTTTTTAGCGAGCAGGTTTAAGCAACAGCAGAATATGATGAGTCAGGATCTGTTTCATCAATTGACCATCTCCGATTATATTTTTGATAAAGATCGAATTTTTGCGCGGCTCAATCTCGATCAGGATGAAATGGCCTTGTACGATAACATATTTAGCATCATGACTGGGATTGCCGCTCAACCTGATCTGATCATTTACATTCAATCCTCGGTTGAGCGATTAATGGAAAATATTGAGAATAGAGGCAGAGATTATGAACGTAATATTACACCGGAGTATCTCAAAGAACTCAATGATGCCTACAACCACTTTTTTCACCATTACAGCCGGGCTCCCCTTATTATTCTGAATGCTACGGAGATAGATTTTGTGAATAATAAAGAGCACCTGAGTTATATCGAAGAACAGATCTTTGATAAACCGGTTCGTACCAACACCCACATTCACATTGCACCATAAGCATTATGCTTAAGTTTATATTTTTTACCATCGTGTTTTTCTTTTTGGTGAGATATATCAACCGATTGTTCTTACCTTCCAATAAGCGTCAAAAGAACTTTGATCCCTTTAAAAGCGGATCTGGAAACCCGCGCAATAATATCGATGAAATTGAAGAAGCGGAATACGAAGACCTTTCAAATAAAGACAAATAAAGAGACTCCATGAATTTCGAAGAGAAACTGAATAAAGGATTTGAATTATTACGAGAAAAGGAAATTGATTACGCTCTGGATGTAGCGAGAGAATTACAGGAGGAGCAACCTGATTCTCATGAGGCTTTTTACCTTGAAGCGTTGGTTATGCAGCAACTCAACCAATGGGACATCAGTATGAAAGCCATTGAAAAGGCTTTGGAATTGTCTGATGACAATGCTCCTTATTACAACCTTAGAGGAAATGTGAGGATGCAGCTCGAAAAGCTTAAAGAAGCCGAAGAGGATTTCGACAAAGCCATTGAAATTAATGATACTTCAGCTGCACACCGGAATAAAGTTATGCTGATGCTGATGACGGATCGCGGACAGGAAGCTATTCCTTATCTTATTAACCGTATCAAGGAAGATCCCAAAGATGCTGAGAACTGGATTCTTATGGGAGACATGATCAACAAAGGCGGCCAACCTGATAAAGCGCGGACCTATTACGAACAAGCTCTCAAGATCGATCCTGATAACGAATACGCTAAGCGACAGCTGGAAACAGAAGAATAAAACTATTGGCTTGGCAGGCTCGTCTCACTGTTGAAGAAGAGCAATTCGCCTAAGCTTGAAGTATATCTGAACGGATGTACACTCAGAAAAACCCATTCATTAATTTGGATGGGTTTTTTTATGGAAACCATTGAATTTTGAGAACTAAAAACGCTATCTTTGTCGCCCTTCCAATTACCAATGCTCACGTGGCGGAACTGGTAGACGCGTGCGCTTGAGGGGCGTATGGCCTAACGGCCGTGGAGGTTCGATTCCTCTCGTGAGCACTTAATAATTAAGCCCGTTTCTTATTTAGGAGACGGGCTTTTTTGTTTGATTATTCTTCTGGTCATTTTCATTCATTAATCCCCCAGCCCCGTAGAGACGCGATGCATCGCGTCTCTACGGGGCTGGGCAGATACAACCTTTCTCCTTCTTGACATTATCAATCAAAACAAGTAAATACTATTTAATTAGTAATATACTAACTCATTGATCATGCTTTCTAAATTCATCTCTCCAATTTTGGTATTGATGATCATTTCTATCGGGTGTACAGAAAAAGAAACTACCGAACAAGCTGAACCTGAATTGATCAAGATCGATACTCTATACACTTTTACCGAATTTGATTCCCATAATATCGCACAACCCACAGATGTAGAAATTTTAGATGGTGGGCAAATCCTTGTTTCCGATTACGGAACTGACAAAATTACTTCCTTGAATAAAAATGGAAATATAAACTTTGTTTTCGGGAGAGAAGGACGAGGGCCCGGTGAGTTTCTAAACATCAATGATATATTTGAATTAAACAGCCAAATTATCGTATTCGATAATCACCTGTATAAAATTTCAGTTTTTGATACCCTGAGTAATTTTTTAAATAGTCATACTTTGCCAAAAGATGTCTTCAATAAAGATTTAGCTCTAATTAATGACAGCCTTTATGTAGTTGGTCTTGATGGACTCGAAGATTCTTTATTTCGGATTCAAAGCCTTACTTCAGATTATAAGCTTCAATTTGGAGAGACTCGGCTTAAGAGACAAGGGCGCATAGATATGCAGAAAAATAAAAACCAGCTGAAAACAGGTGAAATACCCGACTTTTACAAAAATAAGGTTAAGCTTCGATCTGACGGAAAATATATTTATGCGTTTTTTGAAGGGTATAGTGAAATGAGTAAATATGATCTTTCAGGTAACTTGGTTTGGAATGAAAAAGTTGAACTTACATTCAATGATGAAATATTTAATCGAGCAGTTGAAAGGGCAAAAACTCATAAGAACCCAAGGTCAATGCCTGGAATAACTTACATTTTAGAATTTAAGCCTTATGAACAGGGCATATATATCTTAACTTCAAGCTCACTGAAAAGAATACAGCAATTCGTTAAGCTTGACCATAATGGCGAAATGAGAACCATTTATACATTACCCGATAGTACAACTGTATACGATTTTGATATCGATTTTGACAATGAAGAAGTTTACTTCACATCATGGAACTATGGTATTGTTGGGAAGGCTGATTTAAAAAATTAACCCTTGACAGGGTTCAAAAAACCAACGATCATTTTAAATCAATCTTCCAACACCTTATGTTATCTAAGATATACTCAGCAATTAGCTCATACTCCTCATAATCTCTTATTACCCGATCATGGTAATTTGGCTGCCAACAAAATTCAGAATTTAACCTTCTACCTTGAATAGTCACTGAAGATTTATAACCCCTCATTATGGAAGCCAAATTTTTTCTTTGGGGACCAAACCGTTTTTGCGAATCAGTTTCAAGATCAACCCCGGTAGAGACACGATGCATCGTGTCTCTACCAGGGTTGGGTTTTGATTCTTTCGTATTAAATTCATTATTCCCAATAATAATGATCCCATGTATATGATCCGGCATGATCACATATTCTCCCAATGTAATATTCATATCTTTACGGATCTTCGGAGTTTTCTTCCATTCAGATTCAGCAATGGATCCAATCTGATTTAATACCATTCTTCCTTTCTCTATTTCACCAAAAAAATGTTCTTTATTCTTCGTACAAATCGTAATAAAATAGGCTCCGGGATTTTTGTAATCCCAATATTCCCACCGGTTAGACTTGAATCTATATTTGCCCCGAAATTTTGACATTGATTACCCGATTCTCTTGTTCTGTCTCAAGATTATAATCTCCTTCAATCATTATATCAAATTGTAATTATCACTGCCCGTAGAGACCCAATGCATCGCGTCTCTACGGGCAGGGAAACATCCTCATTCAATGAATAAATAACTCCACCATAATTCTTGTATCCAATCCGTTGTCTTGAAAAACGCGTAATTGATAATGGGTGACTATTTCAGAAGAAACGAAATCACACCAAACACTTGTTGTAAACAATCCTGACTTAAAGCTATTTTGAGTTAGAAATAATATTTAAGATCGAGATTATGATAAAATTATTATCAATATTAGGACTCATATTGGGTCTCGGAACAACCTCATTATTTGCACAACAAACGGAGAAAAATTTGGAACAAGCAACTTTTGGTGCCGGATGTTTCTGGTGCGTAGAAGCAGTATATGAAATTGTAGAAGGTGTTGAGCGTGTAGAATCCGGATATTCCGGTGGACATGTTGAAAACCCATCATACAAAGAAGTTACCAGCGGTAGAACGGGGCATGCCGAAGTAGCGCGTCTTTATTTTGACCCGGAAGTGATCTCTTATGAAGAATTGCTGGAAGTACTTTGGCATACACACAATCCTACTACCTTAAATCGACAAGGAAATGATATTGGGCCACAATATCGCTCAGTGATCTTCTATCACAATGAAGAACAGAAAGAGATTGCTGAAAAATCGCTGAAAAGAACGGATGAGTCTGATCTTTGGGAAGACCCGATCGTGACCAAGATACAGCCGCTTGAAAATTATTATGTAGCTGAAAATTATCACCAGAATTACTTTGAAAATAACCCTAATGCCGGATATTGTTCAATAGTGATCGCTCCCAAGATCGCAAAGTTCAAGAAAGAGTTTAGCCACCTGTTGAAAGATAATCCTAAGTTCTAGGTCAAATTTTCTGATTTTATTGCTTACGTCATTCCTAAGTCCTGTATTCTTTTTTGTGCAGGGCTTTTTCAATTGCTGTAGCCTCTGTACATTCACACAGCTTAAAATTATTGATTATACTCAGGTATGAAAAAATTATCCTTATTACTACTCTTCGCTCTATGTACACACATGCTTTTTGCTCAGGAAGCTGATACCACAATGACTTTCGAGGAATATCAACCTGAGTCTACCTTGGTGGTACCTGCTGAGGAAGTAACTTCCGCAAAATTCCCATTTATAGATGTTCACAGTCACCTCTGGAGAATGGCTTCAATGGATCTTACCGAAACCACTGCTGAGATGGACGACCTCAATATGAAAGTATTGGTGAATTTAAGCGGCCGATCCGGTCAGAGTTTAAAAGAAATGGTAGATGCTGCCCGGGAACAAGCTCCAGGCCGGTTCGTAGTTTTCGCCAACATTGACTTTGATGAAATTGACGAGCCGGGCTGGACCGAAAGAGCTGTCGCTCAACTTCAGGAAGATTACGATAATGGCGCACGCGGAATAAAGATATTCAAGAATCTGGGGCTTACTGTTTTGGATTCCAATGGAAACCGGGTGCAAACGGACGACCCACGCATTGATCCTGTTTGGGCCAAAGCCGGAGAACTGGGAATACCTGTTCTCATTCACACCGGAGAACCAGCTGAATTTTGGGAACCGATCGATAATACCAATGAACGCTGGCTCGAAATGAAGAACTTTCCTGACCGTCACCGCGGTGATTCAACCCGCTACCCCAGCTGGGAAGTAGTGATGCAGGAACAGTGGAATGTATTTCGTAAGCACCCTGAAACAACTTTCATAAATGCACACTTCGGCTGGATGGCTAATGACCTTGCCCGACTTGGTGATCATCTGGATGAATTTCCAAATGTATATACCGAGACAGCTGCTATCATTGCTGAACTTGGACGTCAGCCGAGATTTGCCAAGCAATTCTTTATCAAATACCAGGATCGTTTGTTATTTGGGAAAGACACCTACCGGCCCGTAGAATTTCATACTTATTTCAGGATATTGGAAAGTGACGACGAGTATTTTGATTATTTTCGAAGACGCCATGCTTTTTGGCAAATGTATGGATTGGATCTTCCCGATGAAGTGTTAAAAAAAGTGTATTATAAAAATGCCCTGAAAATAATACCGGGCATTGATGAATCTTTGTTTGAATCTAATTGATGACCTTTAAATAACGGTACAATGAAAAAACTAATAAAATATCTTTTTATACCAATACTGGCCTTCTTTTTTATGGCCGAATCAGCCTTTGCTCAAGAGCGAGGAAATGACAGTAACAGAGCCAGTCCTAATGCTGCAGTTAGTCAAACTATAGGTACAACTGAAGTCACCATAACCTATGGTCGCCCGGCTCTTAGAGAACGGGGTTATTTTGGTGATGGCACTCCTTTGGCTCCCATTGGGAGTGTATGGAGAACCGGAGCTAATGAATCTACTGCCATAACATTCTCTGATGACGTTATGTTTGGAGGAAAAAGAGTAGAGGCAGGAACCTATTCTTTATATACCATTCCTGGAATGGACGAATGGACGATCATTCTTAATGAAAAGCTTTCTTGGGGAACGCAATATGATGAAGCAGAAGACGTCATTCGTGTTACTGCTGAACCTGGTGAAGGCTCAAATCTGGAGTGGTTCGAGATCTACTTCAATGAGCTGTCTGATACTAAAGCTCATTTAAACCTTCACTGGGGAACTACCCGAGTACCGGTTCCTATTGAAACCATGTAACTATATTACCCCTGCTTAAATTTAAAAAACCCCGTACACTTAACATGTACGGGGTTTTTTATTGGAAAAATTTCCATAAATAAAAAATGGGCAAGCGACCTATATCACGCCGCTACGACCAAATTACCGCTGCTGCATTCCTGCCCTGACGGAGTTCAAAGGGAGCTGGCTGTATAGGACTTGCCCAAGGCTTAAAGATAAGGGTTATTACCCTCCACTATCAAGCCTTTTTTGGTGTATTTATACCTTCCGGATCTATTTTTTTATCTTTTTGAGAAGCCTGAATTATTGTTGTGAGTATTATTCGGTGATGTTCACAATATTCATATCTTTGGAGTTCACTCAAATTTATTCCTATGCCCGAATTTCCCGCTTATATATTACCCTTATTGATTTTCTTTGCACGGATCGCTGATGTTTCTTTAGGTACACTGCGAATTACTATGGTCTCGCGTGGGTACAAATGGGAGTCGGCGATACTCGGATTTTTTGAAGTCTTGATCTGGGTTATCGTGGTTGCACAATTGCTTACCAACCTTGATCACTGGGTAAATTACATTGCCTATGCAGCAGGATTCTCAGCAGGTACTTTTATAGGGCTTTATATTGAAGACAAGATGAAAGTTGGAACCGTTTTGGTACGTATAATAACCCTCCAAAAATCTCATGATATTATAGAAGCACTTAAAGAAGCCGGAGTTGCAGTAACGAGCATGGATGCCAAAGGTGGTTTCAATGATGTAAAAGTGATCTTCACAGTACTCAAAAGAAAGAAACTTAATAAAGTATTTGATATCGTTAAGGAAATAGACTCTGAGGCATTCTTCTCTACAGAAGACGTGAAATACTCGAATAAACATCACGATCATCTCGTTGACCCCGATAGCCGAAGTCCGATTGACCGATTGCTGAGAGTTCGAAAGGGTTTATAATATTCACTCCCCATTCAGCGTAACAACCAGCTTTCTGGACCCACCCTGGTTTCTATGCTCGCATAAATAGATTCCTTGCCAGGTACCCAGGTTGAAACTACCATTTGTGATAGGAATGGAAATTGATGAGCCAAGCAGCGAGCTTTTAATGTGAGAAGTCATGTCGTCGGTTCCCTCTAAAGTATGCTCGTAAAGGGAAGTGTCTTCAGGAACTGCCCGGTTGAAGTGTGATTCAAAATCTCTGCGTACCGAAGGGTCTGCATTTTCGTTGATCGTCAATCCGGCACTGGTATGTTTAATTAAAATGTGTGCAATACCGGTTTTGATGTCTTTGATCTTCGGAATTTCGCGAAGAATCTCATCGGTAACTATGTGGTATCCTCTTGACTTGGGGGTAAGCTTGATCTCTTTTTGTATCCACATGGTCTTGTTATTTGTTGATTCGTTAATCGTGTTAAAAGCACCTCAATTAACAAATAACGATTAACGGTTTTAAAATCTACGCTTCTTCCGTTTCTAATTTCTCCTCAAATGGAGCAATGACTTCATCAACATCTTTGGTTCCCTCAAAATATTCCAATATCTGAAGTAATACCTCATCCACTAAAATATCAGGACAAGAAGCCCCGGAAGTGAGGGCAATTTTTAATGGCTTTTCTGAGCCTGACAACCAGTTCTCTGTTTCCTTCATCGCTTTATCCCATTGATCGAAATGGTTGATCTTATCCTTAGAAAGCTCTCCTTTATCCCGAACGTGATAGGTTGGAAATTTATGCTCAAGGATCTCAACCAGATGCATGGTATTTGATGAATTGTAACCCCCTACAACCAACGCGAGATCTGCATCGGTCTCAGCTAAAGCCAGTGTTGCCGATTGATTCTCATTGGTAGCGTAACACAAGGTGTCTGTGGTGTCAGCAAAGTGGTCAAGGATATCTGCCTCACCATATCTTATGATTGCAGCCTCACGGAGAATCTCCATCACTTCCTGAGTTTCAGTAGCCAGCATAGTAGTTTGATTAATAACCCCAAATCGTACCATATCCTCCAACGGATTGAATCGCGGAGTAGCTTTATGGCCAAAATATTTTTCGAAATCTGAAAGTGGTCTTTCCTCTATAAGGATATCAGCAAGAATCCGCGCTTCCTCGGGATTTAGAACTACCACCACTTCAGAATGATCGGCACTGTGAGAAAAAGTTGCACGTGTTTCTTCATGCTGATGCTTTCCATGAACTACTAAACTGTAATCTTTCTTACCAAGTTGCTTCCCCCGCTTCCAAACCTTCTCCACAAAAGGGCAGGTGGTATTGTATTGATAGGGATCGATACCTACTTCTTTAAGCCGCTCCTGAATTTCCAATGTTGTTCCAAATGCGGGCACGATAACGATATCATCTGAATTCAGAGATGAGATGGGAATGCGTTCAGTGCCATCCGTATCAAATAAAAACTTAACTCCTTTTTTCTGAAGATCTTCATTCACAGTGGGGTTGTGAATCATCTCACTGAGCAGATAAATATTCTTATCCGGGTTTTCAGTGACTGTTCGGTAGGCAATATCGATTGCATTTTCTACACCGTAGCAGAATCCGAAAAAACGGGGAATATAGAAATGCACCGGACCAAAATCGAGCAGCGTGGGCTCAAGGTCCTTTTTCATCGGATCAATGATCTTGGTAGCCTCTTTCACCTTTCGGATTATTGGCGACTGATACATTTCAGGGATATCGAATTTCTTTCGTGCCAATGTTCGTTATTCGTTTGTTGCGTTATTCGTTAATCGTGTAATCGATTTGAGGTTCTTCCACAAAGTTACACTTTGATTTATATATGTAACCAATATATCCGATAATAAGTTTGGTCACCCACTGATCAATTTCTCGATCTCGTCTCTTTCCTTAGGTACATCTGTTAGATTTTCATACCCCTCATCCGTGACCACAATATTATCTTCAATTCTAATTCCTCCGAATTCGTACATCTTCGTGATCTTATCGGCATTCAGGAATTTTGATTGCATATCGTCTTCGAGTGCCGGGATCAACAATGCAGGGATGAAATAAACACCCGGCTCAATAGTGATGACCATTCCCGGCTGAAGGTCGCGGCGAACTCGCAGAAACTTAATTCCCGGACGGTCGATACGCTCCACTCCTTTCGGGTAACCTCCAACATCATGTGTATCCAGTCCCAAAAAGTGTCCCAATCCATGAGGGAAGAACAGAGCAAAAATGTCGTTCTCCATCATGTCATCCACTGAACCTTTTACAATTCCGACATCTTTTAGCCCTTCCATCATGGTTCGGGCAGCCTGCATATGCAGGTCTTCCATCTTCACACCCGTTTCCACTTTCTCTATCGTACTGTTAAGTGCATTCAAAACCGCATCATATACGCCGGCCTGCAGATCAGTAAATTTCCCGTTGGCAGGATAGGTTCGGGTGATATCGGAAGCGTAGCCTTGATACTCATGTCCGGCATCCAATAAAAACAGGACTCCATCTTTAATCTGACTTGTGTTTTCTACATAGTGAAGGATAGCGCCGTTTTTCCCACCGGCGAAGATCCCATTATAGGCATCTTGCTGTAACCCATGTTCGTACTGGATCTTGGTAAACAAAGCCTTTAGTTCATATTCATACATCCCGGGTTTAATGGCTTTCATCACCTCAGTATGAGCCAGATTGTTTACCTTAGCTGACTTACGCATGTATTCCAGCTCTTCATCCGTTTTTATGACACGGCAGTAAGTAAGTGCATCCTGAAGGGTTTCGATATCGGCTTCAAACCCACGATCCAGGTCTTCGATCAGCTCGGCATCGAGATCATTCAGACAATACACCTTATCCGGTTTGATCTCATTCATCACCGTCAATATTTCATTGGTATAATGCAGATGATCCGGCTTATACTGCTCCTGCCATGCTTCCTGTGATTTCACATACCCGTGCCACACTGCAAATTGAGCATCTCTTTTAGGAACAAAAAGATGATATTCTTCCGTCTTTAAGTCGAGAATCAACGCACATTCCGGCTCATTCACACCCGTTAAATACCAGAAATTGGACTCCTGACGAAAAGGGTATTCGTAATCCGTTTCATTTCGATACAGGATCTCAGAACCCTGAATAAAAACGGCACCTTGTTGTCCGTCATCAAATAGTGAGAATAGCTTTTCGCGGTGTTTTTGATGCATCATTGGTCTTTTATAAATGGTTGGGAATGATTTTTAGGACCTGAAGGATACAGAAATACCCAATGAATATCGACCAAACGGCTTAGGAATATTGAAGCAACAGGCGGTAAAATTCTTCCACCAGATCCTCGATATTTATGTCGAGACCGAAGCCGGTTTCATTGGCTAATTCAACTTCCGATCTACCACTGGATGAATGTATTTCCGTGCTCTTATTTTTTTGTTCCGCAAGCCGTTCCAGGGAAGTTGTTAAGAAAGCAGTATTTGCTCCTCCCTCATTCAGCACAACATTCAATCTGGTACCACCATTAGAATTGGCAGCTATACTGACTCCAATTTTTACACCTTCCCCTATCCCAAAAATTCGGTAATAGTGACTGAGAGCAAACTCTTTCGGAAATCCCTCAAAGTTCAAAAATTTTATGGGTTGATGCGGATCACCAAAAAGTTTCCTGCAAGAAGTTGTAGCAAATGCTAATGCTTCATTCTCCAATTTTTCCCCAATAAACGCCCGCTCCTGCCAATACATAAGTGTTTTCTGAACTTGATTATCTGGGGTGAAAGGTTTGGGTATTTCCTCTTGCGGAATGATCTGTGGCCCTTCAATTTTAAACCAAAAATCTAAAACTCCATTGCTTACCAATACAAAAGGTGCTCCTATTTTTTGATTGTATCTTGCCACCTGAATAGCAGCTTTTTCATCAAGTTTAATGTCCGGAGCTTTACATTCTGCCAAAAGAAGCGGCTTAAAGTCCTTATCATAGCAAATGATATCCGTTCGGGATTTGGACTTGTCTCCGGGCAGGTCAACCGGACTTTCAAAAGAAATGCGTGAATTCGAAATTCCTGCCTCCATCGTAAGAAAGTCGATGAGTTTGAGGCGCACCCTTTCCTCGGGCAGATTTACAAATGTCTTTTTAAGAATAGGATTCCGAAGACGTTTTTCTCCGTCCCGGAATTGAAATTGAGGAAAGTGTGATAGGGCTTTACTGAGCAAAATGATCTTGAAGTTATGCGTGAACGGGTAAGTTAACACATAACTTCAAATCGTAAAACTTAAGCTTTAGCTACTTCTTTCCCGTCTTTATCTCCATGCAAACTGCGCTTGATGAAGAACTGCTGTATAATGGAAAGCACATTGAATATGAGGTAGTACAAACTCAGTCCTGCTGCAAAGTTGTTAAAAATGAACAACAACATGACCGGGAAAATGTACTGAAGCACTTTCATCTGTCCTGCCATAGGGCTGCTTCCGCCACCGCCGCTCATTCCGCCGGTAAGTTTACTTTGTACCATCATAGCAGCCGTCATCAATAATACAAAGCCTGCGATCTGGTCACCCAAAAATGGAATCTCGAATGGAAGATTCAGTATATAATCAGGTGCCGATAAGTCACCCGCCCATAGAAATTCTTCCTGGCGGATCTGAATTGAATTCTGAAAATAGCGCCATAAAGTGATGAGGATCGGGAACTGTAATAGATTGGGTAAACAACCACCGAGCGGATTTACCTTGTTCTTCCGATACAGATCCATGGTCGCTTTTTGCTGCTTCTGCGGATTGTCTTTGTACTTCTCCTGTATCTCTTTCATTTGAGGCTGAAGCTCACCCATCGCCGCCATACTTTTGTAACTCTTGTAAGTAAGAGGAGACAGCACCAGTTTCACCAAAGAAGCAAATACAATAATAATGATCCCATAATTAGCAGTGAATCGTGACATAAATTCAAAGAATGGGATCACCATCCAGCGAACAAAAGGATCGGAGAACCAGCGTAACCAGCTCCAACCCACATCAACCATATCATAGGCATGCTCGTCCACTTTGGTAACTTCACGATATTTTAAAGGTCCAAGATAGAGTCGAAAAGAGGTGCTACCCTGATCATCAAGGTTTGTTCTGATAGAAGATGTATATCTGTGATCTGTATTCTGATTATCAATAGCCCCCGTAACTTCTCCTGTAAGTAATGCAGCATCTGTTTGGGATAATGGCTTGATCAGCTGTGTAAAGAATTTAGTTTTAGTAGCAACCCAATCAATGTTACCATTGATCGTAGTTTCGTTACGTCCGGCTTCATCCAGCTTAAATTTTTCGAGTTCACCGCCGGCATATACATAGGCAGCCGTTTCAAGTGCATCCTGTGTAGGATCCTTTTCGGTGAAATTCAGAGGTGCGGTCCAGCCAAAATCAACATCACCGCCAATCACATAATCCTGAAGTCCTGAAAACTGGACATCAACATCAATTTCGTAGTTATTACCATTCAATAAATAGGTGATGATAACTTCACGGCCATCCTCAAGCTCCAACTCATAGCGGACTTCCCGTTGTTCACCGGAAGCAATATTAATGGAATTCCCCTGCGTAACTTGACGGAATAGAATGTTTTGAGTTTCTACATTGTAATTTTCAGTGGATAAGAATCCAATATTGTACGCCGATCGTGTGGTATCATCAATAAGCTGAACCGGCCGGCCATCCCAGGTGTTGTATTGATTTAGTAGAAAAGAACTTGGACCTGCACCGCGATTTGTAAACGTAACGGTGTAAAGAGGGGTTGTGACCTCAATTTCAGTTTGTTCAGAAACCGGACTGTTTGCGAATAACCCTCTTACTTCAGGTACATCATCCACATCTTCACTTATGGATGGCTCGCTCCGCTCCTCTTCTTCAGCCTCAGCTTCATCAAGTTGATCTAAAGAATCCTGCTGATTTTGTTCAATACGTGCAAGGCTATCCTGAAGAGCTTGTTCCTGCCGTTGTTGTGCTAATTGTTCTTCGGAAGGCATGGTAAAATAAAACCATCCCAGCATCAGGAAAAAAATTAAAACAAATCCGGTGGCTGTATTCTTATCCAAAAGTAGTGCGTTTTAAAAGGGTGAATTTTTTGACAACAATCGATCACGCAGTTCTTTCAACAATGAAATAACTTCCTGCTGTACCGCTTCGAAGGTGAGATCTGCGCGTTTTGCCATAAAAGCATAGTGTAATCCTATATCAGCTGTTATGGGCAATCCGGTTATGATGTGTTGATTGAGCCGGTAAGCTTCACGCAGCAATCGCTTGGTTCTGACACGCTGCACCGCTTTTCCGATCTTTTTAGGAGCTATAAAGCCAACAAGGATCTTTTTGTCGGCATTGGGATAGGAGGTATAGCGAAGATTTACGTTTTGTGACCTGAGCATTGAGGAACCTGAAAAGAGTTCCTCAAAATTTCGCCGGCCACGTAAAATATGTGACTTTGATAACGTAAATCTACGCTCAGGAGAATCCGTAAGGTTACTTAGCTCCTTTTCTCTCATCACTAACGGTTAGCTTATGACGGCCTTTCTTGCGACGGCTCGCAATGGTTTTGCGTCCGTTTTTACTAGACATGCGTTCGCGAAAACCGTGTTTGTTCTTGCGCTTCTTATTACTTGGTTGATACGTGCGTTTCATGAATCGGGATATTTTATGCGTTCAATTTCTTATCCGAAAAAGGCTTTAAATATAAAGAGAATCTCCCAAAAAACAGAACTATTATTTACACTATCCTCACTTTTTAATCCTATTGCTACAAATCACTATTTATAAGCTTTGCCAAGTTAACTATTTACTTTCTCAATTTTTTATAAGTTATTAAAAACATTGCAACTATTTGGTGAGTCCTTTCATGCTTCAACATATACTAAATAAAAATTTCTGTCTGGCGCTCATACTTTGTTTGAGCATTCCTGATCTTGTTAAGTCCCAAAATTCCATTACAGCAGATTCCATAGCGTGTAAGGCGGCAGACTATTTTGAAGAAGCCAAAGAGGAAGAATCGCTGGCAAGCTACCTGAAAGTGCTTGAGAAAGATCCCGAACATTTTGATGCCCTTTGGCATACCGCACTGCTTTATGCACGTATTGGGTTCCGTATGGACTTGCAAAGAGAAAAGGAAAACTATTATAAACGATCTTTAGACTTTGCTGAGAAAACCTTAGAACTCTATCCCGACAAAGGCTATTCTCATTTTGTATATGCTGTAGCTCAAGGACGTATGTCTGACATTTCAAGTTCAGGCACACGTATCGAGAAATCACATATCATTAAAGAACATGCTGACAAAGCCGTGCAATTACTCCCCGATTATGGTCCAGCATGGCATTTACTTGGTGTCTGGAACAGCAAGATAGCCAATATAGGGTCTGCCCAGCGTTTTGCAGCAGGACTTTTTTCCAGGGGAATACCTGAGGGAGCATCAAATAAAAAAGCAGAAGAACACATCAAGAAGGCACTTGAGTTGAAGCCGGATCAAGCTATTCGTTTTAAGTTTGACCTAGCCCAACACTATGATCGCTCAGGGCAAAAACAAAAAGCCATCGATACTCTTAAGCAAGTTGTACAGGAATCCCCTCAGAATCAGATCGATGAGTGGAACCTGCAACGTGCGAAGAAATTACTTGAAGAACTTTCCTGAATTATTCAGGCTTCCAGCTCTTCATTCCGTCTCTGATCACATTCGCGATATTCGATACCGGGATCCTTTCCTGACTCATATCATCCCGATAGCGAATGGTAACCGTATCTTCACCTTCTGACTCTACCCCATCAAAATCTACGGTGATACAGAATGGAGTTCCTGCTTCATCCTGCCGGCGATAGCGTTTTCCAATAGAACCGGATTCGTCATACAGTATCGAAAACTCTTCGCGCAGATCTTCTTCGATCTTGTGTGCGAGATCCTGCAGCTTGTCTTTTTTGATAAGCGGAAAGATCCCAACCTGAGTCGGAGCCAACTTTGGATTCATTTTCAATACGGTACGTGTATCGCCATCCACTTCTTCTTCTCGGTATGCATCGCAAAGTACCATCAAGGTGAGGCGATCTAGCCCCACTGAAGTCTCGATCACATACGGGGTGAACCGTTCCTGATTTTTCTGGTCGTAGTAATCCATCTTTTTACCTGAAAATTCAGCGTGCTGGTTCAAGTCAAAATCGGTCCTGTTATGGATCCCCTCTACTTCCTGCCAGCCAATTGGGTACTTGTATTGAATATCGGCTGCGGCTCGTGCATAGTGGGCCAGCTTATCTTCCGGATGGGGAGCGGTTCGTAAATTCTCTTCCCTGATTCCCATCATTTTATGCCACTCAAGTCGTTTTTCCAGCCATTTTTCGTACTCAGCTTCGTCGGTACCGGGCTTCACAAAATATTGCATTTCCATCTGCTCAAATTCACGCATGCGGAAGACAAATTGCCGGGCAACCACTTCATTTCTGAAAGCTTTTCCTGTTTGGGCGATCCCAAAAGGCACTGTTACACGAGCCGTATCAAGTACATTCTTATAATTCACAAAAATACCCTGTGCCGTTTCCGGTCGTAAATAAACCCCATCTTCTTCCGTGGAAGTGGAGCCAAATTGTGTTTTAAACATCAGATTAAACTGTCGTACTTCTGTCCAGTCAAAAGCTCCGGATTCCGGTGCACGAATCTCATTTTCTATGATGATCTCATACAGGTCTTCGGTCAGGCTTTTGCGTGAACCGCAGGAGTCAAGCTTTTCTTGAATGGCGTTGGCTTCTTCATGCTTCTCATCTTTCCGCAGCTTCTCAATGTGCTGCTCAATGATCATATCCGCTCGGTAACGTTTCTTGGACTGCTTGTCGTCGATCATGGGGTCGTTGAAGCCACCCACGTGACCACTGGCTTCCCATACCTTCGGATGCATAAAAATAGCTGCATCAATCCCAACAATGTTATCGTGGCGACGAGTCATCTCTTTCCACCAGGCGTCACGGATATTTCGTTTGAGCTCTACACCGAGGGGTCCGTAATCATAAACGGCACTAAGTCCGCCATAAATTTCTGAAGATTGAAAGATGAAGCCACGAGCTTTAGCCAGTGATACAATTTTGTCCAGGTTGTCTAAATTCGACATGTGTGAGTGTGGTGTTTACAATTCTAAATTCGTTGAGCGTCAAAGATAAGGAAAATTTTAAGTGAGATAGTTTTAAATGTTAAATGAATCAAAAGTCGTTTAACATTTAAAATTGAACATTAAACCTATATGCGTATCTATCCACAAAACCCTACATTCAACTGCACTGATAATTGTTTACTGAAAACTGACCACTAAATATGGCGAAAGAGAAAAATGAACTTCCGAAGCTCCCTAAGAAATCAAAGAAGCAGAAAGAGCGAGCGATGGAAATTTTGAATGAGCTCTATAAGTATTATCCGGATCCGCATTGTGAGTTGAATCATAGAAATCCCTTCGAGCTGCTGATCGCCACTATATTGAGTGCACAATGCACCGATGTTCGTGTAAATAAAACTACTCCTGCTCTTTTCGAAACTTATCCTACTCCTGAGTTAATGAAAGACGCTCCGCTGGAGGAATTGGAGGAATTGGTGAGATCAACCGGTTTCTATAGAAATAAAGCAAAGTCGCTCAAGGAAACTTCTCAGATACTGGTGGAGGAATTTGACGGGGAAGTTCCTAAGAATATGAAAGACTTGTTAAAGCTGCGTGGCGCTGCAAGAAAAACCGCGAATGTAGTTTTGGGAAATGCCTTTGGAATTAATGTTGGAGTAGTAGTGGACACCCATGTAAAACGATTTTCAAACCGGTTTGGCCTCACCAAAGAAACAAAGAACACCAACAAAATTGAAAAGGACCTTATGGCCTTATTTCCCCGTGAAAGCTGGACGGATCTGTCGCACCTGATGATCCACCATGGTCGCGGCCCCTGCAAAGCCCAGATTTCAGAAGCGCCGGATCATCCCCTGTGCAAGAATTATGGTATAAATTGCAAATGCCAGAAGATGAGAGCAGACAATTAACCTGATTATTGTAGGGGCGAATCGCATTCGCCCTTTTTATAAACCAACAAATATAGTTTTATCTGTAATATCTGTCTTTATCCCATAACCGCGGATTCATATCAATGTATTCCGAAATTTTATTCAGAGATTCCTGATCTTGAATAATATGTTCGTGATAATTCCTTTGCCATATTCTTGGTACAGATCTTTTCCGAATTTGATTGATCTGATTTGTAACCGTTGATTTATAACCTCTAACGATTGCCCCAACAGAATTTGATGGTGATTTAAATGTTCGAGGTAGGGGCGTATTGCAATACGCCCCTACGGTTTTTTCGGCGGCTACTATCTGAAATATGGCATGCATGTGATTAGGCATTATCACAAAACTACCCAATTTGATATTTGATCTAATATTCTCCGTATTCATCCAGCTTCTTTTAGCAACTTCGCCATAATGGTTCAAAATCATGTATCCGTTGTATATTACTCCAAAAATATGCTTCATTTTATAGGTGCAAATCGTCACAAAATAGTGACCAGGTTGTTTGTAATCATAACATTGCAGACGAATAGATTTTCGATTACGTTTGTAGGGATTTATTTTTCTGATCATTTATTACATCGGGCGAATGCGATTCGCCCCTACGGTAAATATTTTGCTTGTTTATATAGTTAGAGCACGTTCAAACTAATTCCTTACAAATTATTTTCTACTGTGACTGAAAAAACCAATTCGATCTTCGCCTCCTATACCGATCCTATCCCGCCGCTGCGGTTTGATGTGCAGATCATTCCCATAAAGCAGGATGGAGAGACTTTTCTGTATTTTCAGGATCAATACGGATATGCTACCTCCGATTTTGCGGTGCCTTATTCGGCTCAAACTATTTTTTCGTTATTTGATGGGAGCCGGAGTGTAGAAGATATTTTAAAATTCAGTGGTGAGGGAGTCACCAAAGAGCAGATCCTGGAATATGTACAGTTTTTAGATGAAAATGCTCTTCTACATTCTAAATATTTTCGAGAGCACGCCCAGAAAATGGAAGCCGAATATGAGAAGTCTGATATCCATCATTCTATCACCTCAGGACTTTCCTATCCTGACGACCCTGCAGAAATGAAGCATTTTCTTAATGAAGCTTTTGAGAAACTTCCTGTTTCGGAACCGGTTAAAAGTGCAAGAGCACTGTATGCGCCCCATATCGATCTTCGGTTTGGCCTCAACAGTTATGTGAAAGCTTTCTCTGCAATTAAGGACCTGAAACCCAAACGAATTGTAATACTGGCAACGTCCCACTACTCGGGGTTGTATCCTGATATTTATGAAGAGCGACCGTTTGTGATCTCCTTAAAAGATTTCAAAATGGTAAACGGAACGGTAAATGCTGACCGGGACAGCATTCAGAAGATCCGGGAGCAAATCGGAGATGATTCAGAACATTATGGTGTCACTTTTCAGGATCGGGCGCATCGGATCGAACACAGTATTGAGCAGCATCTCATTTTCATCAATCACCTTTGGGATCATGATTTTTCAATGATCCCGATCGTGGTTGGCAGTCTTGATGAGCTTTTCTACAAAGCTGATGGGTTTCAGGGACAACAGGTTGAAAACTTCAGCGGATTGCTTGCAGAATTATTCGGGGATAAAGAAGACACCTTCTTTTTGATCAGTGGAGATCTGGCACATATTGGGAAGAAATTCGGGGACGAAAAACCGGCTAAGGAAATGTTTGAAGACATCCGGAATTTTGATGAATCTTTTCTGGATCTCGGAGCATCCGGTTCAGCCCAACAAATGCTTGAGTTGATGAGTAGAAAATATGATCCCTATCGCATTTGCGGATATCCCCCGCTGTACTCTTTCTTGAATATCTTTCCCAAACTTGAGGGTGAGATCCTTACCTATGACATCTGGGATGAAACTGAAAGGGAAAGCGGGGTAAGCTTTGGAAGTATCCTGTACACTTAATTTTAGTTACTCTTTAATCTCCATCTTTTCGGCGAAGTAATCACAAAAATCCCGCATGTCGCCGGCAATGCGTTCGTCGTCAATAGAATTATGGAGGGTATTGGCCATAGTCACCAGGGTTTGGTGGAAGAAGATCTTCATTTCGTCCACGGTCATGTCGCGGGTCCACAGGTCAAGCTTAAGGGTGTCTTTGTTGTGGGCATCCCAAAAGGAAAGCAACATAGCGCGACAGTTAACGGCATCCACATTGGGCATGTCATCGGCTTTAAATGCGATGTTATTCGCCACATTTTTATCGTCCAGTTCTACGGTGATCTTGATCTCTTTTTTCTGCATAGGTTTCTGATTTTTTACTTTTATCTAAAACTAAGGGTTTCTGTGGTTAAATCATGACTGATTTTACTCAGTATTGGTTATAACGCACAGCCGGATTCAGGTTTTTGAATCGCGATCAACTATAAGATTCCCGCCTTTGCGGGAATGACCAGGGGGGATATATGTGATGGTTGGAAACTACAGAGCGGCAATCAACTAAGGCCCCATCATCCCCCTATCAGGCGGGGATCTTAGGGTTGCCAATACTACCGTTACCTAAATCAAACAACCTGATACAAAAGCTATAGATTAATTTCATTCTACACCCAATTAATCCATATTTTTAGCGCTTCACTTTCACACAGACATTCATCAAACTTTGTTAGCACTCGAAAACATCACATTGCATTTGGGCGACCGCGAACTTTTGGACGGCGTCAGTACTTTCATCAATCCCGGCGAACGCATTGGACTGGTTGGCCCGAATGGAGCAGGGAAATCTACCCTGCTCAAGATCATCATGGGCATTCAGGAAATGGATGATGGATCCGTGGCTCTTGCTAATGAAGAAACACTGGGATATCTCCCACAGGATGGCGTTGATCCCGATTTCACCCTTACCGTTCTGGAGGAAGTGGAAACAGCTTTTTCTGAATTATTCGAGCTGGAGATGAAGGTGAAAGGCATTCAGGAACAATTATCTCAAGTTGATCCGCAGTCGAAGGAATATGAGAAGCTGATGGAACGCTACGGGATTTTACAGACAGAGCTGGAAGCTTCAGGATTGTATGAATTGCGCTCAGAAGTTGAAAAAGTCCTCATGGGACTCGGATTCAGTGAAGAGGATTTCCATCGTAATACCTCAGAATTCAGCGGAGGCTGGCTGATGAGAATTGCGCTGGCCAAGTTACTCCTTCGCCGCCCTACATATCTCCTTTTGGATGAGCCCACCAACCACCTTGACATAGAATCGCTCCAATGGATGGAGAATTTCCTAAATAACTATGAAGGAGCCGTGGTTGTGGTATCTCACGACCGGGCTTTTCTGGATACCATCACCAACCGGACGCTGGCCTTGCGTAGTAGCGATATTTCCGATTATGCCGGCAACTATTCCTTTTATGAGAAAAAGTGGGAGGAGGAGCGGGAATTGCTCATGAATGCCAAGAAAAATCAGGAAAAGCAGATCAAGGAAACGCAGGAGTTTATTGATCGCTTTCGGTATAAAGCTACCAAGGCCCGACAAGTGCAGAGCCGGATCAAGCAGCTCGAGAAGATGGAACAGATCGAGCTTGAGGACGAGCAGAATAACGTTTCATTTCGGTTCCCGGAACCGCCGCGAAGCGGTCAGGTAGTGATGAAGCTCGAAGACCTGCACAAAAGCTATGACGAGTACCAGGTTTTTTCAGGTATCGATTATGAAATTGAACGCGGCGATAAAGTGGCCATTGTGGGGCCAAACGGAGCCGGTAAGTCAACCTTGATCCGCATACTGGCAGGGAATGAGCCATTCCAAAAAGGAGATCGCATTGAAGGTCATAATGTAACCGTAAATTATTTTGCTCAGCATCAGGCAGATGAACTCGAACCCAAAAAGAATGCCCTCGAAACTTTGATGGATTCGGGTTCAAACCAAAAAGAAAGTCGTTTAAGAACCATTCTCGGCTGCTTTCTTTTTCAGGGTGATGATGTATTTAAGAAGGTGAAGGTGCTTTCCGGGGGAGAAAAAAGCCGGCTTGCCCTTGCCAAGATGCTCCTCTCTCCTGCTAATCTCCTCATCTTTGATGAGCCGACCAATCATTTGGATATGAGCAGTAAGAATATCCTTCAGCAGGCTATTCAGCAGTACGAAGGCACGTGTATCATTGTATCTCACGACCGGGCCTTTCTCGACCCTATTGTAAATAAAGTACTTGAAGTTCAGCCGGGATACATCAAAACGTATCTTGGAAATGTCTCTTATTATCTCACCAGAAAGAAAGAGGAGGAAGAGCAGGAGAAAAAAGCTGAATCTGTGGCAGCCGAAAAAGAGGCTGACAAAAACGATCAGCTTTCAAGGAAGGAACAGCGCCGGGTCGAGGCCGAACGCCGGAATGAGATCAGCCGAAGAACCAAACCCATCCGGCAGAAAATTGAATCTCTGGAAAAAGAGATCGAGCAAATGGAATCCCGTAAGGTGGAAATAGAGGAGGCCATGGCTCAACCTGATTTTTATGATGATGAGGAAAAAGTAAAAAAATTCTCATTAGAATATGACCAACTCAAATCCGACCTTACAGACCGATATTCAAAGTGGGAAGAATTTCAGCAACGTCTGGAAGTGGTTGAGCAAGAGGTAAGCAGCGAGTAGAAATCTGATTATGAAGTATCTTATTTACAATCTTTTTTTAGGGTTAATTTTATTTGGCCTGGGATGTTCTTCTTCGGAGAATATCGCTCAGCCGGATCCCATCATCAATGAGCGTATCTCACTGAATATTAATGAGGCTGTCTACTTTGACTTTGTAAAAACTGACACCGTCTGGACCGGGGAGCTCACCACCTATACCTTAAATGAATCCGGCGAAAAAGTGGTGAACAACGAATATGTTTCTACCAGGGACAGCTCCTGGAACGACTTTGATGCATTTGTTCAGTTTCTGAACATCTATGAAATAGAACCTCAAAATGAGATAGAAGGCTGGGTCCCTAATTCAGCTGAGCTACCGCGCCGGGTATATAATTTTGAAGTTTTTAACGGAGATACCACTCGCTCGTTCTCTTATCAAGATCCCATCAACGATTTACAAGACTTTTGGCAAGCCCAAAACCTGCTTACTTTTGTAACTTTTATTCGGAATGATCTGCGATGGGTTGAGAGGGAGAATATCGAACAGTGAATATTCAACATTGAACGTTGAAGTGTTGATATTCTCAATTATTCGGTGCAACCGAAAATTAATTAACCAACTCTCAATTCATGCAATTCATTATTCTGAACATCGATCAAAAATAATCTTTCAGTCATTAAGTCAGACTACTTCGCAAAGATCTGACTCCTATCCCCAAAAGCTTTGAATTCCAATGCATTTCCACTTGGGTCGAGGAAGAACATCGTTGCCTGCTCACCTGGTTCTCCTTTAAAACGGATGTACGGCTCGATCACAAATTCAATCCCTTCATTTTCCAGCTTTTCAGCAAGTGCTTTCCATTCATCCATTTCCAGTATCACTCCAAAATGTCGTACCGGTACGCCTTTGCCGTCCACCGCATTCATAGCAGATTCTTTGGCTTCTTCCGGGCTTAAATGCGCCACCACCTGATGCCCCCACATATTGAAATCGATCCAGGAATCAGAACTACGGCCGGTTTCACAACCCAACAGGTCGTGATAGAATTTGTAGGATTCCTCGAGGTCACGTACCGGAAATGCAAGATGAAATGGATTGATGTCACTCATGATAATTTTTGATTGGGTTTAAATTCTTGATTAAAATAATGGATACTTGTTTTATAAACCACAGGTGGGCAGGGTGTTTTTGTACTAAGGTGTTACGGTGTTACAGTGTTGAGACCAATCACTGAAACACCGTAACACTAAAACACCTGAGCACTTTAATTATCCAAGTTCCCAAAAAATCCCCCGCTCGAGTATCTGAAACTTTTCGTATCCTTGAGCTATCTTCCAGGAAAAATAAACGCACACCAAAATCAGAGACCACAATGGGTGAATCCATAGATGCTCTTCAGCTAAACCTTGATAGTGGCGGACTACACATTATGAATGTGTCGTTGGCCATCATTATGTTTGGGGTGGCCCTGGAACTCACTGTCGATGATTTCAAGAAAGTTGCCAAGAATCCGAAGGGAACATTAATTGGACTGGCATCTCAATTTTTTCTACTTCCTGCTCTTACTTTTTTATTGATCGTTATCATGGAGCCACATCCCAGTTTCGCCTTGGGTATGATGATGGTGGCGGCTTGTCCGGGTGGGAATATCTCGAACTTTTTCTCCCTGTTGGCTCGCGGTAACGCCGCGCTCTCAGTAAGCATGACAGCCTTTGCTACATTTTTATCCATTTTTATGACCCCTTTCAATTTTGCATTCTGGGCTAGTTTATATGGGCCAACAAATGCTATCCTAACTGAGATCCACCTGGATCTATTTGAAGTCTTTAGGATCATCATTCTTATTTTAGGAATTCCCCTAATTCTCGGAATGACCCTTCGCCATTTTAAAGATGAACTGTCGCAGATGATCTCACCCTACATCAAAAATTTTGGGATCATTTTTTTTGCAGGATTTGTGATCGTAGCTTTTAGTATGAATTTCGAGAATTTTATAAGCTATGTACACCTTGTGATAGTGTTGGTATTCTTCCACAATTCTATTGCCCTTATGAGCGGATACGGCTTGGGATATCTTTTCAAGCTTCCCCGTAAAGACCGAAAATCCATTTCCATTGAAACCGGTATTCAAAATTCGGGCTTGGGATTATTGCTTATTTTTAATTTCTTTGACGGCCTCGGAGGCATGGCATTAGTGGCTGCCTGGTGGGGCATCTGGCACATCGTAGCCGGGCTCAGTATCGGATGGTACTGGTCAATTGGAAAATCAACTATACAACGCGTCTTCTCTAATGCGTGAAAAAAATTATCTCTGGTATCAATTCTGGCGGCACACAGTAGTAGGAAACGGTCTGCGCTTTTTTTATAAAAAGCGTAAAGTTGTTGGAAGGGAAAACCTTCCGAAGGACAAACCGATCCTTTATATCCCCAATCATCAGAATTCCTTTATGGATGCCCTGCATGTTGCAACAACCACCAAGCCTACCATCTACTTTTTAACCCGTGCACAGGCCTTCAAGCCTGATATTGTCGGAAAGTATTTATGGTCCATCAACATGATGCCGGTCTATCGCGTTAGGGATGGATTCAGCTCGGTACAAAAAAATAATGAGATCTTCGAGAAATGTATCCGTTACCTAAAGAATGGAGATACTATTCTCATTTTTGCGGAAGCCAATCATAATTTAAAGCGCCGGATCAGATCTCTGAGTAAAGGTTTTACCCGTATCGCTTTCGGAGCTGAAGAAGAATATGACTGGACTTTGGATCTGCAGATCGTGCCTGTTGGTGTGAATTATTCGGATCATCAAACCGGTGGAAATACAGTGCAGATCAATTATGGGGAAGCGATACCGGTAAGCGAATATCGCGAGCGTTTTGAAAGTGATGAGAAAGCGGGCGTTGATGCCATGAAGGAGGATGTCTCAGAAGCCATGAAGAAACTCGTTTTCCACGTTGAGGACCTGGCCGAATATCCCCTTCAGAAAATATTATGGGATGACTTAGAACCTGATGATCTAAAAGTGATCGACCCTGATATTGCTAACAACCGGATTCAGCGAACGCAACCTCATATTACAGATGAACTGATCGAAGAAGCTAAAGAGCTGGAAAAAATATCTGAGAAAAATAAGATCGATCTTAATGAACTCGCTTTTAGCAAGCAATTCAGTATCAAAGATTTGCTACTCCTTCCATTTTATGGGTTTTCATTTCTGAATAATTTCATCGCTTATCAGCCTGTTCGGTATCTAATCAAAAATGTTATTAGGGACCGTGCATTTGATGCATCCATAAAATTTCTTTCTGCTTTATTTCTATTCCCCCTTTTCTATGGAATAGTCAGCTTGATATTAAGCCTCTCAGGAGTTGAAAGTACCTTTATTTGGTCTTACTTAATTCTCAGTGTATTTACTGCACCACTCTTTGTAAGAGCAAAAGCCCTATTCACACCTTCAAATACAAGCAGGTTGAAGAAGGAAAAGCCAAAACTTTATCAAGATATTCAATCACGACTATCTGTATTCAAGGACCTTCGTGCCTCCATTTTAAATGAATGAAGCACAATTTTTTAGTGTTGAACAACCAAACTGAAACTAAAAATAAAATATAACCATGAAGTTTTTTTCTTTTATAACTGCCTTTTTAATGATAGCAGCAGGATGCACACAAACCACAGAAAATAATATGGTTGAAACAGAGACCTCTTTCAACCACTCCGAACTGGTTGCTACTGTTATGCCGGTAGGTGACAGTGATGTCTCAGGGTCTGTAACTTTCACCGATACTGAAAACGGAGTTGCTGTTTCAGGTAATTTTGAAGGGTTGACTCCCGGAAATCATGGGTTCCATATCCACGAATTTGGTGACTGCCGTGCTGATGACGGTACAAGTGCCGGCGGACACTTTAATCCGGGCGGTAATGATCACGGGGCCCCTACAGATATGGAACGACACATGGGCGATCTGGGAAACCTTGAAGTTGGGGAAGATGGGTCAGGAACTTTAGAGTATACTGATTCAAATGTTTCTTTAGAACAGATCCTTGGCCGAGGTATAATTATACATGCCGGTGAAGATGATCTTGAATCTCAGCCTACCGGAGCAGCGGGAAGTCGTGTTGCCTGCGGTGTGATAGGAATTGCACAGAACTAATCTACCCGAAATTCATTTACTTCCATTCTCCGTAGAGCTGCTCAAGTTCTTCGGAGGATGAAAGTTCTATGGCGTGATCAGCCAACTTTATAAATTCTTCTGCACTTTTCGAACATAATAGTTCATTTATTTTTGGTACTGATGAAGGAACCATACTCAATTCCTTGATACCAAAACCAAACAAACATGCTGCCCCGATCTCATCTCCGGCAAGCTCCCCACATACACTTACTTCCACATCCGCTTTTTTTGCTCCATCAACCGTCATTTTGATCAATTTCAGTACAGATGGATGATAATGCTGAAACAAGGTGTGAATACGATCATTTCCACGATCTACAGCAAGTGTATATTGAGTAAGATCATTTGAGCCTATACTCATAAAATCTATTTCTCTTGCAAATTGATAGGCAGATAAAGCTACACTTGGCACTTCCACCATCAACCCAAGCGGTATGTTTTCATCAATATCTACGCCGGATGAAAGTAAAGCCCCTTGAACTTTTTCAATTTCATTTCTGATCTCACGCACTTCATCGATTACGGAAACCATTGGAACCAAGATCTTCACTCGCCCGGGATTTTTACCGGCCACAGTAAGTATAGCCTGAAGCTGACTCCTTAGTAATTTCTTTTCATCCAGCAATAACCGAATACCGCGCCACCCTAAAAATGGGTTTGTTTCTTTATGAGGCCGACGGGCATTTTTATCGCCTCCTATATCAAACAAACGAATAGTAACCGGCCCCTCTATTCCTTCTACAATATGCTCATAGAATTCTTGCTGTTCATCCGGACTGTTTCGCACTCGTTTTCCAAATAGTAATCCCTCTGTCCTTAAAAGTCCTACTCCCTGCGACCCACTTTTTGACGCATTATTAAGCTCAGCTTCAAACTCAATATTGGCCATTAACTTAAAGGGCACACCATCTGTAGTCTCAAAATCATTCGAACACTTGAGTTTTGAACCCTTTTTCTGGGCCTTCAACTTGACCTTATAATCCTTTACAGTTTCATCAGAAGGACGCAAGACCATCATGCCTTCATTGGCATCCAGAATAATAATCTCGTTTTTAACCGCTTCCTTTGTAGCTCTTTTTGCATTCACGATACAAGGCATTCCCAGTGACTTCGCAATAATAGCAGCATGGGCTGTTGTCCCACCTTTTTCCATCACAAGTCCGCTCGCGCCATCTTCATAATAGGTTACTAGATCAGTTGGGCTTATTTCCCGGGTAACTATGATCGACCCTTTCTTTATCGACTTTACGTTTTTCTGTCCACACACTTCTGCTATAAATCGATCCCTAATATCCTCCAGATCTATGATCCGCTGGCGGAATAGCTCTGATCCACTTTCTTTCAATCGCTCAATAAAAGTGCAATAGGTCTGATAAACGGCAAAATCAGCACTAAGTAACTTATTTTCGATGATATCAAACACACTCTTTTCGATCTCAGGGTCTTGAATGATCTGTTTTTGCGTATCGATAATATCAGCGGTCTGACTATCTTGAAGTCCACCCGACATTTCTTCTAGTTCAGCGATCAGGTTCTTCTTTGACTCCAGAAACCTTTCTTTGTGGTCATCAACTTCCCTTTTTTTTATAGAAGTCGGAGTAATGGTCCTAGACTCAGAATTAATAATTACAGCTTTTCCGATAGTAATACCTGATGCTGCAGGTTTACCCTGAATTGTATATTCCTGTGTCTTGGCAGTACTCATGATTTGAATATCCTATTCATCGTGCATCCCGAATTTATCCTCTACTGCTTCAACAATGGCCTCTAAAGCCTCCTCCTCATCAGCACCGTCCAGTTCAAGCTCTAATTCGGCCCCATGTTCTGCTGCGAGGGTCATCACTCCTAATATACTTTTCCCATTAACCCGATATCCGTAGCTATGGATATAGAAATCGGATTTGAATTTACTGGCAAGCTTTACAAGCTGAGCCGAGGGGCGGGCATGCAAGCCCGCTGAATTTTTTATAGTAACTTTCTTTTTGATCATGAAATTGAATTAGTCTCCTAAAATGAAAATAAAATCAGCAAGATGCCAAGTTTTTGAACCTAAAATATTGTATTTCCATTCTGATAGAACTATATAAAAGAACATCCGGAAAAAGCGATTAATCTTTCACCCAATGTTTCTTAAATTCAGGCTCATTAATTAATCCTACATACTTTTATGTCAGTTACCGAAAAAGACGTACAATACATAGCCAACCTGGCGAGATTACAGCTCAATGATGAGGAAGTGAGATCATTTGCCGGGGATATGAATAAGATCCTTGGTTATATGGATCAGCTCAATGAAGTAGATACAGAAAACGTAGAACCTCTTGAGCATGTGATAGACCTCGAAAGCCGACTGCGAAAAGACGAAGGCAAAGAACCATTGTCTCATGAGGATGCTTTAAAAAATGCACCTGATGCCGACAGTGACTATTTCCGTGTTCCAAAAGTAATTGAATAAAACTCCTTATGTCAGATAGCTCTTCTGCCCAAAACCAAGATTTTTTCACAAAACTCCCTGAAAGCAGACAACATATAGTTGCTCTGTTGATCTTGTTTCTGATCCCGTTCTTTCTTTTTACAGCCACCACCATTGGCGGTAAAGAGTTTCAACGGCATGACATTACTCAGTGGCGGGCAGGGGCTGAATCTGTAATTGAGTACCGGGAAGAATTTGAAGAAGAACCGCTTTGGGTAACGAACATGTTTGGGGGTATGCCGGCTTTTGTTGTTTCTGTAAAATCAGTAGTACCTCATATTGATTCTATATCCAGATACTTCAATAACATTTATCCTGCTTTTCAATATTGGATCCTATTATCAGGCACCTATCTTCTCTTAGTTATGATGGGATTTCGGACTCTGACTTCCCTCTTCGGAAGCCTGATGTACGGTTTGACCACTTACTTCCCCATTATTATTGTGGCGGGCCATACTTCTAAATTTTCCGCATTGGCTTTTGCCCCATGGATGATTGTAGGTTATTGGTTACTGACAAGAAAAAAGAAAAAATTAGCGGGTCTTTTACTTTTCTCTGTTGCTTTAACCCTGGAGCTTCGGGCCGGACATCCTCAAATCGCATATTACTTTTTCTTCCTCTTGGGCTCCTTATGGTCTTTTGACACCTGGAAAGCCTATAAAGAAAACCGCCTGAAAGATTGGGGATTTGCTACCCTATTGCTGATTGCAGGAGGAGTTATTGGTATTTTAGGTTATGCTGAAAATCTACTCGCTCTTCGAGAATATGCAGAATATAGCATCCGTGGTGGTTCAGCTCTCGACAGTTCAACCGGACTGACTTCCAGTTATGCTTTTGCCTGGTCGCAGGGAATTCGCGAAACCTGGACATTGATCATGCCCAATATTTTAGGCGGAGCTCCTCCTGAATATTGGGGGCCAAAATCTTTTACTTCCGGACCTCATTACTTTGGAGCACTGAGTTTACCATTCATAATTCTTGCCTTGGTTAAAAGACGCAGCAAAACAATGTACGCCTTTCTTGCCGCAGGCACACTGGGTATCCTTTTTTCTTGGGGTGGTAACTTCAGGCTCTTGAATGAATTTGCTTTCGACTACATCCCATATTTTGACAAGTTCAGGGCCCCTGAAACCTGGCTTGCCTTTGTAGCCTTTTGTTATTCGGTAGTAGCTGTTTATGGCCTTGATTGGTTTGCCGAATTTGTAAATTCCAAGAAAAACGAACTTAAGCAACTCTATGTACCGCTCGGCTTAACCGGTGGGGTTTTCCTGCTTGTGTTTATTATGGTGAGTTCAATGAATTTCACCCGTCCGGGAGAAGTGAACCAGATAGCCAATCAAATAGCTCAGCAAAATCAGGTGAGTCCCAATAATCCTCAGGTTCAGCAACGAGCCCAAAGCTATATAAATACCCAGCTTGTACCCGAACGCGAAGAAAAAGCCAACGCTGATCTATTACGGCTGGCGATCATTCTCATAATTGCTACCGGACTAATGTATCTGGCATTTACCAAAAAGATATCTTTGAGTGTCGCACTCATAGGGTTCATTCTGATTCTTGCAATCGACATGATCAGTATAGATAAACGTTACATACCGGAAGATGCTATTGTTGCAGGAAATGTAAATCCTGAAAGGACATTAGAATCTCAGCGCCGGGTCATTGACACTTTTATTGAAGAACAGGTGTCAGTAAATACAAATTATCCTTATCGCGTCTTCCCGATCTTAGATAATCCATACAGGAATGCAACACCGGCTTACTTCTATCCTATGATTGGCGGTTATACAGGGGCAAAGCTGAGTGTGGTACAGGACGTTATGTATGGGCAGGGACCACTAAGTGTTCAGAGTCAAAACTTCAATCCTCAGCTCCTTGATCTCCTCAATGTGAAATATGTCACCTATGTTCAGGGACTTCCATTTGAAGGTTATGAGTCTGTTTTCGAAAGTCAAAATGGCATCGTTTATGAAAATAAGAATGTACTGCCAAAGGCCTTCTTTGTAGATTCAGTAATAACTGTACAGGATCCTAACACTGCTTTTAATTACCTAATGCCGGGACAAATCGATTTCTCAAAGAAGGCAGTATTGGAAACCTCCAAAACCATCACCACTTCTGAAGACACCAGCTCAACTGTAGAAGTCACTGATTACACCGGACCGGAAATGACTCTTGAGCTTTCTCGCTCTGAGCCTGGATTCCTGGTACTAAGTGAAGTTTACTATCCAGCCGGGTGGACTGCCACTCTAAATGGAGAAGAAATCCCAATTTATAAAACAAACTACTTTTTACGTGGAATGGAAATTCCAGCCGGCAATCACACCCTGACGCTGACATTCATGCCCCAAAGCTATCAGCTAGGAGTGACACTTGCCTGGATCGCCCTGATAATTCAGTTTGGACTATTTTTATTGTGGGGATATACATCTTTCAAGAGTTCCCGGACAAGTGGCTCATAAGAAAGTTTTGATCATAACCTATTATTGGCCGCCAAGTGGAGGGGCCGGAGTACAACGATGGGTTAAGTTTTGTAAGTATCTCCCCAAGTTTGAAATTCAACCTATTGTACTTACCGTAAAAGATGGAACTTACCCTATATTGGATCCATCGCTGGAGGAGGATATTTCAGATGACCTGCCTATCCATTATTCCAAAAGTATAGAGCCTTACTTACTTTTTGCCAGATTGACGGGTAAAACAGATCGACAAGTTTCCACCCCTGCTACTGCTTTTTCTACGGAAGGTGGATTTATCCAAAAGCTCGGTGTCTGGATTCGCTCTAACTTCTTTATTCCTGACGCCAGGATAGGATGGGTACCGGCAACTCTTTCTAAAGCTAAAGAAATTATTCGGAAAGAAGACGTTGAAGTAGTAATAACTACGGGCCCGCCTAACTCTACACATGTGATCGGAAATAAAATTAAAAACTGGAGACCTGATTTAAAATGGATCATGGACATGCGTGACCCTTGGTCACAGATATTTTACAACGAGACACTCCCTCGAACTTCACTTGCTCAAAATATTGATGAAACACTGGAACGAAAAGCCTTAAAAACAGCCGATGAAGTAATTGTAGTCTCTAATGGTATGGCTGAGCTTCAAAGGAATATTTTTAAGCGCAAATATCATGTAATACCCAATGGCTTTGATCATGAGGATTTTTCTGACAGGCCTTCCCGTGCGGCAAAGAATAAATTCACCGTAAAATATATTGGGAGTATGACTGAGCCGGCTATTCCTTATAATTTTTTTGAAGCAATAAATTATCTTTCTGATGAACACCGAGACCGTATCTCGATTGATTTTTTTGGCTCATATAACCAGAAAGTGACCGCTGTAATTGAAGAGTACAATCTAGGTGGTATAGTTAATTTTCAAGGATATCTACCTCATCTTGAAGCAAAGGCTGAAATGGCTTCAGCCGATTTACTGCTGTTGGTAATTCCAAGATCCAGACATAATGAGCTTATTTTAACCGGTAAGTTGTTTGATTATATCGCAGCGGAACAACCTATATTGTGTATTGGCCCTTCAGAGGGAGATGCAGCTCAAATCATCAAAGAATATCAGCTTGGTGTATGTTTTAATTATAATGAAATAAAACCTATTCAGAATACTTTACAGAAACTCCTTGATGGAGGAAAAATATCCTATCAAAAATGGAATTCGGATTTTCAACACCACCCCTTTTCAAGGTATACTCTAACTGAAAAACTGTTAGAATTAATTGAATAATATCCCGAGAAGGTTATCAGTTATTGGCCTCTAAACTTTTGTAGATATTAATTAATTTCTCAGCGTCCACACCCCAGTTGTATTTCTCTTTTATCGCTTCCTTCCCATTATTTGAAAGTTGTTTTAACAAGGATTCATTTTCGTATAATTCGATCACCTTCTTGACGAATTGTTCTTCACTTTCCTCTTCGTAGATGATGCCACATTCCTCCTCAGTAACTAGTTTTTCTACTGAAGTACAATTAGTTGCTAAAATTGGAAGTCCGCAATGCATATACTGGTAAAGCTTATTTGAACTTGAGTTATCAGTTTGCGGAGTTCTTTTAAAAGGAACCAAGCCAACATCGCTGGCTTCAAGGTAAGATCTTATTTTTGTTTGCGGTTGCCAGCCCTCAAAATCCACAACGTCTTCAATATCTAATTCTTTTACTAATTCCTTTAGCATACCCATCATTTCACCATCACCCACTAATAAAAGCTTAATTTTGGGGTCATAGTCTTTAATTTTCTTCATTCCCCTAACAACGTGCTCTAACCCTCTGTTACTTATAAACCCACCTACATAGACCAACGTAAAGTAATCCTGATAACGTTTTATCGTATTCGCATCAATTTCATATTCATCAAAAATGGTCGTGTCTATACTGTTTGAAATAACAGTGATGTCCTTGGCCGGTACGCCTTTCTCAATATTCTTATCACGCATTCCTTCATTAACCACAATGATTCTATCAAACAGCTTAAGCCATTCTCTTTCCTTGCGCTCCCACTTAGAGAATGATATAAACAACTTATTTGGGTAGGTGGTACTCCACTTATAATCTCTCAAGGCATCAACATAGTTCTCATGTAAATCACCTATAAAATGTGCTTTGATTTTTTTTCTGAGGATCGAAGCTGCTCCAAATAAATAAAGATCATGTAAATGAATCGCATCGTAGGTTTCATGTTCAAATATCTTTAAAACCTGCTTTGCTACGACACGGTCTATCCATGGTATCATTGCGGCCAACCCATGCATTTTATTTGAGGTAAATGCGGATACCGCTACTTTGTAAATCTTTATCCCCTTATAGTGAACTACTTCACTCTTTGAATAGTCAGCTATAGATAGTAACCCAACCTGATAACCTGCGTCAATCAAAGAAAGTGCTTCCTTCTCGACCCTGATATCAGGAGGGAATTTGCTATCTAAAACCATCAGAATTTTCATCTAAACCTTTACCAACATTATTATTGAGTTTCCTTTATTGTAATGACAGTAACTTTTTATATGACTTCATTTCCTGGCTAACTACCAACCTGTTATTATGCCATAATACCACATATTCACCACCTAACCGCTTCAGTTGATTATGATAACTGACTAATTTTTCCTCAGCTTGCTCCAGAGACAATCCCATATATTTATCACTTAATAAACTTGCTTCCATTACAATTAAAGGATGCAGCTTTATGTCTAGCGATTTCTTTTCCTTCCAATCAAATCCTCTGTAAGGGAATGCTACACCGGTCCGGTAACCACTTCTGTCAGCATAACCAACAGTATAGTCATGTTTGATACCTGCATCCTGCAGGTCCTTTGCAGTACTATGCCAATCCCATCGCAGGTAATGTTTTCGGGTTGCATTAATTTCTATTTGTAAATCAAGGACATCACAAACATTTTGTAACTTCTGAACCTCTTCTCTAAGAAGCTCAGGACTATGCAAAGTATTATAGCTTGGGTGTAATCCAAGCAAATGACCTGCCTTATGTATCCGTTTTATAATGTTTTTTATTGCCTGATGCTCAATATTATATAGTACATCATGTTCGCTTTCATTTTTACCGGAGACAAAGAAAAAGGTGCTTTTAATATCATTGGCTTTCAGAATATCTATAATCTCTGAAAAATTATTGTATGGATCTGCATTATAATTCCCTGTTTTAACTGCGCGATAAAGCCGATATCTTTTTTTTACCTTATTTACATTTCTCCTGATCAACAGGTCTCCAAGTATTCGCTTTAGAAGCCTGCTTCTGGTATAGTCTAAATATTCAAAGGGCTGATCTACATCATGTGAAACATGTTTTGAGTATGCCGGAATCTGTTTTCTCGGTTTTAGCTTCTCCACACCATAAAGCAAATTTGCGATCACCAGAAACCATTCCTGAATGATCGGTCTATCGATCAGGTTATTCTTGACCACAAAAGAGGTTTTACCTTTATACCTCAAATGCTCGTCTTGCTCAGAAAAATGTATATCAGCGTAGCCACTGAGTAGAAAAAAGGCCATCCCAATTACATCAACCGGTAACCGCTCACTGTTCTTTGTTATGTTAAGTGAATCAGATTCGTTTTGTACAAACCAAGCCGGCAGTATTTGATCAATAAGTTGTTCACACTGAACTGATATTTCCTGAGTATTTGGGCTCTCAGGAGTTTTTTCTTTATACAAATGAGTAAAAAATATATCCGGGATGATGATTTTACTATTTCCCTTCCGAATAAGAAATTGTGAAGATTCATTACTCACTTCAAAAGAGTAAGATAAATTCAGAAAGTCTTCGATTAGCACATTAAAAATATACTTCTTCTCTGCAATATGTCCCGGTGTTGAAAATACTTGTACTTCCGGTTTACTCATCCCTTAAGCTTCTTTAGCAATTGTTTTCCATAATAAATGGGAGCAAATCGCTTGCTCACTCCCTGGATATTGTGAAAATGAATAGGTTTGGCTCCAAAAGAACTGAAGAAGTATTCTATAGATTCTATGCTTGATCCCTCAAAATCAAAGCTGTTGTTTCTTTTCTCCGCTTCCTTGATCCCATTCCAAAGAATCAAATTTACTGCTCCCGGAATTTCGGAATCAGCATCAAAACCACCCGCTAAATAATAGGTAGTCTCATCATCATGAATAAATAAATGAGCGGCATGTAGTTTTCCATCAGAATCTCTTGCTCCTAAAATAGTGGCTCTTTTTCTATTAAAAGCCTCTTTGCAAAGCTTCTGCAACAGTTGTTCGCTATATGGAGTTTTTTTGGATTGCCTTTCAAAAGTTAAAGAGATCATGGTAAATAATTCTTTAACACTCACATTAGTATCTACGGTGAGAGATTCATCTGCCCGTTTGATAAGCCTTCTAACCGAGCTTCTTAATTCTGACCATACTTCTTCACTTTTAAATGGGTATATAAATCTGAATGAAGTAAGTGATTGCTGAGTAAACCCAGCCCAAACAAAGGGCAGGTAATTAGTAATGTCTTCATTCAGGTTATATACGAATTTGTCAAATTTTGGAAGTTTAGAAATGAGCTCTTGAAGTAAAGAGCGTTCGTTACGATGCAAACTTTCTTGCTTACCCCCACTTTCCTTTATCCATGGGCCTAATTTTTGAGTCAGCACCGGCATCGTGATAAACGTAAAACCTTTTTCTTTCTTCCGAATGATAGGCCAGCGGGCAAAAATCTGTCCTCCCTTTTCAACCCGAATATCTTTCCAACAGTCCGTTGCCACAGTGTCTAGCCACCAGGGCTGCATGAATATATTTCCAGGAAGTTCATGTGGTTCCATTGAACTCATGCTAAGGCCTGCTTTATTTTTTTTGAAAGTGGATCATCAGGTAATTCAGAATAAGTAAAAGAATCCGGAATATTGCTCAAAGTTTTTCTTCTATGCTTTTTCAATTCAAATTTTCTCTCAAAATCTTCCATAGTTTCCATTGGACTATCACAAATCTGTTTATAATGAACTTCAAAATAAGCAGCTTCCATTTTTTTTAAGTCTGTTTCTATGATGTATTCAGTTTCATGAACTTGCCATATCGTTCTTTCTATAACAGGACGATCAAGTACTTTTTCCCATCCCGGCGGTTTAACTCCCCACCATTCATTATCTGGAATATTTAACTTTTCACGTGTTTTGAGAATTGAATATACAGTTGCATCCGTTTCTCTTCGAACCCAAACAAATACAGATCCAGGAAAGACATCTGATAAGACCTGTATTCTTAAAGAATGGAATGTGTTCTTTGAAATAAACATCTCTTGTGGGCTGCTAATAGCTTCAATTAAATTTCGGAAGCTTTTCTTCTGATCTCGACTGAGATCTTCAACTTCGGTGTATGGATCTTCTTTTGGGAAAAACTGATAAAAAAATTGCCCGCCTTCATGGGGATCTCCCGGAAATTTGGTGTTTCCAAAGTTAGATTTAAAGGAAGAAGGAATCAGAGTATCATTAATTAGAAATCGCTCTGCATACCTTGCCAATAAACTGATTCTATACCTGCTGGCTACCCTGTTCGTTAAATAATAAGACTCAAAATATCTGCAAAAAAGTTGGTATGTAAGGGTTGTTCCCGATCTTGGTGCTCCAACGATCCATATGGGCGCTACATTTTTTTTTCTGTTTATTGCACCCCTAAACACCTTTTCCAGTGGCTGAAATACGCGACTTTGGCTATTTATTAAAAATTCTGATGCATTCATAAATTCTTTTTTAAATACAAAACCAATTATGATAGACGCATTGTATTATAATTCAAAATCCTGATTTACCTATCCCTACTAATTTGGGTGTCTGAATTTACTTACAAACCTTCTTCTTTTTAATCTCTTTTCTTTGACCTGATCTGTCTTCAAGTATTTTAGCAACTTGACTCTTAATATTCGGGATATTTTTCCTCTTAGACTACGCCATGCTAAAAAGAAGGTAGAAAAACCCGTTGTTTCATACTGTAATTCATACCCTAACAAACCCATTTCCCGATGACAAATAGTTTCAACTAGCTTAATCTGTTTAGAGGAAAGTTCAGTTTTATATTTACCGAAATTATTTTTCAAGGTCGGCTTATTCAGATTTTTCCAATCATGAGCCTCTACAAATTCTTCATAGAAATTTTCACTTTCAGCCTCTTCAGTTCCTAAAAAGCTAAATATTTGTTTCAATGAATTTTCTTCATCTTTTATGAAATCTTCATAGGAAATTAGGAAGCAGTCGTCCTTAAAAAAATCCTGAAATAACTGAAAACTTTTAACCTGTTCACTCCTCCATAACTTTGCATTATTTACTATAGATTGATCTCCAAATCTACGCCTGGTTTGGCTTAAAACCACATCCCTTGGGTCACGGTACAAATAGATAAACTTTACAGGCTCAAGGTATGCTTTAATCTGATACAGATAATCGAAAAGAAAATTATCCTTACAAATGTAGGTTTTATAACCTTTCGATATTGCGTAACGCTTCATCATGTAATCCATCACTCCAAATACATTTCTGTAAGAGTAAATGGAGTCATATTCGCTGAATATCTCTTTAGCTTCAAATTCTATATCCCAGGGAGCGAAATGCAGTTTGCACAATTTTATTGCATCCTTGATCATCGCTATAAAATTCTGGTCATCGCTGAAGCTTCCATAAAACGGTTGATGATGATATAAGTGCTTAAGGAAGTGGGCAGGCTCAACACCATAGTAAATATCTTGTTTCTCAGTAAGTCTTTTTCGCAACAAATTGGTGCCACTTCTCTCAGAAGCTACAATAAATAATGGGGGTAAACTCATATCTCAAAACTTTCGGATAAATTCTATCTTATATATTGCTCAAAATAAACAACAACTTGATGGAAATTAATTACAAGAAATATACCAAACCCTTGGTTGAACTTTCCTATGAAATAGCAGCGTACTTATTTGTTGCTAATTTCTCTCTTTTAATTACATATCTTTCTCTTATCTAAGAAAGTATTATTTGAAAGGTACATTCGTATTTGAGCAAACTACATACCTCAGCTTATTGCATTAGTTAAATGGGTATCATAAAAACACAAAGCATTTACAATACCATAATTATATACATCGGTATTGGCCTTGGATTTATTTCCACTATATATCTATACCCAAATGTACTTACACCTGATGAATATGGGCTGACACGTCTGCTATTATCCGTAGCTTTATTATTTACCCAGTTCGCCCACATGGGTATGAATAATATCTCTATAAAATTTTTCCCTTATTTTGAGGATAAGCAAAACCAACACAATGGTTTTTTCTTTCTTACTTTGGTTGTCCCCTTTCTCGGGTTCCTGCTATTTCTTGGGGTATTTTTCTTGTTTTCAGATCTAATCCTGGATTATTACAGTGATAAGTCTGAGTTGTTTGTTGAATATTTTCCTTTTCTGATCCCATTGGTACTCGGAATTCTCTACTTCGATGTGATCAACAGCTACGTAAGGGCGCGATATGCCTCCGTCCCAGGGTCCATTATTGGTGAGGTGGTATTAAAAACCGTAACTATTCTACTATTAATACTATTCTTATTTAAATGGCTATCCTTTTATGAATTTATGGTCGCGTTTGTTTGCTCCTATATCCTCAAGCCGGTACTTCTAATTGTTTATTTGTATAGGAAGGGTGAATTATTTCTAAAACCTAAATTTAACTTTATTGATACCACCTTGTTTAAAAGAATGGGGAATTATGGGCTTTTTTCAATATTAGGAGGAATGGCAAATCTTATTGTAAACAATATTGACATTATTATGCTCGGATCTCTTTCGGGTTTAGCCAATACCGGGATTTATGCCATTGCTTTTTATGTAGGCAGTGTGATCGAGGTACCCAAAAAAGCTATTGGAAAAATAGTGCCTACTGTAATTGCTAAAAATTTAGCCGATAAGGATTATGCTGAAGTAGCAAATATTTATAAAAGCTCCTCCATTAACCAGGTAATTCCAGGGGCACTCATTTTCATAGGAATTTGGGCAAACCTTGAAAACCTCTTGGCTATTTTACCGGCAGAGTATTCGGGTGCAGGCATAGTAATTTTAATCATTGGAGCAGCTAAATTAATCAATATGGGTGTTGGGGTGAATGGGGTAATCATCCTGAACTCAGAACACTATAGGTTTGATCTAATTTCTACCATTTTTTTAGTAATCATATCCATCTTAACTAACTATTTACTTATCCCAATATATGGTATTGCAGGAGCTGCCCTAGCTACTGCCTTATCAATATTGATCTACAACATCATAAAAGGTGTATTTCTTTGGGTTAAGTTTAAAATGCAACCTTTTACGCCAAAAATTCTCACCGTTGTGTTACTAAGCGGTGCAGTACTCTATGCAAGTTTAATGGTTGATAGAATTGGAAGTGTTTATGTTGACATCTTCATTCGGTCTTTTACAATAGCCGTCATTTACAGTACCGGAATTATATTGTTCAATGTTTCTGATGAAGTGAATAAGATCTGGGCAGATATCAAAAAGAAAATCCTCTGAGAAACTCTCCCCTGCTCCCCTTATCTTTGGGACGATATTAGAACTGATTTCACTTCAACCCAATAACACACATGGCAAAACCTAAGTACACTTCTCACGTTGGAATGGTAGATATTCTTCCCGATGAATCTCCAAAGTGGAGGGCGTTAGAAGATATCATTCACGAAGAAGCGGCTAAGTTTAATTTTGAGGAAATTCGTACTCCCATTATGGAGCAAACCGAATTGATCGTACGTGGAATCGGTCAACTGACAGATATTGTTTCTAAAGAGATCTTCGCGTTTGAGAAAGGTGACAGCCATTATGTATTACGACCTGAACTGACCGCTCCCGTAGTTCGTGCTTTTGTGGAGCACCATATGGAACAGCGAGGCGGCTCCCAAAAGTTATACTACATCGGACCTATGTTTCGTGCGGAAAAGCCTCAAAAAGGCCGCCAAAGACAGTTTCACCAGTTTGGAGTAGAGGTAATAGGCAGTGATGATCCGGTTGCAGATGTAGAGACCATCGCTTTTATGATCCGCATCTATCAACGCATTGGGATTAAGAATTTTGAGCTGAAATTGAATTCTGTAGGTGACCCTGAAAGCCGAGAAGCTTATAAAGAAGCCCTGCGGGAATATTTAAAGCCGAACCTCAGTAAAATGAGTGAACTTTCTCAGCAACGCTTTGAAAAGAATCCGATGCGCATCCTTGATTCTAAGGAAAAGGAAGACCAGGAGTTCATCAAAAAGGCACCGGTAATACAGGATTACTTGAATGAAGAATCGGCTGACCACTTTGCTAAGGTTACTGATTATTTAGATGATCTCGGGATCAACTACACGCTCGACCCACACCTCGTGCGCGGCATGGATTACTATACCCGTACAGCTTTTGAGCTTACCTCTCCTGACCTTGGTTCACAGGATGCATTGGCCGGTGGTGGCCGTTATGATCTGTTGGTGGAAGAAATTGGCGGTCAGCCTACTCCGGCTGTTGGTTTTGCCGCCGGCATGGAGCGATTATTGATAGCCTGTGAGGAACTGGGTATTGAACTCGCCGAAGAAAAGTCAGTGGATGTGTATTTCGTGACTTTGGGTGATGCTGCACGAAAATGGGCCTTGACCCATCTCCCTAAGGCTCGGGAAGCCGGTCTTTCAGCAACGATGGATTACATGAGTCGTTCCATGAAAGCTCAGATGAAAGATGCCAACCGAGAGAATGCGAATTACACGATCATCATTGGTGATAACGAACTGAATGAAGGTAAATTTACGCTTCGAAATATGAAAGAAAGTGAAGAAGCTTCACTTTCTTTTGATGAAATCTTAGTGAAGCTGGATAAGTGAGTGCTGTTCTGTAAATAGCCCATTAAAGTCGGAAGTTTTTACAGGCATTCCCAACCTTTAGGTTGGGAATGTAAATGCAATTACAACAGATAATTTAAAAAAAGAACAAAAATGCTAATCTGTTACTTCTTCAGCATTTCTTTTAATTCATCTATATCCTCTATCTCACCAATTATTGAGAGCTCATCACCTTCCTGAAGAACTGTAATACCATGGGGAATTTTAATTTCCCCCTTCCTTCTGATGATTGTAATTAGGCTTTGTCCTGGGAATGAAACCTCTTTGATCATCTTACCGATGTACTGCTGAGTGGTATCATCCGGGTTTAGTGTTATACGAATAAAGCGCTCATCTCTCAATAATATCTCACGCAGCTCTTCTTCACTGTCGGCATTGCACCACCTTTCCAGGAATGATTTGGAACCCACCATTTCTGCAATATGGGCCAAAATACGCAGATGCTGACCACTGTTTTCTTTGGAGCTCACAAAGAAAATGATGGAGTGAAGTTTACTCTCATCATCATCTTCGGAAGTGGAGGATAATATTTTACGATCGCTATACCCTTCTTTGATCCTGACTAGAACCATTTCAGGAGATATTTTTTCATCAATTCGGGCGTGATTCAATGCTACACCTTCCGCAATCGGAATTGCGGTATAATCGTCAGAGGTCATAAACATCTTGGTAAGTTTCTCTAATGAAAAACCCATTTTATCAGCGAGTTTCTGAGATGCTTCTTCAATGATCACTTTGTAATCTATATCAGAACTGTACTCCAGCACATCAGCTCTTGAAATCAGTTCTTCATAAGGATCCTCTTGCCGAAGTCCCTTCTCTCTTAAAATATTTCTCATTTCTCCTTCAAGCCCATGGTCCTTATGCTCACCAAGGCGTGCATGCACGTGATAGATAGCTCCTTGTCGTTCCACATTAGCTTCCGCATAATACTTGTACCAGATAATAGAGGCTACAGAAACGGCAACAGTAAACAATATGGATAATACGCCCATCTCAAAGATCAGGATGATAGAAAGTATAATACCTGCAATTTGTATCCACGGATACCAGGGCGATTTAAAGCCCGGATCATATTCTTCGATCCGGCTTTCCCGCATCACAATAACTGAAAGGTTAAGCAGCCCAAACAGTAATAATTGAAAAGCACTTGCCAGCTTCGCAACCTCTGCAACATTAAAAGCCAACAGGAAAAACAACATCAACCCAACCGTTCCTAATACCGACCAGTGAGGGGTACCTAATTTTCCTACTGTAGCAAAATGTTTGTTGACCAATTTATCCCGTGCCATAGCCATAGGATACCTTGAAGCTGACATAATTCCGGCATTCCCCGTAGAAGCAAAAGCTGCTACAGCTGCAACTACGACCAATATCAATCCACCCGGCTCAGGAAGCCAGTCCAAAAATACTTCTCCGGCAGTCGCAACAGGGGTAAGATCTTCCCTGAAAGCGGCTGGGTCAAGCAGCGCTACCATGATATAAACACCTACCACATATACGATCACAGCCGTCCCTATTGCCAGGAACATCCCCAGAGGAATATTTCTGTCCGGATTTTTTACTTCCTCTGCTATACTCGCCACTTTTGTCAGACCTGCATAGGACACAAATACCATACCTACCGTTGCAAAAAAGCCAAACACTCCTTCCGTGAAAAATGGAGTGAATTGTTTTTCAGCTACCGCAAATACATCCATGGAGAACACTTCAAATACTCCCTGAATGATGTAGAAAAACATAATGGTTACGAGGGCTGCAACTAGTACTTTCTGAAGCCAGGTAGTTTCTTTTGCGCCCACAACATTCAATATCCCAAATACAATAGTTAGAAAAATAGCTACATAGAGGATATCGACTTCATAGAAAATAGAGATATATGCTCCCATACCAATAAGTGCAAACGCACTTTTAAGCACCAACGCTAACCATGAACCAAAACCACCAATTGTTCCCAGCATCGGGCCTAAGCTTCGGTCAATGATATAGTAGGTTCCTCCTGAGCGTGGCAGCGCGGTTGCCAGTTCAGCTACACTGAACATGGTGGGTAATACGATAATACCTGAAACCAGATAAGCTAAAACTACTGATGGTCCTGTTTCAGCAGCTGCTAAACCTGGTAAAAGAAAAAATCCTGAGCTGAACATTGCCCCGGTAGCGATAGCGTAAACGTCTGAAAGCCCTAATTCTTTGGCTAATTTTTTATGCTTCATAGAAAGTTTTTGTACATCTGATTTCGTTCAGCAAATAAGGCTAAACTTTTTCGACCTCATACCAATGGTACGTATTTATTTGCAAATCCATTTAGTTAACCTCATAAATAATATCAACCGTACTGATAACTACAAAATTTTTTGCAGTCAGTTAAACTTTAAAACCTCTTGGATCTAAGGCTTCATTAAAATACTAAATACATTTTCAGGCTTTTGAGCTGCTTTGAGCTGCTCGATACTTTCACCGGGACGCACTAATCTCGCAACTGTATTTACGCCTTTCAGGTGCTCCCTTACAGGCAGTTCTTTCGGACTGAGCAACATTAGCACTACATGTGCTTTGTTAGCTGTTTTGGGGATCTGAAGCCCTTCTTTCACAATACCGACAAATAACATTTGTTCTTCCACAATGGAAGTATGTGCATCATAAACAACCACGCCCGACATCATTTCAGGAGAATAGTCCGAAGAGTTTTTGAGTAACCTTCCGATAAGCTGCTCCACTTTTTCTCTTGGAATAGTATCGTCCCGGCTTAGCATTTTTATGAATTTATCTTCGAGACTGTCTCCGGTTTCCGAGATCACTATACGATCTTGATTCAATAACTTTAACCCGGACCCTTCTTCAAATTTTTTCACCTGATGCTCCACCTCAGACGGATATACCGTAATGAAACAAATTTTGGGAAATCGCTGTGCAACAACTCTTGGCAGCCGATCAAGCCCGGGGCGCCACGACAATGAACCTTCCCGTGCACTTAAAAGAACGAAAAGATCATCCTCTTCAATAGACGCATCCATCCACCCCGGAAGCTCCATCCAGCTTTCCATGGAGATAAATTGCGTTTCAAGTTCAGGCTTTACACGCTTGATTCTGCGTTCAACATTCTTCATCCGTTCTTTTGGAGCTAAAACTGTTACAGAACTTCCGATCTGATCTGCCATTAGTTTGATGGATCTGATAGCTCCATTAAAACCTGATTCCAGAGAGGCATAAGGAGGAATCGCGATCACTACTCTTTCTACCGTATTTATGGGTTTATGGATCTTGCAAACCATAACCATCTCATCGATCTTTTGAAGCAGTTGATCCAGGATACTCCCAAAAATGCGCTGTTTTGTGGATGTAGCTCCGTTCCATCCTATCACTACTGTAGAGGCCAATTTTTCATTTACCGAACGCGCAATACCTTGAGCAATATTAAGGTCAATGGCGGTTACCGGGTTTACGGGAATCTCAGCTGCGGCGGCATGCACAACGGCGTGACTCAACATTTTCTCGCCGCGCGCCACCTGGGCGTCTACATCCTTTCCATCATGTGCCACGGTAAGCGGGAAGATGGGCTCTTCAGAGTTTTCATCCCTGATCATAAAAGCGATATCCATCAAGGCATCTGAGGTCTCCGGATTTGCAAGCGGGACAATGATGCGTTGTGGAGTTTGAGATGGCTCATAAGGCTTTTTCTCTTCCTGAAGTGCAACTTCGCGCCCAAACTTTTCGACGAGCCAGGGCCCTACCAAACAGGTGATCAAGATCATGATCACTACAGCATTTACAGCTGTTTGGTCAAAAAATCCGAGGTCATATCCCAGTAAAGTTACGGCAAGCGTTGCGGCAGATTGAGGAGTTGTCAAGCCAAAGATCACCAACCCCTCTGCATTTGAAAACCCCTTGAGCAACCTTACGATCAGAGAACCGATCGCTTTTCCCACAAAGACCAATGTTGTAAAGGCAATGGCATATATCCAGACATCAACGCTGGCAAGTACTTCCACATCAACCAGCATTCCTACTGAGATCAGGAAAAAAGGGATGAATAGCGCGTTACCCACAAATTGGATACGGCTCATCAAGGTTCCATTTCCGGGAACAAGGCGATTCATAAGCAACCCGGCAATGAAGGCCCCAATGATAGAAGCTAGTCCTGCGAGCTCAGCTAAAAAAGCAGTAGCAAAAAGAACAGCCATCAAAAACACAAAATCCACATCCGTTTCATGCTTCAAATTTCTAAAAAACCACCTTCCCAAGCGTGGCAAAATAAGTACAGCTGCTACCAAAAATATGGCAATTGATGTTCCAAATAATGTCCAATACCCGGGACCTTGTGCATCCCCCACCGTTCCCGCAATGATAGCTAAAATTCCTAGTGACAGTGCATCGGTAACCAGTGTTCCGCCCATAGACATGGTTACAGCCGTATTCTTTGTAATCCCCAGTCGCTCCACTATGGGATAGGCAAGCAGTGTATGCGACCCTACAATTGCACCCAAAAGAAGAGAACTCTCTACTGAATAATTGAAAAGGTTCACCCCTGCAAAATATGCACCAAGTGCGGGAAATGAATAGGATAATATTCCAAATCCAATACTTTGATTTCGAAGTTTTTCGAACCGATTCAGGTCTATGGATAATCCGGCCATGAACATTAAATAGAGTAAGCCTACCGTCCCAAGGAGCTCGATAGTGCTGTCTCTTTCAAGCAGGTTTAATACACTTGGGCCAATAACCATTCCTGAAAGAATAATACCTACTAAACCCGGAATTTTGATCCTCTTGAATACGATAGGTGCAACAAGAATAACGATCATCACCAAAGCAAAGATCATTACCGGATTTGAGAATGGCAGAGAAAAATTAAGTGATTCGTTCATATACCTTTTTCATGTTACAGGCTTCTCATAAATAGCCTTAATAGCTGATCATTAATCGATATTATTTCTGTAATTGTCAAAAATTGATCGCAGTATTTCAGTGGCTGTAGGCGGATTAAACACAATGGCTTCTGCGCCCGTTTCAATCGTAGCTCGTATGGTTGAATCATGCGGCCCACCATTTGCCATAATAACTGAATCTGGAACTAATTCCCTTACACTTGCCACAGTTTCGGGCGTAAATTCCCCGGTAGAGATATTAAAGATATCAACTCCTGCCTGATGAAGTCCCTTGATATCTTCAGCTTCAAACATAACAGTATAAACGAGTGGCCCATCAATCTCGGACCGGATTCGTGCTACAATCTCGGGTGGAGTGGGTTTAGTTATTACTAAGGCAGATGCGCCTGCTTCAAATGCACCCGTTGCCAAACGGATCGATCTTTCTTCGCTAAGTAAACCTCCACCAATGTCACATATCACCGGTTTCCGTGAAAACTCTATAATTACCTGATCCAGCTTATTGGATTTATCAAATGGATGAACAGTCATAATTGCATCGGCACTCAGATTTTGGATATAGCTGAGGTCGGTACTAAGAAGTACAGACTTTACCAGGTTTTCGCCTAATGCAATTCCCGGACTTTCATAAATGGATTCCGGTATTTTGTATTTATTGGCAGAAAGGAGGTAATCTTGCTGTTGGAAGCTCATGCGCTTTTATTTTCGATACTATTTCCTGTTAGAACTGAAGACCGATTACGCACGATGCACACTCAATCTTCTATCAATGCCTGCGAAGTTAGCTGACGGGCTGGAGCTGATAGATGCTCTTTTCAATTTCCTGAAATTCGCCCCACTTCTGGGTCCTCCGCTTTTGCTATATCACAAAACTCGGCTGATTAATTTTCTTGCATCTCTAACAATGATACAGGCTTTTTAGTGTCTGGTCAAACCTAATATATTTTGATCGAGGATTTATTAAAATCTGTATGATCAATAATTCCGATCAATCCGTGCGGCAAATTTTATTATCTTTATTTCCTTCTAAAACCACTCATTCACTCTTAAAAAAATTCTACATGTTCCCATCGGAAGTCACCGACTTTTTCAGAACTCAAAAAACCCCTTTCTATTATTATGACATGGATGTTTTGAATACCACTCTTAATGAGATCAGAGAACATGGGATCTCCAAAGGATTTAGAGTGCATTTTGCTTTGAAAGCAAACAATCAGCCTAAGATTCTGGAGAAGATCAAAGAAGCCGGATTAGGTGCGGATTGCGTAAGCGGCGGGGAAGTTCAGCGTGCCATCGATTCCGGATTTACACCCGATGAGATCGCCTTTGCAGGAGTTGGCAAAAGTGATGAAGAAATGGAATTGGGATTGAAGCACGATATTTTTTGCTTCAATTGTGAGTCGACCCAGGAACTGGAAGTACTGAATGAATTAGCCGGAAAATATGGGAAAACTGCTCGAATTGCCCTCAGACTCAATCCCAACGTAGAGGCCGACACGCACAAATATATTACTACCGGCTTGAATGAAAACAAGTTTGGCATCAACGCTTCCGACCTTGATGAGGTGTTGGCAATGCTGCCGGCCCTAAAAAACCTGAAATTAATCGGGATCCATTTCCATATCGGTTCACAGATCGAAAAGTTCACCCCATTTGAGGAACTCTGCATAAAGGCCAACGCATTGAATGACCATATTGAAGAAAAAGGGTTTGAGCTTTCTGTCATAAATGTGGGTGGTGGATTTGGAATCAATTATGGACATCCAAATGATAACTCAGTCCCGGATTTTGAACGCTTTTTTGGATTATTTGAGCAGAATATTAACCTGAAAGATCATCAGCAATTGCATTTTGAATTGGGTAGGTCGATTGTCGGGCAGTGCGGAAGTCTGATATCCAGGGTTTTATTCACCAAATACGGGCAGACCAAAAACTTCGCTATTGTTGATGCCGGCATGACCGAGCTTATCCGTCCTGCGTTATACCAGGCGGCTCACCGCATTGATGTGTTAACCAGTTCCAGGGCAGAAGAAAAATATGATGTAGTCGGCCCTATTTGCGAAAGCTCCGATACCTTCCGAACAGATATCTCCATTCCAAAAGTTGAACGAGGTGACCTCGTTGCCATCCGCAGCGCCGGAGCCTATGGGGAAGTGATGCGCAGTGCCTATAATTTAAGAGAAGCCAACCCTACTGTTTATTCAGATGAGATAGGGTAATCCAAAATTTTGAATTACTTCAGCATCCCGGCAATATATCCCGTGGTCCACGCAGCCTGAAAGTTAAAACCTCCGGTTACGCCGTCAATATCCAACACTTCACCGGCAAAATATAGATTGGGCGATTTCCGGCTTTGCATGGTTTTCATGTCCACACCTTGTAAACTGATTCCCCCACAGGTCACAAACTCTTCTTTGAATGTGGTCTTTCCTTCCACCTGGTATTCGTCATTGGTGAGTAAATGTACCATCCGGTTAATATTTTTCTTGCCCATATTTTGCCAGATCATATCATCACCTAACTCCAGCTTGTTGATCAGGAATTCCCATAATCGCCCCGCCAAACCAAACGGGTTTACACTCGCGATCTTCTTTTTGCCATGCTCGTATTCAATCGTTTTCAGTATTTCGCGTATTTCTTGTTCAGTTCTCTCCCCTGTCCAGTTCACCAAAACCGTAAACCGGTAGTCCATCTCGTTCAGCTCTCTCGCACCAAATGCAGATAATTTCAGGATCGCCGGGCCGCTCATTCCCCAGTGTGTGATCAATAACGGACCACTGCTCTGTAATTTTGAACCCATGATCTTCACCGACACCGGCTCAGCTACCACTCCCATCAACTCTTTGATCGACTCATTAGGCATATTGAAGGTAAATAAGGAAGGTACCGGCTCTTCGATCTCATGATCCAGCTTTCGAAGCCAGTCAAAGCCACTTACCCGCGGACTTCCACCGGTCGCAACCACTACCTCATTTGCCACTATCCTTCCGCCCCGGTGAAATCCGAGCTCGTATCCTTTCTCTAATCGCTTCAGGCTTTTGATATTGGATTTGGTTTTGATACCGATCCCAAGCTCTCTCGTTTCCTGCATCAGGCAATCAATGATGGTTTCAGAGTCATCCGTGGTAGGAAACATACGTCCGTCTGATTCAGTTTTAAGTTCTACCCCTCGCTTCTGAAACCACTCAATGGTATCTGTGGGAGAAAACATCCCAAAGGCTTTTTTTAGCGGCCGCTCCCCTCGCGGATAGTTTTTAACCAATTCCCTAATATCAAAACAATGGTGGGTTACATTACATCGCCCGCCCCCGGATATCCGAACTTTGGAAAGCAGCTTATCCGACTTCTCGTAAATAGTGACTTTAGCTTCGGGGCGATGTGTTTTGGCAGATATGGCTGCGAAAAAACCTGCGGCTCCTCCACCAATAATGGCTACCTGTAGATCTTCTTTCTTCATGCGAGAAAGATACCGTTTCTTTGGGTGAGTCACGAAATAGAAGACGGATAAAGCAGGATGGGCTGAACACTATTAAACTCTATGCCCAATTTTTGATTGACATCAATTCTTCAGAAAAATTCTGAGCAATAATTTTCCATTTTTGTTTCTATTTACCCCGGGTTGCGCCCGGCATACTTGGCAATCCTACTTTCAACATTCCAGCGGGACTTACCCGGAGCTACTAACATATGACCCCGCTGGGGTCGAGTAGCCCAGAAACCTACTGATCTGGTGGTAAAAACATTGGAACTTAATTCTGAATTTGGCATGGAATAGGTTGAGATTCCCCTTATTTTCCATCTTCATTTTCAAGACGACTATTTATGCAGATCAACGTACTTAAATTTGGCGGTACCTCCATGGCCGATCACAAAACATGGAAACAGGTGTTGGAGATCATCAGCAATTATGAATATCCCGTGGTGGTAGTTTCGGCTACAGCCAGAACTACCCGACAGCTGGTAGAAGCCGGAAACCTGGCTGCAAAAGGGAAGCTGGATGATGCATTGGAGATCTCCGCTTCTATAAAGGAACGGCATAATAAGATCGTATCTGATTTTCTTGAAGAAAATCCCCATGCCAAGAATAAGCTCATAAAAGACAGCTGTGCCAAAAACACCGAAGCCAAGATCGGCAAGCTGAATAAACTGCTTACCTATACTGAGCGACAAGGCGCGCTTTCCCCTCAAATGAAGGATGCCATTTCAGCGATGGGAGAACAAATTTCATCCTACCTACTGGCCCAATGCGGCCTGGCGCTGGACATGATGACTCAACATATTGAAGCCCGAAAACTCATCAAAACGGATTCAGAGTACGGGAAAGCAAATCCAAATCGATTACTCATCAACCAGCATTGCGGGTCGCTTGAGACCGTACTTGAAAGTGGATTCACGCCCATAATTGGTGGGTTTTACGGAGAATCGAAAGATAAAACTGTTACCACATTGGGATTTGAAGGCTCAGATTATTCCGCAAGTTTGATAGGGGCAGCTATTGGTGCACAAACTATTGAAATATGGACTGATGTGAGTGGAGTATATACCGGCGACCCTCGTTATATCCCGGAAGCTAAACCCCTCGCTGAAATGAGTTATTTTGATGCTACCGAAATGGCTTACTTTGGAGCTAAAGTTCTTCACCCTTCCACTCTAAAACCGGCTCAGGAACGGAATATTCCTGTTTTTGTCAAGAATATGTTCAAACCGGAGGATGAAGGAACCAAGATCGTTCGTGACTCAAAACATGACCTTGATGTATTGGCTCTTTCCTTCAAACAAAATATGGCGACGGTCACCGTCAGTGCTTACGAAACGGTGATGGGATATTCTTTTTTAACGAAAGTATTTGCCGTATTGGAACAACATCGGTTAGCATTTGATGCCGTAAATACTACTGAAGCTTCCGTTACCATTGCACTTTCAGACTCAGAAATTCTTGATCAGCTTTCAAAGGAATTCATCGAGATCGGAACGGTGACACTAGAGCGGGAAAAGGGATTACTGACGCTCATCGGCTGTTCCATCAATAAGGCTGATAAACTCACCGACACCATATTTTCTTCACTTGGCGAAGTTGACATAAACATGATCTCATTCACTAAAGAAAAACGAATTTTGAATGTGGTAATGGATGATGAGAAGCTAATAGAAACTACCCAAAAAGTGCACAATCAGTTATTCTGATCTTTTTTGTTCCTGAACATTGGCTGATTCTTTAAGTTTGTCCGGGATCACAATACCCAATCGTTTTGCACGCTCTCTCCATTTTTGGCGGGCCAGCTTCTGCATGTCTTCGATGGCGTCAATTTCATCCACGATCTCCATCCCGAACAATGTTTCCACCACATCTTCCATAGTTACCACACCGGAAAATCCTCCGTACTCATCTACAACCACTGCAATATGTTCCTGTTTTTCAAGTAACCGCTCAAATAAGGTTTTCAGTGAAATAGTTTCCGGTAAGATCAATACTTCCCGTTTGATGTCTTTGAGTGTCTTTTCCCCATTTCCTTCTGAAAGGTTATAGTAGAGATCATTTTTCAATACATAACCTGTGATATCTTCTTCATTCTCTCCAAATACCGGCATCCGTGAAACCCTAAGTTCGTCCTTTTCTTTCAAGATCTGATCAATGGTTTGATCTTCCTGAAATTTCACTACCACAATGCGCGGAGTCATGATGTCCTGAACTCTTAGTGATCGAAACCGGATCAAATTTTTAAAAATATTGGATTCCCCTTCTTCAAAAATACCTTCCTCAAAACCAAGTTCTGCCATGGCACTGAATTCTTCACGGCTGACTGTAGGCTGATTTTCTTCGCTTGAAAGCCAACGCGTTATCCACTGTGAAAGCAGAACCAAAGGATAGGTGATATAGATCAACAGCTTGATAGTCCTTGCAGCAAACCCGGATAACGCTTTCCAGTAATTGGCCCCCAACGTTTTTGGTATGATCTCTGACAAGATTAGGATAGCCAATGTTAAAACCGCTGATGTTATGCTGACATACGCATTCCCAAAAACAACCTGTGCCTGCGCTCCAACTCCTGCTGCACCTACTGTATGGGCAATAGTATTTAACGTCAGTATCGCTGAAAGCGGACGATCGATGTCTTTCTTTAGCTCCTTTAAAAGCTGACCGGTCTTCGGGCTGTTCTTCTCTGTAACCGCCACAAAGGAGGGCGAAATAGAAAGCAAAACGGCTTCTAAGATGGAACATAAAAATGAAACGCCTATTGCCAGTACCAAATAAAATATTAGTAATCCCATGCGCTAAATGTAATGTAAATAAGAGTGTGTTTTTGTGAAAATATGGTTAGAGAATAGAGAATTCAGAATCCTGCTCACTTCTTCCAGCAAGCCCCTTAAGTGATCTGAGTCCCCATAATCTAAATCTTTCGACAGAATAATATAATATCTGCATTCTTCTAAAGATCCATGTGATATATTCAAAAATCTCATGTGTCTTTTGGCCCTCGTTTCTTGAACCCTTCTGCAATATTTGCGGGAATAGAAATAGCAGCCCTCCGAAATTGAGAACTTAATCCATAAAGTTCATGCTTCGGAAAATTTTGAGTGTATTGATAAGTTTTAAGTACCAATTGATGAGCCTTTTCTCAACTATTAATATTCCGATTTACAGTTTTCTCTTAGCATTGTTAATACATGCTGAAAATCATCCGGCAATTCTGAATCAAACCGAACCAATTCACCGGTTTTGGGGTGTTCAAATCCCAGGGTTTTAGCGTGAAGGGCTTGTCGCCCTAACCCGGTAATCAGATTATGGAACATCGATTTTCTTGAGCCGGTATTGGGACCGTATCTCACTGATGTACCACCATAGGTCGGATCTCCAAAAACATGGTTCCCTATATGTGCAAAATGAACCCTGATCTGATGAGTCCTCCCGGTTTCCAGCTTCACTTCAACTAAACTCAGATAATCAAAATATTCCAGCACTTTGTAATGGGTTACAGCGTGTTTACCCTGTCCTTCGGGTTTAACAGTCATCAGCTTTCGGTCTCTTTTGGATCGGCCGATATCCCCTTCAATGGTTCCTTCCTCATCAGGAGTTCCCCAAACGATAGCCCAATAGGTTCGTTCTACATCTTTTTCCTGAAAGAGCCCGCTTAGCTTGGCAAGCGTTTCCTCATTCTTGGCAACTACCAATAATCCACTGGTGTCCTTATCTAAACGATGTACAATACCGGGACGTAAATTCTCATCTTCATCATCTCCGGCAAGCTCATCTACGTGATACATAAGTCCGTTTACCAGTGTCCCTGTCCAGTTTCCATAGGCAGGATGCACCACCAGGTCAGCCTCTTTATTTACGATAATGATGTCGTCATCTTCATACACAATATTCAGCTCCATCTCTTCCGGCTTCGCCTCAGGCGGAGGCGGCTTGGGAATTTCGATAAAGATCTCGTCACCCGGCTGCATAATGTAGGATGCTTTTTCCTTCTTTCCATTCACCTCCACATAGCCATCCTTGATCGCCTGCTGTACCTTATTTCGGGATGCATTCTCAACAAATGATGTAATGTATTTATCCAAACGGATATCACTGTTCTGCCCATCAGGCACGGTATGTTCGTAGATCGTAGTCTGTCGGTCTTTTCCGGCTTTCTTTTCCATACCTACAAGGTACGCACTTTCAACTTTTTTGTAAGGAATTAGTTTTTCATCGCTCTTACTGTATAATTCAAAATGAAAAATTTAAAATTAAAAATGGGGTTGCTATGAAAGAGAATGTTATTCAAGTCAAAAGCTTCGAGTTTGCACTAACAGTTATCAGATTATATAAAAAGCTACAAGAAGAGAGAGAATACGTCATCTCAAAACAGCTTTTAAGATCAGGCACAAGTATTGGTGCAAATGTTGAAGAAGCCATAGCAGGTCAGTCCAAAAAAGACTTCCTTTCTAAGATATCTATTTCTTTAAAAGAAGCACGCGAAACACGATATTGGCTGAGGTTATTAAAAGAAAGTGAGTTAACGAATATCGATATCGATGCGTATCTTAATTCATCTTTTGAGCTGATCAGTATACTATCAGCTATAGTGAAAACCACCAGACAAAAGCTGAATTAATTTTTCATTTTGAATTTTAAATTTTGAATTCCCTATGATAAAATCACTGTACATAAAAGACTTTGCCCTTATCGACGAGCTGGAGGTTGAGTTTGAGGAGGGGTTGAATATCCTGACCGGGCAGACGGGCGCCGGGAAGTCCATTATTATCGGGGCTTTGAATATGATCCTGGGTGAGCGGGCTGATACGGAAGTCATTCGACAGGGAGCCGATAAAGCCATTTCAGAAGCTACTATCCGTGTTGGGGATGATGCAGACCTAAGATCACTGCTTGAAGAAAATGAAGTCGAGTTTAATGAATATTTAATTCTTCGCCGGGAGATCAGAAATACGGGAAGCCGTGCTTTTATAAATGATACACCTGTTAACATCAGTGTGTTAAAAGCTGCCGGAGATCTTTTGGTAGACCTGCACGGACAACACGATCATCAGTTATTGCTCAAAGAAGAAAATCACCTTGGAGTGATCGACGGATTTGGAGAAGTTGAGCCGATCCTGAAAGGCTATAAATCTGAGTACAAAAAAATGACGGAGCTGCAAAAAGAGCTTCGTGCCTTAAAGAAAAGAGAGCACGAGCTTGAAGAGAAAACCGAGCTCTACCGCTTTCAGGTACAGGAACTTGAAGAAGCCCGCCTTGACGAAATCGACCTCGAGCAGTTGGAGTCGGAAATGAATCTGCTGGATAACGCCGAAGTACTCGACCAAAAGGCGGGGGCCATTTCAGAGATGGAAGAATCCGACGATGGAAATATTATTCAGTTGCTAAATTTCCTGAAGTTGAATCTGGAAGATCTGGCCCGTATTGAGCCGGAGTTCGAAAATTATCTTCAGGAAATAAATGCCGCACGTGTAAGTATTAATGAAGCTATTGCCTTCGCTGAAAGATATCGGAACAGCATCGAATTCAACCCCAAACGATTGGAAGAATTACGCCAGCGACAGTCTGAACTTAACCGGCTTCAAAAGAAATATCAGCGTGACCTTCCGGAACTTGTTAGCTATTTGAATGAGATCAAACGCGAACTTTCAATCGCTGATAATTTTGATCTGGAAATTGAAAAGCTGGAACAGTCAATTGCGGCTCAGGCTGAAGTTTTAAAAGAGCACTCCATTTCGCTCCACAGAACCCGGGAAAAGATCGGAGAAAAACTTGCCGTACAGATTCAGCAAGAATTAGCCAAAGTTGGTATTCCGCATTCTAAATTAGACGTTCGTGTGGACTGGTTACTTTCCGACAATGGCTGGATCGAAGTGGAAGGCAAGACCATCGAATGCACGGAAAACGGTTGCGATGATGTCCGCATGTACATCTCCACAAACAAAGGGGAGGAGCCCAAGCCGCTGGCTAAAATTGCTTCCGGTGGAGAGATCAGCCGTGTAATGCTGGCTCTGAAATCTATTCTTGCTAAAGAACAAAGTCTGCCGGTCATGATCTTTGATGAAATTGATACTGGAATCAGCGGGGAGATCTCGGAGAAAGTCGGGACTTCCATGCGAAAGTTATCTGAACACTGCCAGATCGTGGCCATTACCCATCAGCCTCAGATCGCTAGTCAGGCTCACAAACATTACAAAGTAGCCAAAGCTGAAGAAGGTGAACGAACTGTAACCCGAATCATCCCGCTTTCTGATGAAGAACACATACATGAGATCGCCAGTTTAATGAGTGGTTCACAGATCACCGATTCCACCTTGAACAGTGCCCGCGAATTGATAGAAAAAAATACCTTTAAAAATTAATAGGTCATGTAGGGACGCAAGATTTTGCGTCCCTACATGAAGAAACCAAGGTTATAAAATCGCACGGGCGATCAATGACGCCGGATGCATTGCATCCCTTTTCAGACCATCTTTGATCTGATGACGGCACGAAAACCCCGGAGCACATACTTCATCCGTCTGATTTTCTCTCAACTTCGGAAATAGCACTAACTCACCAATGTCCTGAGAAACTTCATAATGATCTTTCTCATAGCCAAAACTTCCCGCCATTCCACAACATCCTGTTTCCAGCACTTCCACTTCAAACCCTGCAGACTCAAGGGCTTCCACCGTTGGCTCATTTCCAACTAGTGCTTTGGCGTGACAATGACCGTGTAACAATACTTTCCGGGATGAACCTCGAGCAGGAATCCGATCTTTATTTTGGGTTATAAACTCTTCAAAAGTAAAAGAAAAAGTCGCAAGTTTTTGAGCCAGTGGCAATTCCTCATCATTGCACAATTCCAGAAACTCATCACGAAGAGTCAGTATTTCAGAAGGCTCCAAGCCGACCACAGGAATACCGCATTCCACAAATTCTTCAAACTCAGCCAATACTTTTTTGGTAATGAATTTAGCTTCCTTCAGGAACCCCTTTGAAATTTGCGGCCTCCCGGTTTCCATGCTTTTGGGGATAATGACTTCATAACCCATTTTTTCCAATACATTCATGGCATCCATCCCAATCTTCGCCTCGTTGTAATTGGTGAACAAATCAATGAATAGAACTACTTTATTATCTGATCTTAGTACTCCATTCCTCTTGTGCTTCCGATACAAGGTTCGAAATGTCTTTGGTGCAAATGCCGGAAGATCCCTGCGGGCATCAATTCCGAACATATTTTCAAAGATCCACTTTCCGGGTTTTGAAATTGCAACCATGTTGGCAATTTTCGGAGTAATTGAGGCCAATGGAAAGATCTTTCCTGCATAAGAGAAAAACCGTTCTTTTAACTGTGCCCCCTTTTTCTGATGCCAGCCATTCATAAACTCCGCTTTCATTTTAGCCATATCCACATTGGCGGGGCATTCACTTTTGCAGGCCTTACAGCTCAGGCACAGATCGAGTGCTTCTTTCAGTTCTTCCGATTCATACCCATGGGGATCTTCACCTGAAAATACCTGCCGAAATACATTAGCTCGTCCACGGGTCGAGTCCTTTTCCTCTTTCGTAGCCATGTAAGAAGGACACATCGTTCCTCCACTTTCGGCCAGCTTACGGCATACACCGGCTCCGTTGCAAAGTTCCAAAGCGTCACCCAAGCTCCCCTCCTTATTCCATGAAAATACGGTTTCTTCATCCGGCTTTATATAATCGGGAGAAAATCTAAGATCGGCATCTACCGGTTTGGGATCGACAATTTTGCCGGGATTGAAGATATAATTCGGATCCCAGATCTCCTTCACCTGCTTCAAAACCGGAAGCATTTCTTCGCCCAGGATCTTTTTGATATAGGGTGCCCTGACACGGCCATCCCCGTGTTCCCCGGAAAGTGAACCGTTATACTTTTTAACCAGATCGGCGATCTCTTCCGCCATCACCTTCATTTTCTCTAAACCGGCTTCGGTGGTGATATCGATCTGAGGCCGTAAATGTAATTCTCCAACTGACGCGTGGGCATAAAACACGCAGTGGGTATCGTGTTTTTTCAATATCTGCTCAAACTCTTTTACATACCCGGGAAGGTCCTGAACCCGAACTGCAGTATCCTCACAAAATGACGGCGACCGGCCATCTTTACCTAATCCCATCAACAAACCAAGACCTGCTTTACGAAGATCCCATACCCGCTTCATTTCATCAGCATCGGAGATGATCGGGTAGGCATAACCCAGGGACTTTTCCTTCAGTGTTTCACCAAGTTTCTGCGCTTTTTCCTGAAGTTCATTCAGGTCATTCCCTTCCAGCTGAGTGATCAAAATATATCTCGGCTCTCCTTCCAAAAAGAACCTATTCTTACGTTGCTCAATATTTCCCTTTGTGGCATCCATGATGATATGATCCACCAACTCCACCGCGGCCGGCTCATACCCTACAATGTGTACGGCCGCTTTCATAGCCTCATCCAAGGATTCAAACTGTGGGACTACCACCAGCTTATGAGAATCTTTGGGAACTAAATTCAACTTAGCAGCAGCTGTCATTGCCAGGGTTCCTTCACTACCGCAAAGTAATTCACAGAGATTGAACTTTCTTCCTTTCGGGTTAAAAGGCTGCATCTCCAAAAGCTTATCTAAAGCATATCCGGTATTTCTACGGATAATGTCTTTGTGAGGATAACTCCGTTCTATAAGATCTCGGTTCTTCTCTATCAATTTCAGCATAGATCGATAGATGTGGCCTTCCAGATTATCCAACTTTTTTTTGGCTTCAAGCTCTTCTTTTGCCAGCGGTTTGAAATAGGCAACAGAACCATCACTTAGAACCGCCTCCACTTCGAGGATATGTTCACGGGTTGTTTGGTACTTGATGGAAAAAGATCCGGAAGAATTATTACCGATCATTCCGCCTATCATACACCTATTTGTGGTAGCAGTGTCGGGTCCAAATAACAGATCGAACTTCCCGGCTTCACGATTCAGGGTATCCCGAATTACTCCCGGTTGAACATGAGCAATTTTTGAAGCTTCATCCAGACTCAGGATCTTATCCATGTATCGGGACACATCCATGATCACTCCCCCTCCTGTTGTCTGGCCGGCAAGACTTGTTCCTGCACTTCGTGCCGTAATCGAAAACTTGTGCGTATTAGCTTGCTCCACCAATGCCCGGATATCACTGATATTTTTAGGGAAGGAAACTCCTTCAGGCACTTCCTGATACATGGAAGCATCCTGAGCATATAAATGACGGGTAAGTGAATCTCGTTGAATCAAAAAAAGCTCCTGCTGAATTAAGGAAGTAGTTTGAGGTTAATTCGGGATAAATTCAACGGATAATTATTATTAATTCTCCTTGATCCACTCAGTTATTTTCTTCAGGAATCCATCCTTTAAGTCCTTCTCCAAAAGTGCATTCTAAACAGCTTATCCGCTTTTGGGTTCGCTCTTAGCTGATGAAAAGTACCTGATAAACTTTAAAAGTGATCAAACCATGATCAATCTGTCTGTGGGAAATTGAAATTATCTTCCACTTTCTTCACGATCTCATCCCCAATAGCCAATCCGGCTGTTGCTGCCGGACTAGGGGCATTCAGCACATGGATCTGACGGTCCACAACTTCAAAATAAAAATCATCGAGAATCTCTCCATTTGGCTGAAGTGCCATGGCGCGAATTCCGGATGGGGATACTTGCAAATGTTCTTCCCGAACTTCAGGTATCAACTTCTGCAATCCCTTTACAAAAGCCTTTTTAGAAAAAGAGCGCTTGTATTCATCCAACCCCATACGCCAATGTTGGCGAGCCATCTTCCAGAATCCCGGAAAGTTGAAAGTCTCGGTCGTTTCTTTCAGATTAAATGAAAGCTTTTTGTAGCCTTCCCTTTTAAAAGCAAAAACAGCATTCGGACCACATTCAATTCCCCCCAAAGCCATTCGGGTAAAATGAACTCCCAGGAATGGAAACTCAGGGTTTGGAAGCGGATAGATCAGGTCATTTACCAGATACTCGGCTTCCGGCTTTAATTCATAATATTCGCCCTTAAAAGGCACGATCTTAACAGGGGAATGAACTCCTCCGGAACGAGCGACATGGTCGGAGTACAGGCCGGCGCAATTTACAAGAAACCGAGAATGAATATTTTTCCCACCTGCCTCAATAACAATTTCATCTCCCTTATCTGAGATATTACTTACTGCACTGTTGAACTGCACCCTGCCATTTCCTTCTTCCAACAGCTTCATCAATACCTTACACATTCCGGCATAATCCACTATTCCGGCGCATGGCACATGGATTGCAGCCACCCCGTTGACGTGAGGCTCGAGTTCTTTCAGGCGATCTGTGTCGATCATTTCAATGCCTTCAATCTCATTTTGAAGTCCCCGTTCAAAAATTTCCTGAAGCTTTGGAATTTCAGATTCATCTGTAGCCACAATCACTTTTCCACATACATCAATGGCAACGTTGTGTTCTTTGCAGAAATCAACCAGTTGGTGCCGTCCATCCACGCAGTTACGAGCCTTATAACTTCCAGGTTTATAGTAGATCCCCGAGTGAATCACTCCGGAATTTTTCCCGGTTTGATGAGCTGCTACCCGGTCTTCCTTTTCGAGGACAAGGATCTTTGCTTCGGGATATTTGAGAGATAATTTATAAGCCGTAGAGAGGCCAACTATTCCGGCCCCAACAATCGTAAAATCGTACATCATGGGGCAAAGATATGATTTCTTTCGCAAAGTATGAGGCTTCATTTATCCTTGTTTTTAGTTCCTTATTCAGGAAACTAAACCTTATCTTAGAGTTGTTCTAAAGAAAACTTTAAATTTACTGTATGCAAAATTTTAAAATAATCTTTTTTATAACAGCATTATCAGCACTCATGCTTGCTTGTGGTGAAACCCGCAACAACCCACGCGATCTAAGTGATGAAAACCAGATGATCGATAAGACGGTTTGGAATGCTACTTTCACCGACCTGGATGGAAATCAGGTTACGGTAGCTGACTTCGAAGGTAAAGTCGTTCTTTTCGACTTTTGGGAAACATGGTGCGGACCTTGTCTGCAGGTATTTCCAACTATAGATTCCCTTCAGAATGAATACCCTGACGATTTTGTTGTAGTTGCCGTTAATCTGAACAATTCAGATACCATTGAAGATGTTCAGGCTTTCAGGGATAAAAATGAGTATGACTTTGTATATACTGTTGACACTGAAAAAGTTGGAGATGAGATCATAAAACTCGGTATTCCATTCAAAGTATATTTTGATCCCGCCGGTTACCTAATCCAAACCGAATTGGGTTCAGCAGGGCCTGAAGGTGATTACCGAAAAGCGAAAGAAATTATAAAACAAAACAAAACATCATAAGATTTATGCCACAAGTTAAAGAAGAAGAAAAGTTAGCCTATAAAGTAAAAGACATTTCACTGGCCCATTATGGCCGACAGGAAATTGACCTGGCTGAAGCTGAAATGCCCGGCCTTATGGCTATCCGTGAAGAGTACAAAGACGAACAACCACTTAAAGGTGCCCGCATCGCCGGTTGTCTGCATATGACTATCCAGACTGCCGTTCTTATTGAAACACTGATAGAATTGGGAGCAGACGTAACCTGGTCATCATGTAATATTTATTCTACTCAGGATCATGCCGCAGCTGCAATGGCTGAAGCCGGTGTTCCTGTATATGCATGGAAAGGCATGACAGAAGAAGAATTCGATTGGGCCATTGAGCAAACCTTGTTCTTCCCTGACGGAGAGCCTTTGAATATGATCCTTGATGACGGTGGAGACCTTACCAATATGGTACTGGATCGCTATCCGGAATTAGTGGAAGGTATCAATGGAATTTCTGAGGAAACCACGACCGGTGTTCTTCGCCTGATAGAGCGTGAGCGGAAAGGAACGCTTACTATTCCTGCGATCAACGTGAACGACTCTGTTACCAAATCTAAGTTTGATAACAAATACGGATGCAAGGAATCAGCCGCGGATGCTATTCGTCGCGCCACCGATGTGATGATGGCCGGAAAAGTGGCTGTTGTAGCCGGATATGGAGACGTTGGAAAAGGAACGGCCGCTTCTCTTAAAGGCGCCGGAACCCGTGTTATTGTAACCGAGATCGATCCTATTTGTGCCCTGCAAGCGGCAATGGATGGCTTTGAAGTGAAAAAAATGGATGATGCCGCTGAAAGAGGCGACATTTTTGTAACCGCTACCGGAAACAAGGACATCATCAAAGACCGTCATTTCAAGAAGATGAAAGATAAAGCCATTGTTGGGAACATCGGTCACTTTGACAATGAGATTGACGTTGCGTGGCTGAAGAAAAATGCCAAAGAAGAGAACATCAAACCGCAGGTGGATATCTTCACCTTAAATGACAGCGGTAAACAAGTGGTGCTTTTATCTCAGGGAAGATTGATGAATCTCGGTAATGCAACCGGACATCCTTCTTTTGTAATGAGTAACAGTTTCACTAATCAGACGTTGGCGCAAATTGCACTCTGGAATCGTCCGGAAGAATTCGAGCCGGGTGTACATGTACTTCCAAAATCGCTGGATGAGAAAGTAGCAAGACTGCACTTATCCAAAATTGGAGTGGACCTTGAGACGCTGACGGAAGATCAAGCTGAGTATATTGGTGTTCCTATTACAGGACCTTACAAGTCAGATCAGTATCGATACTAATAATTAAGCATAAAAAAACCGCCTGAATTTGAATTCAGTCGGTCAGTTAAATTCATAAATCCCGCATTATTAACTTAGTGCGGGATTTTTAATTATCAGTCATTTCCGAAATGGGCAATAGCTTCATCCAGAGTGCGGAAGTGATTGAATACTTTAATAAGCTGGGTAACCATCAACAGGCTTTCGATCTTTTTATCTGCCTGACAGATCACTAGTTCACCGCCCGCATTTTTCATGGTTGTAAGACCGCCGATCAAAATTCCAAGTCCGGATGAATTCATAAACTTGACCTTCCCAAGATCAACGATTACTTCTTTCTTTCCTTCTTCTACCAGCTTGTGAAGTTCATCCCTGAATGTTTCTGCGTCCGGACCACCCATAACATTCCCCTTCAATTCTATGATCAAGCAATTGTACTTTTCCGAAACACTGTATTTCATTGGCTTAATGATTTAATTAAATGATGCTTAACAAACTAAAAAACTGGATTAACTTCCACTTTTTAACAACTTGATTATACTAAAATTCTAAGAGTATGTTACATAAATAATTGCCCAACGTTTCTTTAAAATCAGTTTGATTGATTACCATGAGTCCTTTTAATTTAAGATTTTCGAAATAGGTTTATAAAAACAAAGCCCGGTCTGTCTTTATCAGATCGGGCTTTGCTAATTTTAAAATTGTATTGAATCAGTTTTCTAAACTAAGTCCCGCCTCCAGTGCCTTTTCAATTCTGGCGCTCACTTCACGCAGATGCGCCTCAGTATATGCATCAAAATTATATGGTGGTGTCAATCGACGTGTAATTCGCTGATTCAGGTCGGTTAGCTGATGTCGGGCAACTGAACGGGCATCCGCCGGCATGTTGGCCGGTGCATCGGTTACGATCTCAACCATCTCATCAAGATAGGCTCGCTGAAGATCTCTCCGGTTGCTGTTGACATTGCTTCCGGGGGCAGACCAAACTTCACTCCAAACGGCATTAGTGATAGTTCCCATCAGTTCAGGGATGGTAACCGTATTCTCTGCACCAAATTTCATTTCCGTATCACGGATTCGCTCTAAACGAGTTCCATTCAATAATTGCGAAAGCAGCGAAGACTGAATACCTACTAACTGTGAATGAAGCGGATAATCAATTCGACCACCATAGGTACTTGAATTACCCCAGTGGCTCCATCGGTTTGCTCCCATTTGCTGGAATACATCCTGCGGAAGTTCAAAGGCATCCGCATCTAGCGCATATTCGATGATCATATCCAGCGCTTCTTGTTGCTTTGCTTTCGGGATAGCCACAAACGGCATTCTTCCATTAGGATCCCCCACGTGATCGCGGTACTGATACTGCCCACCAATATACTTGATGGCAGGAGCCAGGGTTCGCGAATATTGAAAGAAATACGTATTGAAAAGATCTGTAGCCTCATAGTAAGGCATGTTATCTGCCAAAACGATCTCGGGAATTTCCGGGATCAATCCCTGCAATAACTGAGCACGATCTTTACCCCAAGCCAGCGGATCATCACCCAGATCATACACATTGATGAGTGGATCTACCGCGCCGGCACCGCGTGCATCTTCATCGGTTCCGTACGCATGCCCTGGTTGGGCAGCCTGGCGGGCGATCTCTTTAGCCTTTTCTGCATCCGGAGTATAGCCGTAGCTGATCACCCAGCGATCATAACTTCCCACGCTTGGGTTATAATAATATCCATCTGCTGACTCTCCCTCTGAAGAAAGGTTCACAGTAGGATATTCCATGGCTGAACTGAAAACTCCATTTTCTACTGCCCACTCTTCATTATGTAATTTATCGAGCGGAGTGTCTATGGAGGATCGGAAATTATGGCGAAGGCCGAGGGTATGCCCTACTTCATGCATGGTCACCCATCTTAAGGCCTGATCAACGAATTCTTTCGGAACCGGATCGCCGAGGTTCATCGATCCTTTGGCAAAGAGTACGCTTTTTACTATATCCAATTGCATCGACATTTCAGCAAAAAAGGATGCCGTTTCGCCATATTTCATCTGTCCGATCTCTTCAGAAGTTACATTGAAGATCTCATCAATAGCTGCGCGAGGTTCTACCATTTCGCGGTATTCATTCTTATCGCCTAGCAACATATTTGCTTCGAATAAGATATCTGCATCCAGGATCTCACCGGTTCTCGGGTCTACAACAGAGGGACCGATCGCACCATATCCCGGTTGATCAGATACATTCCATCGAAGCGTAGCATAGCGAATATCTTCTGCTTCAGCATCTTCAGGCAACATTTCGGCACGTACGGCATTTCGAAAACCGGCGGCTTCATAGGCTTTACTCCACTCAGTCACCCCTTCCATCATTGCTTCCCGATAGCGCTCCGGTACGGTATGATCGATGTAATAGGTGATCGGCTTAACAGGATCACAAAGTCCGTCTGCTCCCGGCTCACCATTACACTCAAGCCTCCATTTGTTCACATATCGCTGAAAGAAGGTGTCATCATCATTTGAAAAATCTTTATGAACCGTCATAAAGTACCCGGTACGGTCATCCGCCATTCGCGGCTCCATGGGATCTTCAGGGAGAGCCGCCATAGTATAATGTATAGATACAGGGATAAACCTTCCGTCCGCCACAGTTCGCGGGGCTCCCAGTTCTGCATTATTAAAGGTGAGACTTGCAGTAACATTTGTGTTCATCGGGAATGACTTTATTGATTTGATATAGCTTTTAGCTTTATCGAGAGAAGCACGCCCCGGCTGTCCCGGTTGCGAGGATACAGCAAATTGCACGTTCTGAGTTATGTTTGAAAGATCCCCGACAAACCAACCATATACATCAAGCAGCATCACGCTGTCTTCATTGGTGGCTTCAATGCTTGCAGTTTCCAATACGGAGTTGCCATAGGTCAGCTCCACGGCTTTTGCCTCAGGAGTTCCCTTTTCTGCCTTATAACGGTGTGGAAGCTGTACCAAGAAGATCTTGCCTTCTCTTTTTTCGAGCCGAACCAAAAGCCCTTCAAAAATATTCAACATGGTTCCGCCATACAGTCCGGATGAACCAATACCCTGAGCAATTTCAAAATTCATAAGGAACTCTTTATTCAGGTCTTCCTTACTTACAGCCATATACAGCTTTTCATCTGTTTTGTAGAGATCAATAAAGCCTTCCAAATGCTCCGCATCTTTGGTCAGCTCTGCAAACTTATCTTCTTTTTCAGCATCGTCCTCGCCCTTTTGCGCAACCACCATTCCGGGCAACAAAAGTAAAAGGCCGGCTATCAGTAATATGTTCTTCATAGCGAAATTTTTTGAATTATTGTTAAAGTTCTGATTTAGAGAAACTTTTCACTATAAGCAACACCACCGATAAAGTTTCAAAGCAGAAACGTTTTATTTCTATAAACAGAATTCAGACGCAGCCGTATTGTACTCATTTTTTTGTTCCGTAAATTAATTGCCCAGCAGTAATGATATTCTTATCTTTGATGCTCTCAATTATTTGCACCCGTAGCTCAATTGGATAGAGTACCTGACTACGAATCAGGCGGTTGGAGGTTCGAATCCCCCCGGGTGTACATACTAAAAGCCTTTGTCTTGCAAGAACTTACAGCAAAACAAAGGCTTTTTTTATTTTAGGCAGACCTTGCAGAAACCAACTCGGGGTAACAATGGGGTAACAGAATGTGATGTCTCACCTCTATTTTCTCTAAAAAGATTAGTCAAGTTAGATACAAGTAAAGGGATACCTCTTCGTAAATTGGCGCATATTTTTCTTCGACATGTTTTCTATAATTATCAGGGTCAGCTTGCTTTTTTTCGCTCCCAAAATATTCATCTTCATCATTAACAACGATATCAACTAACTCAATAAAATCAGTTAGCTTACCTTTTTGCAGTGTTTTTTATCACCATTGTAGACATCCCTTAAAATACTTACCACTAAAGATGCCGTCTCCCTGGTTTTCTCTAAAGCGATTCTTTCTTCATTTGTATGATTTTGGTCATCTATGTCAGAGAGTTCTTCCAGCATTTTGTAAATATTACTTATGAACTCATCCTTAAAAGTTACCTCTACCTTCTTTTCTTTCTTCCTTTTTGCCTCAGCCTTTCTTTTTTCCTTAAAGCCCCACGTTTCCTCAATCGCTTCTCTATGCTCAAAAGGACTAAAGGTATATTTTGTTTTAATTGCATTTTCAATCATCGCTTCAATCTCACGTAAAGCCTTTTCTCTTTCCTTCTCACTGATATTCTTTTTCTTTTTAAGGTGATCATATACATCTTTATATCTATCAATATCGGCATGGTAAATATCCTCGTGCATCTCCCTCTGCATTTCATCAAAAGCTTTCTGTGTCCCAGATCTGAACGTGTAATACATCAATTTATCTAACCAATCATTCGGCATGACTTCGTACTAAGTGAATTTTTATGAATTTAGAAAAAACTAATAAAAATACAATTGGACCCCAACTTATCCTCTCATCACCCATTTCTCTCCAAAAAATGTGTATTCCCCTTCACCCTTGTTAACGCATTAGCCTTAGTAATATATTTCTGCCCAAACCTATTCTTGATCTCATCCATGGCTTTCGTTCGTGCCACCTTCTCTTCGTCATCTTGAAAGAACACATTAAGCTGATCGGTTTTGTCGATTTCCTTGGTGCCCAGCCAAAGGTTTCGAATCTCTATTCCATTTTCACATGCTTTTCGTAGGGCGGGTTCAATCTTATTCATTAGCGACTCATACACATAGTCATCGATGTTTGTATGAGCCTGGGTAACGAACCGAAAACCTATACCTGGCTTATCCGGATGGTTAAAGCCAAACATGCCGGAGAAAGAATTGGCACGTATACCATAGGCTCGCATTCGGTAGCAGATATGTTGAACGGCGATGGCGTACTCTCCCTTGATACGATCTAATTCTGTGGAGCCTTCAGAGAAGGTGTGCCCATAGCTGACTCCCTGTTTAGGTTTATAGTCCTCAGAGATCTCTTCCATGACCCGTCCCTGATCTTGTCCGGTAATAGTTTGATAAAGCATCTTGCCAAAGTTAGCTCCAAACAGGCGGATGAATGTTTTTTCGTTGCCACGTTCTACAACATCACCAATGGTTTTATAACCTTCAGCCAGAATATGTTCATGTCGCCGTCTTCCTACACCCCAGACTTCATCCAGCTCCAGTGGCCAGATCTGTGCTCGTTCATCATCATTGCTAAGAATAAGTGTTCTTCCTTTGGGCTTATCCAAACTGCTACACAACTTGGCGTAGGTTTTAGATCGGGCAATCCCAACGGCACCTACCAGTTTAGTGACCTCGTAGATTCTTTGTTGTAGCCTCCTGCCAAAGTCGTCGATCTCTTCTCGGGATTTCCCTAACAAAAAATCTACTTCCATGAAGTACTCATCCATACTGTACCGCTCTACCACCGGGGCAAACTCCTTGAATATAAAATGCACCTGCTCAGAGATGGCTTTATAGGAGTCATAATCTACCTGCTTCATGCACACATGCGGGCAAAGCTTCCATGCCTCATACGCACTCATGCCTGTCTTGATACCAAACTCTCGCGCTTCATAGGAGGCAGTCGCTACAATGCCTTTAACTTGTCCATTGTCTTTTCTCCACCCTCCGATGATCAGCGGAAGTCCGTACATGTTGTATCGTAGCTGTTCCACCTGAGCATAGAAACAGGCGAAGTCAAAGTGCAGATACAGCCGGTCTTTTTTCGATCGATGCTGATGCTCAGGATAGATCGTGTTATAAAGGGTGATCCGGTAGACATCGTGTTCGGGCTGGTATGGATGGGGTTTCTTTTTGATCATTTTTCCTTTGTACATATTGATATGTAAAATATATGTGTGTAGGTTATTACGACCAAAAAAAACTTGGTCATGAATAAATTCCCTTTAATCGAAGTGTTGGTTTTTTTCTCCCGGTATGCACCTGTCAAGCATCCCGATTGGAGACCACCGTATCGCAGAGATATCGCACGTGTGCGCTCATGCCACAGTAAGATCGACGGAGGAGTTCGTAAGTCCTTTTACACTGTGGAAACGAAGTCCGGGGAGATTCTGAACCTGATCTTTGATGAAGAGCAGCTGCTTTGGTCCCTGGAGAAGTCTCCGGGATATGAAGACAAAGCCATCGACCGGATGCTGGTGCTCGTAGATCGTCACAAGCACAAACCTTCAAGAGCACATCGCATTCAGCCGTTACGGTTTGAGCTCCTGCCGGAAGAAGAAGCCAAGAAACAATATGACGGAACCGAATTTCCCCTCATCCTAAGAATGCAACCGTACCGATTTCGTTCAGGAAAACTACCTTCTGCTCAGGTTACTAAGATACCCACCCGTCACATGGAAAACACCATGATCACCAAAGAGCTGAACTATGTCGTAGAGACAGACGAACAACGCTTTTTCCACCTGATCTACATCCTTGATCAGTTAGACTGGCGGTTTATGCAGGAAGTGGATGAAGAGTTCTTTTTTGTGCGATGAGCATACTCATTAACTGATTTGTAAATTTATATGGTTTTTTTGCACTTTCCTCCTGCATAAAACTTATGTTATACAGCAAACCTAAAAACTGAGCAATCAAGTATTCAGTATGAGTAGTATATCTTGGACACCAACCACCTTCGAAGATCGACTACTCTATAAATATCTAAATGAAAATCCCGGAAAGTTGTTTCTTGAAGTTCGTGTCGGTGGGTCCGAAGATATTCTTAATGCCAGACGAATTGATGGCGTATTAGTGCCAGGATCAAAAAGTGAAGTTTACTCACCTGGGAAATACACAATACAAGATTTAAAACAGTCTTTAGATGGAAGTGAAATTCATCTTATAGAAGCAAAACGTACTCTTAATAGAAATGTTATTGGACAAGTGCTTGTTGGAAGCTCTTTATTAGCTCGCAAATTTAACCCTTCACAGATTCGCAAAGTTGCTTTATGTTCTGCAGGTGAAACGGATCTTGAATGGTTTTGCAACCAAAACGGAGTAGAAGTTGCCCTTCATCCCATCATAGTAAAATCATCAACCACAAATAACTCAGATCAAAATAGATCTATAAACGATATTCGAAAAGATCCTGATGAGTATAGAAGGAAAGCATTCCTATCAGGTTGGACTGATGCTGTAAAAGGACAGCTATATAAAACGGTTCAAACACGGAAAACTCATGCTAATATGGGAAACCTATTTGGATGGATTTACGGAGATCAAGATTATGATTTCCGTATTGATACCTGGGATCATTATGTTGATAATCTTGCAGATCCAGACTCATTGGATTAATGCTTATTTATAATACAGCTCATGCCTTAATCTGATTTTATCACACTATAAATGAGTTTCCACAACTACCCAAATAAATCAGCCTTCTCAATCAACCCAGCCCCATTGTTTTGCACCTTCCCGACAGCCTTAGAAACAATATGCTCATCAATCCCATCATCCGGATACGGCTCTAAAAACTCTTTCAGATAGTTTGGATCCTCATTTTCAGGATTCAGCCAGTCATCAAACTCCTCTGGGTGTAGAATCACCGGCATCCGGTCGTGGATGTTCTCCATCACTTTATTCGGATCGGTGGTAATGATCGAATAAGAGAAGTCAGTATCTTTATCCTCCGGCGCAAGATCGTTATAGATCCCTGCAAAACCCATGAGTTTACCTTGCGTTGGATAGATAAAGTGAGGGGTTTTATTTCCTTTACTTCCAGTCCACTCATAGAAACCGTTGGCCGGCACAATGCAGCGCTTATGTTGAAACGGTCCTTTCCACATGCGGCTTTTGGTAATCTTATCGTCACGGGTATTGATGGGCAGAAATGGGCGATCTCCTTCTTTAGGCTTCCATCCCATAAAGCCCCAGTGCATCGGCATCAGTATTCTCTTCCCATCTTCATTGGTGTAAGCCACTGGCATGATACTGGTAGGGGCTACATTGTAGTTGGGGCGGTACCTACCATTACCATCCGCTTGATACCTTTCGCTTTCAACGCTGTTCAGGAAGTGATTAATTTCATCGAGTTCTTGGTAGAGGACGTATCTTCCACACATGGCTTTCTTCTTTTAAATGCTTTTAGTAACTACAACCTGAAAGTATGATTTCTTAGCGAGATTTATAATCCATGCCTGAAAAAGATAAATTTGCCCATATTTACCGTTCGGTCCTTTATGGAATAATCCACCTGGAGAAGCCTCGATGGATTTACTGGTACGGTTCCGGCTTTGGAGATTTTGATATCGAGTGGATTGATCAGCCTACCATTGAAAAAGGAACTCAAGTTATTCATGACATTGAACAGAAAATGCTGGAGCTACAAAGAGAGGGTACGGATGGGTTTCCGGAGCTGGATTATTATGAATATTTAGAACAGATTGGCGAATCGCCTCAATAGCAACAACGACCAGCCTCCGAAAATCTATTGCTCAAATATTTACTATGAAATAAACTCCAATTCATCTTTAACTAAATTGGAGAACCAATGAGTAATTTAGAAGAACATATCACTCAGGTAATATCTGAAGCAGTAGATAATGCAGTTTCAAAAGCTTTAAATGACATTAAGCAAACCATTTCAACGGCCGTAACCCCACCCTATCTGACTAAAGAAAAAGTAATGGAGCTAACCGGGTGGAGTAGTCGAACTATTCAACATTTACGTGATTCCAATCAAATTGATTATGTGAAACATGGTAGAAAGATCTTGTACCCAACTCAGCCTCTTTATGACTTCCTTGATAATCATCGATTGTATAACATTAGAAAAGAACGATAACAATATTGGCCTTAGTAGTTTACTAAGGCCATTTTCAAATTATTCTAAAATATTTTGTACGGAATTGCTTTGAGATCGCTCTTACTTTATGTGAAAGTCTACATTTCATGCATAATTTAGATAACACATTGATTTTTTATAACCCGGTTTAATTTTAGGAGATACATATGAAACCTCTAATACAAATAGCCCTGGTATTAATTTTAGCAAGCTGTGCTACTGCAGACTTAACTATGGATGGCGGATATTCATATTATGGGATAGATTTCAGAGAATATACCGAGCAGGATTTCAGATTTACTACTGAAAACCCAAGTGGTGATTATGAATCAGTCGGTATAATTGAAGTAGAATTTTATCCTGAAATTATCCAAATAACAGCTGGAACCTATAGAACTGCCGTAGGGGATGATAACATTTGGACCAATAATGGGAAACAATATACAGTACAAAGAAAGTTTGATGGTCGTAATTATGAATATTATGCTGTAGAAATATTCAATACAGAATCACTCATAGCAGAGATGTATGACATTGCAACTGAGTGGGATGCAAATGCGGTAGTGAATTTAAGATTTGAGAACCAACCTTTTAACACCGGAGTATACTGGACTAAGGTAAAAGTTAGAGGTTTTGCTATTAGAGAGCTTTAACCCAAAGAGGTACACGTAATGACAAGTTTCACTAACCCCCCTATCCTGATTTATTACTTTACGACGATAACAAGGGATTTTACATAGCTGACAGAGCAAGTGAAAAGCAAAAAAAAGAATTAGAAGAATGGTTAAAGTATTACAACGATTCCGAAGGGGCTACGTTTTTACCTGAACCACCTGAAAAATGACAAAGAAAGATTTAATAAATACCATACAATTCATACATAATTATGCACGGGGTAGGCTAAGAAAGAATGAGGCTGAAAAGCTTTGGAAAGAATTTATGAAAGAACCAGAGTTGTTAAAAGCCTTAGAGATTGAAGTCTGTTTACTTAAAATATTCGATGATATTAATTAAGGATAAAAATGACTTTTGCTCTTATACTTACTAATTGGTGGTTGTTAACACTATTAGCAACTGTTGGAATTATATATGCAATTTGGAAAATGTTTAGAAATCATACATACCCTGAATAGTTCTAAAAATCATTATCAAATTCAGAGATTATTGGAGAAAGGGTGACAGGATCTGTCAGTTGGCATATATATTTTGAACTAAACCAATAACAAAGATCAGGTTTATCATGAGTGCTCTTTTTTATTTAATCGGGTCAACACTAATGTTCTTTGCCGGGTACTATTTAGGGATGCAACAAGGACATAAAGATGGAATGGTGAAAGGCTTCAATGATGGCGTTAAAGTTTCCTTACATGAAGTGGATCGATATATGCGTGGGGGCTTAACTTCTACCTTAGACTGGGAAACGGCTCAGAAGCTATTGAGAGAAAAGATGTGCAAGAATTAAGGTATCTAAGATAACGTGTATATCATCAGACCAACGGCTGACAAATTCAAGTTTTTGATGTTATTGTAATTGATGTATTTATTCACTAAATAATTATAATTTTCAATTCTATAAAAAGTAAAATAAGATGGTGGCATTTTTAATAACCGGGGCCTCTGGTTTTCTACTTCTCTACGGGTTTATTACGCACTTGCAAAGTATGAAAGCAGATAAAGAGGAGGAGCAAAAACAAATTGATAATTTAGTAGAGGCTTTAAGTGAAGCTACTCTTGAAAATATAAGTGACAAGCACTTTTTGATTTCTGAAGTTATTTACAAGAAGTATGAAGGATACCCTTTGGCTAAACATTGGAAAGAGTTTGAGGAGTCATTAGTATTTAATGATGATCAAATAGAAAATACACTTGATGCGGGACACTTCTTTAATGTAAAATCACTTTGCCCAAATACCTTTGAAAATGAGATTTATAAGTGGGTTCCAAGTGCCTTAATAGGTGTAGGAGTCCTTTTTACTTTTATAGGTTTATTGTCTGGTATTTGGAATTTAGATGTTTCAAGTGAAGATATTGATACATTAAGAACAGGAGTTCAGGGCGTAATTAATGGAGCTTTTATTGCATTTCTTTCTTCAATACTTGGAATAATGCTAAGTCTCATATTTGCATATAAAGAGAAGGCTTTTAAAACGGATTTAAGAAAAAGTGTTACTCGCCTTCAAAATTTAGTTGATTTTAAATATCCACGTACAAATCCAGAGAAGTCTTTAGTCCAAATACGAGATCATTCAAAATCTACTGAGGAGCATATTGGTGCGCTATCTGAAAAGTTAGGATCTAAACTACAAGAAGTGGTTCGTGATATATCAGATGACCTAAAACAAGGTATACAAGAAAGTCTTGAAAATTCTATTAGTCCTTACATGGAACAAATAGCTAATAAAGCTATGAACTCTTCAGAAACAGCATTTTCGACACTTGTCGATGAGTTTTTGGAAAAAGTAGGCGATGCCGGTGCTGAACAGCAAGAGTTAATCCGCCAAGTGAATCAAGAAATGCAAGATGCATTGATAGAATTTAGGGAGAAATTTACTGATCAGGTCAGTGGACTTAAGGATAGCATTCAAAATTTAAATGAAAGCTATCACTTTATTGAAGAAAATCTGATTACTGAGTTTGAAGGAGCTATCAATAATTTAGAAGAGGTTATTAAAGACCAGCAGGAAATAAAAGATATATCAAAAACTCAATTCAATGAACAACTTAAATTTGTTCAAGAGACAAGAGATTCATTGGGGAATTATTTAAATAATATCAAAAAGGTGCACGATCAGCTCGTACAAATTATTCAATCATTCAACGTTGCTACAGATAATTTAGAAGTTACAAACTCGAACAATGAGATGGTAAATAGCATGATAGCTGAGGCCTCCCAACAACTAAGAAAGCCATTTAGCGAATTAAATAATGAATATGAAAAAATGAGAGGTGAAGTTGAAAATAACCTAAATCAGATATCTGCTGAGCTAAATAAAACGATGGATAGTTACTTTAGTAAAGTTGAGCAGCAAACTAATGAACGAATGAACGAATGGAATCAACAAACATATGAATTTACAAAAGGTATGGTAGATGTTACTCGCCAATTTAATTACGTCATTGAAGAATTAAACAAGAATGGATCCAAAGAGGTAGAGTAAATAATGTTCGACCATAAAAATATCAGTATAGAGGAAGAAGAAAATCCTTTCTGGATTACATATGCTGATATCCTTTCATCACTTTTAATAATTATTTTATTGGTTATGGTATTTGTCATCTATGAATTGATGAGTACCAAAAGAGTAGTAACTGAAAGTTTAGCTGAAGTTGCTAAAGCGGAAATGGTAAGAAAGGACATTTTACAGGATATAGAAGATCGTCTTGAGCAGGAGAATATTGAAGTAACAATTGCTGATAATTTCAGTGTATTACGTATACCTGAATCAACACTTACATTTAAATCAAATCAATATGAAATACCAGTAAGTGCTAATGTAAGAGATCAGTTACGCCGAATAGGTGAGGTCTTATTTGAAGAGATAAATGAAGATAGCAGTTCAAAATATTTTGACACAATATTTATTGAAGGCCATACCGATATTAGACCAACCGAAAGAGAAATGGGTAATTGGGGTTTATCAACTTTTAGAGCAATATCAGTTTGGAATTACTGGAATGATTTTTCGAATGATAGTTTAGCCTTGTTAGTAAATAGTAAAAACGACAAACTGTTTTCAGTAAGTGGTTACGGTGAAACAAGACCATCAACAAATCAGCAATTGAGTTTAGAAGATTACCGAAAAAACAGAAGAATAGATGTCAGATTTACTATAAGACGCCCAACAAGTCTTGATTTGCAAGATATAATGACAAATTTCGAATAATGCTTTCAAGAGAACCAGTTATTAAGCAATGGGGTGATCTTTCAAGTTGGGAAAAACTTGCGAAGAAAGTAGATAAAAACAGTACTGATCTACTCAAAAAAGTTCCGGTATTTCAAAAAATTTATACATCATTAGTCAGAAAACCGAAAATCGAAGAAGTAATAAAGATTCTTAAAAATAACCCTTTTGCTGCTAATGTTTTTGTATATCTATCAAGAAATGACCCTGAGTTTTATACCCATTATTTAAACAATAATGAAATAATTGAGCATTTAAGTAAGAGCTTAAAAAATTCTCCGACCTACTCTCAAAGGTTATTCAAACTCGCATACTTAGAAAACCTGTATCTGGGACTTTCAACAAAGGAGATTATCGTTGAAAAAATTATACTTAATCTTACCAATGATGAAATTATATCTACGAGTTTTTTAAAGGAAGTTGGATTGCTATCTAATAAACCTATTGATTCATTTGTAGATTATTTGATCGCCAAAGGAAAATCACCTAAACAAGTTATTCAAAACAGTAAAATCGAAATCTCTTACTCCAGTCAGACTTTCAGAGAAATAGAGTCTGGGTATATTTTAAAAAGAATCGATGAAATTGATTTAAAGAAAAAAAGCAAATTGCCGTCTGATTTAAAAAGAGGGGGGTATTTTGAAGTTCCTTACCACTCGGAGCTACTTGGTCACGAAATATTGAGGAGAATTTTAAGAAATTTATCTTCAGTCGATCTTCATCACTATTGGATCGATTTAATACTTGATATTGCTTCCGACCCAAGATCTTCAAAAGGATCAGAAAATTACGTGAAGTGGTGGTCTAAGATTGACCAAAGATTAATAAATGAATTTATAAAAGTACTTTCGCATAACGACATTATTTTGTTTTTGGATGCTATCGAAGACTTTGCAGATGAAACCAATAATAAAACTATGCAAAGAATGTACGAAAGCCGTAAAAAATTACTCAAGGGCTTAGCAATTCAAGGATTAATAGATGAATCAAGGTTGGTCCTACCAAAAAGAGCTAAAAGATTTATCAAACAAAAGAGAAAAAACTTAGATCAGTCTTTCATAGCAAATTTAAATGCACATCAAGGCTTATGTGTTATTTATCTGAGAATAGGTAGGCTTCACATTATTGAGGGAAGCCACAATTTTGCTATGAGAGTATTTTATGATTTGAATGATGTAGTTGATTTGATGAAACCCTCCACTAAATCACTTACATATTTAGGGCTCACTAATCTCGATTGGGAGTACGAAAATTTCACTGGCAGGTCAGCATATAATTTTACACATGACCAATTTGGGAGATGGAAAAAGAAAATAATAAGGTTGATACAAAGTGAAGTTGAAGTTGATGTAAATCTGCTTTTGACAGATGAAGAGTTTTATAAATTAAACATTTAGTATTCATGGCAAATATAACACATGATATTACTGAAAACCTTTTGGTAGAGTTTTCACAGGAAGAGTTAAAATTCACTTTTTCAAGTTTTGCCAATGAAAAACTAAAGGCTCTGGATCTTGATTTATTAGATGATAAAACTGTTGAAGTATATTTATCCTTAAATAAACAACTGGCTGACTTAGGATACGTAAGACAATCGAATACTGATAACGCCTATTATATAAAAACGGACGATTTCTATGACTTAGATTGGTTTGATAGAACTGACCTTATTCATATTGATAATAGGCTAAAGGGCATAATAAGTATTAAACCAAAGGGTTTAAATGCAGCAGATCCAAATTTTAGAATACAGGTAGTATTTAAACCCGATAGCTCACCAATGCAAAGACCTTTCTCACCTTTTGGGCCAATACTAAAGGCAGGCTTAAATCACTACCACTTAACCGATGAAGAGTACAACGCATTCAGTTCATACTTAAGCTATATAGGAAAGTCCACGTATAATGAAAATGACCATTATCAAATTGTTGCCTTGTTTAAAAAAGCTAAAAGTGACCGCCTTGAGATTGATGAGTCTCGATTCAAACATCTCAAACTAAGTGAGCCAAAAAAAGTTAGCCTAAATATTACTAAGGAAAATAATGGAGACCTCAGCATCTCCCCTAATTTGGCGGGGGTAGATTCTAAAAACTTACATGCATTAGAAAGAGAGTTCAGTCTTTTAAATGAAGTAGATAATAACCGTAATACATTGCATGTTGATGATGAGCTAATAATGCTTGATGAGAAAAAAAATAGGGCTGTAAAAGAAGTCCTCAAAAAAGGTAAAATCCCAAAAAAAGACGTAAACGATTTTTTAAACAACCCCGGTTCTTTTTTTAATGGAGATTTAATAGATCTTGATACAGGGTTCTCCTATCGTGTAAAAGGACTTGTTGAGTATACAAAAATCAGCTTTACTGATTTAGATGGAGAAGATAATGATTGGTTTTTGAGAGCAGACCCTCCTTTAATTGAAGATATTGAAAAGGTAATTCATGATGAGACGGATTTAAACGATTTTAAGAAAGAATCTGATTTAGCCTATGAGGTAAATAGCTCTTCAATGGTTTTCAATAGAGCGAAAGTAAAATTACCCGATGAGAAGATAGTATTAGAGGAAGAATTAGAACAAATACGCAGTAAAATTAATGAAGGAACTTATAAACAAGATTCCGAATCAAAAGCAGAAAAAGAACCCGAGAAAAAGAGACTAACATTTGATATAGATTTCTATGATCAGAACAAAGCCGTTCGGGATAAATTTAAAGAGGCCCATGTTCCTGAGGACACATATCAAAGTTTAAAATATAAACCGAAATCTTATCAATATGAGGGCATTGATTGGATATATAGTCTTTATAAGGCTTCTTTAGAGTCTAATAAAGATATCCAAGGGGGTATTTTGGCCGATGATATGGGGCTTGGTAAAACATTTACGACTCTGGTAGCAATGAAAGCTATCATTGCACACTCAAACAAGAACAATAATCCCCCCAAACCTTTCTTAGTTATTGCACCTTTATCTTTACTGAAAAATTGGGAATCAGAGATCGAAAAATTCTTTATTTCGACCCCGTTTCATGATGTAAAGATATTAAACGGACAAGAAGATCTTGATGAATTTAGGTTGAGGTCTGGAAATGAACGACTTCAAGTTCAAGATGAGGATCAGGACATGAATCCTGATTCAATTTCATACTGTTTAAAAATTGGAAAAAAGTTTGGTACGGAAAGACTAGATGTTCCTCGGCGAGTTGTATTAACTACTTATAGTGGTTTGAGAAATTATCAATTTTCATTAGCGCGAATAGATTGGGCAGCAGTAATGTTTGACGAAGCTCAAAACATTAAAAACCCTGATGCTTTACAAACACGATCTGCAAAAGCCTTGAACGCAGATTTAAAATTATTGATCACCGGTACTCCAGTAGAAAACAAGCTGGAGGAGTATTGGTGTCTTATGGATACAGCAAACCCTAAGTTATTTGGAAGCAGAAAGTTTTTCATAAAAGAATACGTCGACCCTATTAAAGACTCCGGTGATCCTCAGGTACAAATAGAAGTTGGGAGAAAACTATACAAAGATAGTGGTCAATTTCTGCTAAGAAGATTAAAAAGTGATGTACTTGACGAACTACCTAATAAATATTATTACAAAGGTATTGAGCAGGAAGATATAACCTACTCTGAACACCTTGATCAACCACTTACAGATGACCAGATCACTAAAATTGAGGAAATAAGAAAAATTTATGCTGAATCGGATAGTGGTAACATTGCACTCTCCTGCTTGAGTAAAACCAGAAACTGTTACTTACATCCTTTAATGACTTTTGATTCCAGTGGGGAAAAACTTGACGGAATAGATGCTCGTCTATTCTGGGGAAACTCAGCAAGACTAAAAGCTCTTTATACAACAATTACTGATGTCAAATCTAAACATGAGAAGCTGATAATTTTTGTTATATCAAAAGCCATGCAAAAGAAGTTGAGAAACAGGCTTATCAAAGATTTTGGAGTACTACCTGATATCATATCTGGTGATACTAAGGTGAAATCTTCTGATTATACTGAAACCCGCATGGGAATTATTGATGAGTTTACAAGAAGCAAAGGGTTTCAGGTTATAATCCTTTCACCAATTGCTGCGGGAGTAGGACTAAATATCACAGCAGCAAACCATGTATTCCATTTAGACAGACACTGGAACCCTGCAAAGGAGGAACAAGCAAATGATAGGGTGTATAGAATAGGACAGGAAAAAGATGTTCATATTTACTACCCTATTAGCAAATTACCGGGTGCAGATAGTTTTGATATTAAATTAGATAATATGTTATCCAGGAAGCTTTTTTTAAAGGATGCAATCATGACACTGCCCCAAGGTAGTGAAAGAGATTTAGCCGTTTCAACAATGAGTGACTAATAAGAAAATATTTTTAAATCATGCCCATAAAAAAATCAGACCTTTACGCCTCCATTTGGAAATCTTGTGATGAACTTCGGGGAGGAATGGATGCTTCGCAGTACAAGGATTATGTGCTCACCATGCTCTTTCTAAAATATGTGTCGGATAAGTATGCCGGTGAACTGATCTCAAATTCTCTCCGGCAAGGCGAATCCACTCTACTTCTCGATGATGTTGAATTGGAAAAAGTGGTAAAGGATTTGGTCCATATCTACAAACCTGTTGCTGAAGCCAAAAAGATCACTATTACTACGAATATTGATGCCCCTCATCCATTCAGCCTGGATAACGAAAAGTTTAAATTTATACTCAGTAATCTGATAAGCAACGCACTTAAGTTTAGCGATGAAGGAGATACTGTTTCCATAAATATTGAGATCATTGGTGATCAAGAAAAAGAACTTCATTGCGAGATTTCTGACACTGGACTTGGTATTCCGAAAGAATTCATTCCTACCCTTTTTGAAAAGAAAAAAGAGCATCAGAGACAAGGAACTGGCGGTGAGATAAGCACAGGAATGGGATTGCCTATAGTCAAGCAATTCATTGAATTGCACAACGGTGAAATCAAAGTAGAAAGTAAGGAAGGCGTGGGTACCAGCTTCTACATATTATTGCCGGAAAACAGTTAGTACCGATCAGAATTTCATTTGTACCCCGAAAACCCAAGAGTCGCTCCCTGATACGGAGCGGCTCTTTTTATTTCTATACTAACGGTCGGCATAATTAAATAACTTCTGCTCCAAATCAACAGGATTGAATGGTTTGGTTACAAAATCATTCATCCCTGCAGCATAAACTCTTTCGCGAACTTCTTTTAAAGCTGCTGCTGTCAAGGCTATGATAGGTGTGTTGCGTTTATATGGGTCATCAAGCTTTCGGATCTGCTCAGAGGCTTCATAACCGTCCATTTTAGGCATCTGAAGATCCATCAAAATAACATCAAAATTACTTTCTTTGAGTGCCTCAAGTGCTTCTTCGCCATTATTAACAACTTCCATCTCAATATTCCAGCGCTCCAAAAACCGTATCATCACTTTCTGGTTTACCACATTGTCTTCCGCTAATAATACTTTTAAACCGGTTATGGTATGCGTATCTGCTTCTTTCTTAGTGTGTTCTTCAACTTCAGTTGTTGAAGTTGCTTTATCGAAAGTCAATTCTATCATAAAAGTACTTCCTTCCCCTTCCTCACTTTCTACAGATATATTACCTCCCTGAAGTTCTGCAAGTTGTTTACTGATGGTCAGACCCAGTCCGGTACCACCGAATAAACGCTTAGTATTCTGACTGGCTTGCGTAAAACTCTCAAAAATCGAATCTACCCTTTCTTCTTCAATTCCAATACCAGTGTCCATAATAGAAAACTTAAGCCTTACTGCATCATCGTAGTCACCAACAGTACTGACTTCTACTTTTACCTGTCCTTCTTCGGTAAATTTCAGGGCATTGCTAACCAGGTTGTTCAATATCTGAGTTAACCTTGCCGGATCACCGATCAAAACATTTGGAATACCCTCTTCAATTTCATTTTTAAGCTCTATACCCTTATTTGAAGCCGTAGCCTTGAAGCTTTCCATGATTACACTGATCAGCTTGTTAAGCTCAAATTCTATGTTTTCAAATTCTATTTTTCCGGCTTCAATTTTTGAAAAGTCTAACACATCATCAATAAGTGACAATAATGTTCGTCCAGAAAAATCTAATATATTGATGGGCTCAACCTGATCTTTTCGTGGGCTATCCTGCTTAAGCAAATGGGTCATACCCAATATAGCATTCATAGGCGTCCTGATCTCATGACTCATAGTCGCCAAAAACTCAGATTTTGCTTTCGTACTTTTAGCGAGTTCTTCCGTAGCTACTTCAAGCTGGTTGATATAAGTTTCCAGCTTATCCTGCTTCTTGCTCAGTTCCTGATTCAGTTCCTGTTCTTTCTGTAAGAGTTCAAGAGTTTGCTGTTCAGCCGATTCTTTAAACTGAGAAAAAGTATTGAAAATAAGCCATGAGGTAACGAAGGAACCTGTTAATACAGCCCACCTGACCAAAGAAAATCCGCTTTCACTCATACTGATTCGCTCAAAAATGATATAATCCAATATAAAATATGAGAGGATCGACAACAGAATACCAATATTACGCAAATATACCTGGGTATTATCAAACATCAGAATGGAAAGGCCCATTGCCGGTATAAAAAAGGCCTGTATCATGGCATCGCCGCCAAAAACAGCACTCAATATTACGATCCCTATATCAGCGTATGCAATGAGAAGCATTTTTGCTGCCTTTTCAAACCCTTGGCGGGCCAGGAGCGGTATCAATAGAAAAGCAATTGCTTCCGAAAGAAAGAACCAGGTTAATGAAACAGATTCATTGATCTGAAATGCAACCAAAAATAAAATTGAAACCCCGGCCAGGAAAAATGAAACCGGGTTCAACACCGTCATGCCTGCTTTTTTACCGACAATTTCAACTTTTCCCCTGAGGTCTTTGCCCAGAGCTATGTCTGAAATGCAGGTTAGAGAGAATTTTTTACTCATATCCATATTTAATCCCCATTAATGCGGGAATTAACTGAATTATTTTGACCCTTACAATTAAATTACGATAACGTTTCCCGGGATTTAAATGCCATTGCGTAGATTTTCATCTGTTTTACCATGGATGCCAGTCCATTTGCCCTTGTTGGTGATAAATGCTTTGCCATACCTATCTTTTCTATAAAAGAAGGAGGGGTATTGAGGATAACTTCCGGCTCTCTGCCCGAATAGAACCTAACCATCAGCGAAACCAACCCTTTTGTTATGGCTGCATCGCTATCCGCTTTAAAGATCACTTTACCATCTTTAATATCGGCAACGAGCCAAACCTGACTTTGACATCCCTTTACCAAATTCTCATCCACTCTTTCGCTATCGGAAATGGATTCAAGTTTGTCTCCCAGCTTGATGATATATTTATATCTTTCCTGCCAGTCACTTAGCAGTTCAAATTCTCTGATTATACGGTCTTCTGTTTCTTTGATATCCATTTTTATTTTGAATATAAGGTTTCACACCTTCCCCATAAAGAAAAAGCCCGCACCTGGCGGGCTTTTTCTGAAATAATATTGAGTTGTCTTATTTCTCTACTCCCAACTCGATCAATGCTACACTTTTAACACTTTCAACCATTTTACCATTTTCGCCATAATTCGGCTTAAATGACTGAATTACCGAAACATAATCTCCTTCAGAAGTTTTGTATTTACAACTTACACTGGATGATTTGCCCTCAAAAGCTTGCTCAAGTGCGGCTTCCACATCATTGATATCATCAGCATGAACTACTTTTTTTACTCCCTCATCAATAATCATATCGGGGTTTAAACCGGTTATGCTTTGGAAGGTATCCGACACGAATTTACAGCCCATTTTCCCATCTTCTGTTAAAACAAAACGAAGAGTAAATTCATCTTTTTTCCCGACGATCTCCTGAAATTCATTCTTTTTCTTTTTCAGAGTTTCAATGATTCGGTCTCGTAATGAGAGATTATCAAAGTGAATACGAATAATGGTTTCATCATTACTTACAAAATAGTTGATATTTCCTTCAAGCTTGACCGTTTCACCTCTTTTCTGCTTGAATTCCCATGGGTATGGTTCATCATTAATCCTCTTAGCATCGAAATCGGCAAATAATTCTTTCATTTCAGATTGATCATCCTCAGAAACAAGATCCCAGATCTTAACCGTCTTCAGCTCATCAGCATCGTATCCCAAAATATTTTTAAAAGAATTATTAGAAGAAATGATATTTCCCTGAATATCCAGATCTACAAATGTCTTTTTAGATTCTTCGACCAGGTTGTCAAAATCCATATTGGCATCGAAAACCAGCTTGCTTGACTCCTTCCTGTCTGTAATATCTCTTTGGTAAGAAACCCAATGTGTGATCTCACCATTTTTATTGGTTAAAGGGTGAATGTCCCATTGATTAATAAACTCACTTCCATCTTTTCGATAATTGACAGTGTGCCCAAAAAAAGCTTGCCCCTCAATTAATCTCTCCTTAAGTCGATCAAGTACATGACGATCTGTTTTTTCACCTTGTAAAATCCTTGGTGTTTTCCCTATCACCTCTTTTTTTGTGTAACCTGTCATTTTCGTGAAACCGTCATTCACGTAAACAATTTTGGGACTGGGCTTCTCAAGATCCAGCTCAGTAATAAGTATAGAATCGTAATCATACTTAATTGCTTGCTCAACCAATGAAAGCTGCTTCTGAAGATTCCGGTAACGTTCATGTAACTCCTTATATAATTCCTTCAGTTTCGAAAATGAAGCTTCATCTTTGCTACATTGCTTAAGCTGATCTATAATCTTTTGGTCTGACTTCTGATCCATTTTGTTCAGTTTACTTATGTGAGAGGTACTTATGGGATTTTTTGCAAATCTAAAACTCTGTATTGGTAAACATCATTCCATTTTCTTGAAATTAATTTACATTAATACTATCATTTTAGTATGTATGATTTATTACGAAGAATTCTATTGATATTTTTAATCGCTTTAGGTGTAAGCAGTTGTTCCATTTTTAAAAATACAGCAAGTAATTCCAAACCTGAAATGGTTTTTGTAGAAGGGGATACTTTTTTAATGGGAGATATTATCAACCGTTCCAATTCAGATGCTCTTCCTGTCCACAAGGTTATTATTCAAGATTTTTATATCGGAAAATATGAAGTCACCTTTGAACAATACGATGAATTCGCGTTAAAAACAGGACGTGAATTACCAAATGATCGAAGCTATGGCCGGGGGCAACGTGCTGTTGTTTATGTCAATTGGCATGATGCACAGGCTTATTGCAATTATTGGGGATGGCGACTCCCCACAGAAGCCGAATGGGAATTTGCTGCCCGTTCAGGAGGAAAAATAACACGTTATTCGGGAACTAATGACCCCGATTCCCTGGAATCATATGCTATCACAAAAAACTCAAATATCACCTTTTCTTATTTGGCAGGCAGCAGAAAACCCAATGATCTTGGCCTATATGATATGAGTGGTAACGTACTTGAAATGATTGATTCTTTTTATCAGAATTATTCAACCCCGGACAGTATTCATAACTTAGAAGAAAGTTCTCTTAGAATTATACGGGGTGGGAGTTTCGATGAAGAAGTTGAAACAAATCAGACATTTTGGCGGGTGGGGACGCATGCTCTGATGATACACAATGACGTTGGCTTCAGGTGTGCTGTATCTAGTGAAACACTGAATGACCAAGGTTTCCTGAATGAGCTTTTTAACGTTAATAAGTAAAAGCCCTAAAATAAAAAGGGGGCCGAAGCCCCCTTTTTTTCACTCACTCATCGAAGTAGCAACTTAGCAATTGTGCTGAGCTGCATGTTCGTTGTACCCTCGTAGATCTTACCGATCTTAGAATCACGGTAATATTTCTCTACGGGATATTCTTTAACATAACCGTAACCTCCAAACAGATCCACTGCCTGAGAACTAACACTCTCAGCAACTTCAGAGGAATAAAATTTTGCCATAGCCGCTTCTTTCAGGAAATTCTGTCCGGCCATTTTCTTTCTTGCTGCATTATAAACTAACAATCGTGCTGTTTCGATATCAGTAGCCATTCTTGCTAACTGAAATTGCACACCCTGAAATTCAGAAATTGCTTTACCAAATTGCTTGCGTTCCTGCACATAGGCAAGTGCGGCATCGAATGCTCCCTGAGCTATACCGATCATCTGGGCTCCAATTCCTACCCGACCTTCATTCAGGGTCTCTATCGCAACTTTATATCCTTTCCCAACTTCGCCTACTACATTTTCTTTTGGAACACGGCAATTGTCCAGCAAGATCTCACAAGTTGAGCTGGCACGAATACCCAGCTTATTTTCCTTTTTGGAGATCGAGAAACCTTCCATCCCTCTCTCAACCACAAAAGCGGTAATACCTTTATAGCCCGCATCAGGATTCACATTAGCCATCACTAAAAAGATATCAGCCTCATTTGCATTGGTGATCCATAGCTTGGCTCCATTCAGTATAAAATCGTCACCATCTTCGGTGGCCGTTGCTTTAAGTGCAAAAGCATCACTTCCTGAACCAGCCTCAGATAAACAATAAGCTCCTACTTTTTCGGTAGCCAATTGTGGTAAATATTTATCTTTAAGTTCTTCAGAAGCAAAATTAACAAACGCATTATTTACAAGCGTGTTTTGGACATCCATGAATACACCGGCTGAAGCATCAACACGGGATATCTGCTCAATGGCAACAATGGACATCATGAAAGTACCCCCGCCACCTGAATACTGTTCGGGAATATCTATTCCCATCAATCCCATTTCAAAGAATTCCTTGATCAGATCCGGATCGAGTTTGGCCTTTTCGTCCATTTCTTCGACTAAAGGCTTTATTGAAGCTTCCGCAAAATCAGCAGTAGCCTCTTTCAACATTTGTTCATCTTCGGTCAGCTGTGTTAAAGGTGGAATGAGTTGATCCGTTTGTTCCATCAAAAAAGTAAGTGAGTTTTATTTCTATGAAAATGAAATTGAATATACAAATTGTAAGCGCTTTTTTACTAATTAAAACGGTATTTTTTCGTCCCGGTTAGTAAAGAACTTCTGACCTCTTTATTTTGGGCAAAATATAAATTCAATAAACTTATAACCCAGTTTTGGAAAATTTGAATTTCAAAGAGAAACTTAATTTTAATGAATTTCCTCCCATAAGTTTAGAAGAGTGGGAAGGAGTCATTGAGTCTGACCTAAAAGGCAAAGATTATAAAGACGCGTTACAATGGGAATCAGGTGAAGGGTTTAATATTCTTCCATTTTACCGAAAAGAACACCTGAAAGATCTTGAACAATCTCCTTTTCCTGTTCGTAATTCCGCTTCCTGGGATATCATTGAACCAATAACAGGTACGGATCCCAAAAAAGCCAACGAACTTGCCTTGCATGCACTCCGGAATGGTTCTACGGGCTTATACTTTCTCCTTAAGGCAGATTCTATTTCTTCAAAACAAGATCTGGAATTGCTTCTAGAAGATATACAGATAGAATTCATCACCCTTAAGTTTGGAGCCGGGTTATCTACCCCAGGCATTGTTAAATGGCTGCAATCTATTTGTGAAAATCGGGGTATTCTAAATAAAGATCTTAATGTTTACTTTTCCTTTGATCCGTTCTCATCAGCTATCCGATCAGGCAAGCTGCTTGACTCGGACAGCCTGCAGCAAATGGTGTCCAGGTTCGGTGACCTGTTTAGTTTCATGGTTTCTGATTCCTCTGTTTATGCTAATTCAGGTGCCACCATCATACAACAGATCGCTTTTACATTGGCATCTGGAAATGAGTTTTTGGGGATGAATGAAAAGAATGCTCAGAAACTATATTTCAACTTCGCTTCAGGTCCCAACTATTTCCCTGAGATCGCTAAGATCAGGGCTTTCCAATTAATGTGGACTCAGGTCCTAAAGGAATATGGAATTCAAGAGTCCAGTAATCCCGTTCATTCTGAAACCTCATTTTGGAATAAGTCTAAAACTGACGCTCATAATAATATGCTTCGGGCTACTACCGAAGCTATGTCATCGGCTTTGGCAGGTTGCGATGTAATGACCGTTCACCCATACAATGCTCACTTTGAAGATCCTTCCGGTTTTTCTTCCCGGATCGCACGGAACGTTCAGCTTATCCTTCAGGAAGAAGCTTATCTCGATAAAGTGGCCGACCCGGGTGCAGGATCCTACTACATTGAAGTTTTAACGAATAAGATATCAGAAGAAAGCTGGGCCTTATTTCAGAAAATTGAAGGGAAAGGTGGTTTTTATGAATGTCTGAAAGAGGGCTTTATTCAGGATGAGATCATGAAATCACAAAAAGAAAAAATTTCAGCTTATAAAGATAAAGAAAAGGTATTGGTGGGAGTTAATAAGTATCAACCTGACGAAATTCAAAAGTCACAATCCAATATTCAAAATTTTGCAGATTTTGAATTTGCAGATACCTCCTTCTCAGACATTAAAAAAGTCGAGCCATTGAACATCGAAGCTGAACTTCAAAAAGGAAATGCGTAATGAAGAAAGACTTTTCTAATATCAGTTTGAATCTGCCTTCAGTAAAAAATACCACCGGAAACTCAGCTGCTGAATGGGAAACACCGGAGCAGATCTCGGTTAAACCGACCTTTACCAAAGATGATATCAAAAACCTGGAACATTTGGATTACGCAGCCGGGATCCCTCCTTACTTGCGCGGCCCTTATTCAACCATGTACGCTGTCAGACCATGGACTATCAGGCAGTACGCCGGGTTCTCTACCGCAGAAGAGTCAAACGCATTTTACCGCCGAAATTTAGAAGCCGGACAAAAGGGACTTTCAGTGGCTTTTGACCTGGCAACCCATCGTGGATATGATTCCGATCACCCACGGGTTTCCGGTGATGTAGGGAAAGCCGGTGTTGCCATCGATTCGGTTGAGGATATGAAGATCCTTTTCGATCAGATCCCCCTCGATAAAATGTCAGTTTCCATGACTATGAATGGGGCTGTTATCCCAATAATGGCTTTCTATATTGTTGCCGGTGAAGAACAAGGAGTGAAACCGGAACAACTTTCGGGGACTATTCAGAATGATATCCTAAAGGAATTCATGGTGCGAAATACGTATATCTATCCGCCCGAGCCTTCCATGAAGATCATCGGGGATATCTTTGAATATACCTCTCAAAATATGCCGCGATTTAACTCTATCTCGGTGAGTGGTTACCACATGCAGGAAGCCGGAGCCACCTGCGATCTTGAACTTGCCTACACCCTTGCTGACGGACTCGAATATCTGCGAAGAGGTATCAAAGCCGGGATGGATATTGATGAATTTGCACCGCGTATTTCTTTTTTCTGGGGTATCGGGATGAATCATTTTATGGAGATTGCCAAGATGCGAGCTGCTCGACTTCTCTGGGCTAAGATCGTAAAGTCCTTCAATCCTAAAAATGAAAAATCACTTTCGCTGAGAACGCATTCCCAAACTTCAGGATGGAGCCTCACCGAACAGGACCCTTTCAACAATGTGGCACGAACAACGGTGGAGGCATTGGCCGCTGTGCTTGGTCACACGCAATCTCTGCATACAAATGCACTTGATGAGGCCATTGCCCTTCCAACTGATTTTTCGGCACGCATAGCCCGAAATACACAGTTATTCTTACAGGAAGAAACCGGGATCACCAAAGCAGTGGATCCCTGGGCAGGATCATATTATGTGGAGTACCTAACGGATAAAATTGCCCGCCGGGCCTGGACGTTGATCGGAGAAGTTGAAGAATTGGGGGGAATGGCCAAAGCCATAGAAACCGGACTGCCAAAAATGAGAATCGAAGAAGCTGCTGCCCTTAAGCAAGCTCGTATCGATTCAGGCAAAGACACTATTGTCGGAATCAACAAATATCAAACCGACGAGAAATCTGAAATTGATGTGCTGGAAGTGGACAACGTGAAAGTGAGAAGATCACAGATCGAGCGGATCAATAAAATGAAAGCTGAACGTAATGATGAAGCTGTTGGAAAAGCACTGGAAAAGCTGACCAAAAGTGCTGAATCTGGTGATGGAAATTTATTAGCTTTGGCTGTTGATGCTGCCCGCGAACGAGCAACGCTTGGAGAGATCTCCGATGCCATGGAAAAATCTTTTGGGCGGTATAAAGCAACCATTAAATCCATTTCAGGTGTGTATTCTTCAGAATTGAAAAATAACGAATACTTTAAAGCTGCTCTTAAACGTGCGGATGAATTTGCCGTACTTGATGGCCGCCGACCAAGGATCATGGTTGCCAAGATGGGACAAGACGGACATGACCGTGGTGCCAAAGTGATCTCTACAAGTTTTGCTGATCTCGGTTTTGATGTAGACATCGGTCCCCTTTTCCAAACACCGGATGAAGCTGCCCGGCAAGCGGTGGAAAATGATGTGCATATTTTGGGTGTTTCCAGTTTGGCCGGTGGTCATAAGACATTGGTCCCTCAGGTTATTGAAGAACTTAAAAAGCATGAACGGGAAGATATCATGGTGATAGCCGGAGGAGTTATCCCTCAACAAGATTATGACTTCTTATATGATGCCGGAGTGACTGCAGTATTTGGTCCCGGTACCGTGATCCCAAAAGCTGCAAAACAAATTTTAGACGTCTTGATCGAGAATTATTCTAATGGATCGGATTGATCGAAATTCTTTTACGGCCTGCATTCGCTCCAACGCAAATCGTTGGAGCGAGGACGAAATGTTGCCCTTACTAACTTTTCCAAAGTTAGTAGGCAAACCCTGTCAACTTCGATTTCTACATAACTTTGGAAAAGTTACAGGAGGAAAATTTGAGTAAAAAACTTCCTTCCTCAAAAGAATTCATTGATGGCATTTTATCCGGAGACCGGATGCTGCTTAGCCGTGCCATTACGCTTATTGAAAGTACGAAACAGGAGCATCAAGACCTCGCCCAGGAGATCATTGAAGGTTGCCTTCCCCATACCGGAGATTCCATAAGAATTGGTATAACCGGAGTACCCGGGGTTGGAAAAAGCACCTTCATCGAAGCTTTTGGGAATTATGTGATCAAGGAGGAAGATCGAACTTTAGCTGTTCTCGCGGTTGATCCTTCCAGCTCCAAAACACGCGGAAGTATTCTGGGTGATAAAACCCGTATGGAGACACTCTCCAATCATCCTAAAGCTTACATTCGCCCTACTCCTACTTCAGGTTCTTTGGGAGGTGTTGCACGAAGTACAAGAGAAACCATCACCCTTTGCGAAGCCGCAGGGTTCAATACCATCCTGATCGAAACTGTTGGGGTCGGGCAGTCCGAAACAGCAGTTCATTCCATGGTTGATTTCTTCCTTTTACTCATGCTTGCAGGTGCCGGTGATGAACTTCAAGGCATAAAACGTGGTATTATGGAAATGGCTGACTCCATCGTGATCAACAAAGCGGATTCGGGTAATGAAGATGCCGCCAAAAGAGCACTGTCCGAGTACAAGAATGCGCTCCACCTATTCCCCCCTACCGAGTCAGGATGGATCCCCAAAGTTGCCACGTGTTCCGCTTTTCATAATAATGGAATTGATGAAGTTTGGTCCATCGTAGAACAGTATATGAGGCATACCGAAGCCAAAGGCTATTTTAGTGCAAAAAGGAAAGAGCAAGCGAGTTATTGGCTGGATGAGGCAATAAATCAAGAATTGCATCGTGCTTTCTATCAAGATGACGAGTTGAAAAAACAAATGGAAAAATTTCGTCAAAAAGTACAGGAAGGAAAGCTTTCATCTTACAAAGCTGCTCGAGATCTTATGCATATCTTTCTGAATAATAAATAACACTTCTTTTAATACAGTATCAAAATGAGATTATTTTTTCGCTTTTTAACTGCTTTCTTTTTCTTCACTTCCATCATAATTGCCGGATGCAATAATGACTCTAATCCTGTTACTGAAACGAATGAACCTGAACCAGAACCAAATACTGAATTTGAGGCTGTGGGAACAGACTCAACCTTAGATTTTGCAACTTGGAATCTTGAGTGGTTTGGAGATAGAGGAAGAGGACCAAATGATGAAGATCTTCAGTTTAAAAACATTCATTTTGTAATAAATGGACTTGATATGGACATTTTGTCCGTACAAGAAGTCAATATTGGTTCACGATTTGACAGCCTTCTTTCTACTTTAAGCGGTTATGAAGGAATACTTGCAAACGACCCGGCAGTTCAAAGCGACTCCGCCTACTACGATGACTTCAATGGCAATGAACAAAAGGTCGGGCTTATTTATAAATCCGATATTGTGACTGTAGAAAGTGCTCGCGTTATACTAACCGAATATGATCATGAATTTGCAGGTCGCCCCCCTGTTGAAGTTCAACTTTCAGCCACAATCGGAGAACAGTCACAAAACCTTATCGTAATATTGCTTCACGCCAAGTGCTGCACCGATAACGAGTCGTATCAGCGTAAAAAAACCGGTTCTGAAGCACTTAAATCTTATCTCGACCAAACATGGCCTGCTGCAAATGTGATGGTAATTGGGGATTTTAATGATGATGTGGATACCTCCATCTCTTCAGGAAAAGAATCTGTCTATCAAAACTTTGTAGATGACCCGATGAACTACATCTTTCCAACGAAAGAATTATCGGATTCAAGTGAATCGTCCACTGTTTTTTACCCTGATGTTATCGATCATCATTTAACATCGGATGAATTGTATGAGCTATATGTTGAGAACTCCGTACTCTCATTCCCTGCCGATGATTATGTAACAAACTATGGGGAGTCTACGAGTGACCATTATCCTGTAATATCCAGGTATATTCTTGATTCAGGAAACTAGAATCAGTATCAATTCAAATTCATATCAGCTTGAGCACTGAATGCAACATCATCTTCAAACTTTTGATCTCCGAACGATTCTTCCATTTCGGCACGGAGTTTCTGGATAGTCAAGCCACTTGTAAGTGCTCCGTTTCTGGCGATGGAAATGCGGCCGGTTTCTTCTGAAACAACAAGAACAAATACATTGTTGGATTCACTGATACCTACTGCCGCCCGGTGACGCGTCCCAAATGAAGTGGATATATTTGGGTTTTGTGAGATAGGCAGATAGCAACTAGCTGATACAATTCTGTTTCCACGAATTACAACAGCTCCGTCATGAAGCGGAGTATCTTTCTGGAAGATCGTAATTAGCAGTTCACTTCTGATCTCTGCATCAATATTCACTCCGGCGTCCACAAGATCCTGAAGTGAAGAAGTACGGGCAAATACGATCAAAGCCCCGATCTTGTTCTTCGACATTTCTTTGACCGCGTCTATCACCTCATCAATGGTCTTATCAGAATTTGAAGTAGAGAAAAAACGATCAAGACTTGTATTGGTTCCAAGCCTGTATAAAAGTTTACGAATCTCCGGCTGAAAAAGGATGATCAACGCGATGATCCCGACATCCAGGATCTGACTTAAAATAGAGTTTATGGTTGTGAAGCCAAGCAACCCGATCACAACATTGATGATCACAACAAACAATATCCCAAGCGCTGCCTGAATGGCAAACGTACCTTTCACCCACCGGTAGAGATATACCAGGAATAGGGCAATAATAAGAGTCTCGACGAAATCTTTAATTCCGAACTCGAGAAAACCAATGGGAAACAAGGCCGCCTGATTTAAGATTGTTGAGATTTAACTGCGTTGAATATACGAATTGAATCGGAAGCTTCCTTCACATCATGTACTCGTAATATTTTTGCTCCTTTTGTAAGTGCATGATAGTGGAGTGCAACAGTCCCGGTAATTCGGTCGTCTGTAGGCCGATCATTTAATATCTTACCGATCATAGACTTGCGTGAAGCCCCAACCAATATAGGTAAATCAAATTTTTGGAATTTATCAAGATGGGCGATCAGTTTTAGGTTATGCTGCAACGTTTTTCCGAACCCAATTCCGGGATCAAGAATAATTTTATGTACACCACTCGTTTTTAAATCAGCCAGCTTCTTTTCAAAAAAGCTCATTACATCACTCACCACTTCCGCATATTCAGGATTCTCCTGCATAGTTTTTGGGTCTCCCTGGCTGTGCATCAAAACATAAGTTGCATTAAATTCACCACAGAGGTCGGCTAATCTGGGTTCTTTCTGCAAGCCACTTACATCATTGACAAATTTTGCACCTGACTCCAACGCTTTTTTAGCGACTGTATATTTAGTAGTATCAATTGAAAATTGGGCTTTTTTAAAAACCGGGATCGCTTTCTCAAGCAGAGGCATCACACGATCAATCTCTTCCTGCTCGGATACGGGATCAGCTCCCGGCCGTGTTGATTCTCCTCCCACATCAATGATCTCCGCTCCGTTTTTGATCATAATGTGGATCCGATCCATCGCCCTGTTTACATCCAGGTAGTGGCCTCCATCACTAAATGAATCGGGTGTAGCATTAATGATCCCCATTATTTTTGGAGATGAGAACGAATCGGAAATGAAGTTTTTATCAGGCAACAAAAAGGGGTTAGATAAAAATTAAACTACCCCGGGCCCCTTTTTCGAAGGAGCCGAGTACTCAATTCGGACACTTCTTTTACCAGGTTTCAACAAGCTTATCAAGCTTATCTTCCTTCGCGGCCCATTCGTCGGCATCATCGAGGGCATCTTGTGTTTCGTTGATTATGCGGTCTTCCCAGGATTCAGCCAAGCGCTCGTTCAAGTCAATATAATCTTCCCATTTCTCAGGCACTTCATCATCAGGATAAATAGCCTCTACAGGACATTCAGATACGCAAGCGTCACAATCGATACACTCCAGGGGATCGATAACCAAGAAATTTGGACCTTCCCGAAACGCATCAACCGGGCAGACGGCTGCGCAATTAGTATATTTACATTGAATGCAGGGTTCAGTTACAACGTAAGCCATGTGTGAAAATCAGTTATAAATAATGGTAATAAAGTGAATTTTTTACAGGTTGGAATATCCCCTCTCTTGAAGATAGATGCAATCTTTATAGCAAAACAGAAATTATTTTTTAGGATCAGCGTTCCATTTATTTTAACATAACTGATACGCTGTCTATACTTCCATCTGTTGGAGCCGGTTCAATATCCAATAAATGAGCCATTAAAACATATAGATGGATATTTTGAAAGGTCTGCATTTTATATGCTGACTTAAAGTCAGGGCCATTTGCAATAAAAATTCCGTGCATCTCTTTTTCACGGTTGTCAAAACCGTGGGTAGCTCCGGAAGGATAATCTTCTCTTTCATCAAAATATTCCTGTGAGTTGATGGTATATCCAAGATCGGCCACTAACAACAATTCCGGAATTCTACGGTGGTTCTTTAGATGATAGCGATCCGGAATCTCATCTCGCTTATATACTTTGAAATTCTCCTCATTTTTTTTGAGGGCATTATACACTTCATCCAGTTTTCCGTCTTTGACATTTGCCATCAGCGCCGGACTGTAGGCGATCACCTCCAGGTCATCAGGATCTATCATATCATCCAGCACAACAATACGGTCTCTGGAGATATCCGCCATTCCGTGATCTGAAACGATCAATGTATTAGTTCTTCCGGTTAATTCAGCTTCATCCATACGCTCCAATAAATACCCAATAAGGCCATCTGCACGTTCTATAGCTGAAACCACTTCCGGTGAGTCAACTCCGTACCAATGTCCCTGACTATCCACAAAATGAAAATAGAGCGTTGCAAGATCTACTTGTTTGGGATCGTCATAACTCAGCCATTTAACCACGGTGTCTATTCGGGCTGAATCATTCATCGATTCATCATATGTTTTCCAGTGTGTTGGCCTCATATCCTGAATAGGAGTTTCTGACCCGACCCAAAACATAGTACCGGCTTTCTTACCAGCTTTTTCCACGGTATTCCAGATGGGTTCGCCTTCATACCATGCGGGATTTTCTACTGCCTCACGATCTCTTATCGTAAAGCGGGCGTCCATCTCAGGATCGTACATATTGTTGCCAATAAAGCCATTATTCTCGGGGTATAAGCCGGTAGCAATAGCATAGTGATTAGGAAATGTTTTGGACGGAAAGATGGGAATAAGTCCCTCGCTGATCACTCCTGTTTCAACAAGCTTATCAAAATTTGGGGTATCGGTTTTGGAAAGGTAATCATACCTGAAACCATCAAAGGAAATAAGGAGTACTTTTTTCTGATCCTTCTCAACGGGATCACAACTGATAAATGCTATTGATAACAAAGTGAGACTAATCAGCCGGTGAATATATTTTTTCATGAGAGAATGTAGCTTTACAGATAAAATACTTTGAATTCGTATAATTTAAGTTAATAAAAAAAGGGAGACCTGAATAGGCCTCCCTTTTATGCTAATTGAGCTGTTTGTTATTAGAAGTTATAACGAACAGTAAATTGCATTTGCCATCTTGAGCTTTGGTCACTGATATTAAATATTTCGTCCTCAGTAACATTTTCAGGATCGAAGTTAACAACCGGCTTGCCAATATCATCGGCAGTTAAGCCATATCCGGCTCCTCTGTTGTCAATGAAGTCTTGGTCTACATATTGCTCAAAGTTATATGCTCTGTAGTTGTTAAAAGATACACCTTTCCGAATTCCCCACTCAGAGTTGATAAGGTTCAGGAAGTTGATAACACTTGCACTTATCTCCAGAGATTGACCACTAATAGTTTGGATCTCTTGTGATACTTTGAAATCAACATAGTTGGTCCAAGGCTCTCTAGCAGTATTTCTGTCTACAAAACCACCTTTGTATTCACTAACTGATTCTTCGCTGTTAATCCATGATTCAAACTCATTCCAGTTATTGCTGGTTAGCACAACTTCGCTTTCGTTTGCTGGAACATAGATCAAGTCGTTATCAAAGCGACCGTCACCATTTGCATCTCCGGTATAGATCCAACTGAATGGAGTTCCTGAGCGGCCATCATATATAAAAGAGAATGAGGTTGCAAAACGCTCAGCATAATCAATTCTATAGGAAGCGATACCAAGAATTCGATGTCTTCTTTCGAAGTCAGCGGTACCTACTTTTGGACTGTTTACATCAACATTCTCGTTATACTGCCAGTTAGAAATAGCACGACTTGAAGTACCATTGTTTACGTTTTCAGCTCGGTTGTAGGTATAAGCAAGCTTAGTGTACAATCCTGAGTCAAACGATTTTTCCAACTCACCGGTAATACTGTACTGATAGCCCTTATTGGTATTATCAAGTACGATCGCATTAGTGAATCTTGCATCTTTTCTTGAAGGATTTCCTGATGCATTACCAAATTGTGAATTATAGAAAATATCCCCATAAATAGGTCTTCCGTTAGCGGATTCACCTTCCCTTACAAGGTTAATATTTTCAAATACAACATCATTAATGCCTTTCGAGTAAACCCCTTCAAGTGTACCGCGGATTCCCAATGGAAGTTCTTGGTCAACGGCTAGATTCACTTTCAGTGCTTGAGGATATTTAAAGCCATCTGCCAACAAGTTGATCTCTGATGTTTCAACAGGATCGAGAACATTGCTTGTTTCCGGGGTTGGTTGATTATCTGGGTCCGGAGAGAACAATCCAGGAAATCTCCCAAAGTTGAATTCATCTACACGTCCGTAATCTACCCCAGTATTACTATACTGGTTTGATATCCAAACAAATGGAGGAGTTCCTGAAAAGATGCCAACACCGCCACGGATCTGAGTAGTTCTTTCTCCTTGGCTGGCATCCCAGTTAAATCCTAAGCGAGGTGCCCATAGAACCTGGCCACTTGCAATTTTATCGGTTGAGTAGCCTGGGAATGCATCAGGTACTGCAGGGTTGAATGTGGGGTCATCAGGAAGTACCGGAATATCAATTCTCAAACCGTAAGTGAGTTTCAGGTAATCAGTAACAGACCACTTATCCTGGGCATAGAGTCCAAATTGCATACCTGTGAAGTTTGCAGTTGGGTTTCCTCCATCAAGTAAGTAACTATGCTGATATTCCACTGGATCTCCAGCTTCTAGATCGGCAATACTCCAGAACTCGTAGGTACCAAAAGCATCCTGTACGAAAAGGTTATCGAAAGTAAAGATCTGATTGCTGGTACCTAACGTGAATTCATGATCTCCACGGATATACGTGAAATTATTGGTAAACTCGATCAGGTCTTGATCCAACGCATTTGCCTGAGAGAATCTTTCCACTCCGGCATTTATAGCACCAAAACCACTTCTGTCGGGATCATCAAATCCCATGCTAACGGTAACACTTGGAAATCGCTGCGAAGGCACATCACGGGAATCTCTGATTCGTGTATAAACCAAACGAGCTTCGTTATACATATTATCACTTAGCCGGCTTGTCAATTCAGTTACAAAAGACGTTTGCTTGCTGTTGAAATCGTACTGTCGATTGCTGAACGTGTAGCTATTTCGGCCACGGCTGATTCCACGATCTGCCAGTGCATCTACATAATTCATTCGGAAGCTAAGCTTGTTGTCTTGATTAATATTCCAGTCAAGCTTGGCTAATACTTTATCATTGTTTGTCTCTGTGTCTAAAGGAGAAGTGTAGGCTCCCGGGTCATAACCGTACTCATTGATCAATACATTTCTTATTTGGTCAAAAGTAGCGGGTTCAAAACCTACCTCTACAGGGGCTCCACTGCCGAATACACCGCTTGTGATCGGGCTGGTTTCTCTTTTAAATTCAGCATTCACAAAAAAGAAAAGCTTGTCTTCAATAATTGGGCCGCCAACATTAAGACCTATATATCTTTCTGTGAAGCTTGGGAAATCCTCTGAGGATTCACCATCATCAAGAGTATAGTTACCGATCAGATTCTCATTTCTTGTTTGGAAATAAACAGATCCTTCATAATTGTTAGTACCACTCTTAGTAACAGCATTTACCTGTCCACCGGTAAAACCGTTATTTGTAATATCGAAAGGAGCAATATCCACATTAAACTCTGCAATGGCATCAATACTTAATGGAGAACTAACACCTGCTTGTGAACCGGGAGTTGCATCACCCAATCCAAATACATCATTAAGGGTAGCACCATCCACAAGAATATTATTGTATCTGTCGTTAGCTCCACCAAAGCTGTTTCCACTTGTTACTTGTGGAGTTAGACGGGTGAAGTCCCCTAAAGAACGAAATACACTTGGAGTTCTTGAAATATCTTCACTTGTGATATTAGTTCTGGCTCCTGTACGATCCGGATTAAATAAACGATCACCGGCAGCAACTACAGAAATTTGCCCAAGATCTTGTGCACCTTCTTCAAGCGTAAAGTCCAACGTGTAACGTTCGCTCAGCTCAATTCTATCGATTTCGATAATTTGAGGATTGAACCCTACAAAGGTAATGCGGACTTCATACGGCCCGCCAATACGCACATTTCTTAATGTGTATTGCCCGTCAGGACGACTAGCTGTACCATACTCTGTTCCGGTAGGCATGTGCTCGGCAACTATGGTAGCTCCCGGCAATGGCTCACCATTAATATCTGTTACTGTTCCTTCGATTGAACCTGTGGTAGTACCCTGCGAGAATCCCGCAAAAGGCAACACTAGTGCAACGAAGAAAAATAGAATACTTTTTTTCATGAGGTTGTTTTTTAATTGATGAATTATGGAATAATTATTAGTAAAAAGTAGCAATCTTATTTCACCTGTTATCTCTTAATTAACAAGTTGCGCTAATTTAAGGCTTTTAGAGAAAAATGTAATTTCATGTAATGAATACGGAACGGGTAAAAAACTACCTCTTTCTTACTAAAAGCTCTATTTGCTAATTTCTTTTATTATGAAATCATTAACTATCAATTCCGTCTTCAAATTCTGTGCGCAGAACATTTTGATAGAAGTGGAGCAGCATTTCTTGTGAGGCGCCTATATAAAACAAACTCAATATGAGACCAAAAATAATCTGCAATTTGAAAACCCCGACCCTCTCGTATTTTCGGGCTGAGGTATGTACCGGCTTTGGAATGATGGTGAATTGTGCATGATCTTTGAGCCTGCTTACTATCTCCTGGTCTTCCATTACAATCAGGCTTTCATTAAAGCCTCCTATTTTTTGGAACAGGTCTCTCTTCACAAACAAACTTTGATCCCCAAAGCGAAACAGGTCGATATCAAAGCGGGTAAACCATGAATAAAAATTCAGGACTTTGTGGTCTATGTCAAATTGCAGCCGAAAACATCCACATGAAGATCTTTTTTCCAGTTCGAGTGAAATATCATCTATAAAAGTTTCAGGAGGGAACGTATCAGAATGAAGGAAGTATAAAACATCCCCTTTCGCTTGTTCGGCACCGAGATTCATTTGGCGCCCCCTTCCCTTTTTTAGTGATCTCAAAACCTTGGCGCCGGCTTTTTCAGCTTCTGCTGCCGTTCTATCACTGCTACCCCCATCTACAATGATAATCTCTACTTTGTGCGGTATAGTGACCTCATTCAGGTAGGCTATCAGCTTCCCAATATTCTTCTCTTCATTATAAGCGGGAATGACAATACTGATCATGAATTCTTGCTGCCTTAATAGATAATCTCGATGGTTTGTCAGATAAGCGCCTGAAGAAATATACCTTATTCCGATTCAAACTTGTACTTAATTAGCTCCCAGTCTTTTTCCTCATCCACATCATGCAGTTCTTCCAGCTTATGGTATGAGGCATGTTCCTTGTCAGCTTTTTCCAGCGTTTGCTCTAAAACTGCTCCGGTACTCCAGCTTATCTCGGTGAACAGTGCCGGGATAAACCTGCTCATACCCAATAGGTAATATCCCCCATCGTCCGCGGGTCCAATTACAATATCATGATCTTCGAGCTGCCTGAATGCCTCCCCAAGTATCTCCGTAGTCAATTCTGCACAGTCACTACCTATGATCACAACGTTTTCCATCCTTTCTTCTTCAAAAGATCTCCTAAAAGCTTCGGACATCCGCTCTCCCAAACCATCACCTTTTTGAAGCTGCTTTTTAAAATCTCCCATACTCCAGAGGTCATTCTCCTCAATGAACCGTGAATACCATACTTCCTTTATCACCCTAAGCGGCTGAACCTGGTCCCGAGTATATGTCAATAATTTCCGGTAGATCTCCAGAGCTTTTTCATCACCGACTGTTTTGGCCAATCTCGTTTTGACCTTACCGGCCTCTTCATTTTTCACAAAAATTATGAGCTTTTCTTTCAACACTTATAAATTGGTTTTTAAGGTTTGTTTGAGATCATAGTAACTTTAAAGACATGAAATACTTCGGGCGTATGCGATACGCCCTTACTGATTCTTGGCTGTCTTCACTTCAATATTCAATATTCAATGTTCTTTGTTCCTTGTTGGATGTTCATGTAGTTGCTCCGCCACAACTGCTTCCCGCTCCGGCAGTACAACCAAAACAATGCTGATTCACCAGGATCTCCCTGTTATTTAAGGACTCCAGATCGAAGTCTCTGATGTGCTGTACGCTATCTTCGTGTATCTCCATCTCCAGCATCTGATTGAAATCACAATCAAAGAGCCGGCCATCCCAACCCACTGAGATCGTATTTCTGCACATGACTCCCATTGCTGCGGCAGGATTAAAAGACTCTATCAGTTTTTCCATGTACTCCTCCAGATTTCCGGTCATCAACAGGAAGTTCAGGAAGCGACTGATGGGTAAGTTGGTGATGGTATAAAGATCGTTGAATTCAATGCCATGACTTCGGCTCAGCTCTTTTTTGAATTCCTGCTTTATCTCTCCCTGATCTCCCGGCAAAAAGGCACCTACAGGATTGTAAACCAAATTCAGCATTAATCCGGTATCCTTTTTTCCATACCCCAACTCATTCAACCTTTTAAGAGCGGTAATTGATTTATCGTATGTTCCTTTTCCCCGCTGACGGTCAGTTCTGGATCTACTATAGAACGGTAGCGAACATGTAACTTCTACCCCATGTTCTTTAAAAAACTCCGGCAGATCACTGAATTTGTTGGTGGTCAGAATGGTAAGATTAGACCTGACGATCACATGTTTACCTAACTTAGAAACTTCCTCCACAAACCACCTGAAATGCGGATTCATTTCCGGGGCACCTCCCGTCAGGTCAACGGTATTTATATCCGTATTCTTAAGGGCATCCAGGCAGTACTGAAAGGTTTCCCTGCTCATGATCTCTTCCCGATCAGGACCTGCATCCACATGACAATGTTTACAGGTCATATTGCACATATACCCCACATTCATTTGAAAGATCTCTACACCGGTAGGTTTTAGCGGAAACAGGTCGATCTCCCCGAGCTTCTCTTCAAACTTTGATAGAGATCGTATCTTTTCGTTATGGGAATTAATGATCTCGAGTTGAGTTGCAGGATCTGATAACGAATGTGCTTCGGCTTGTAAACTTTTCATAATACTAATGGCTAAAACTTCACAGATTGGAAGAGATATAAATACTGTTTAAAAAAAAATCGTGGAATAAATGATTTGATCACATTGAGAGACCTTTCACTTTATTCATCATTTGAACTCCATGAACGAGTGAGGAGCCTCCTCTAATTGCTGCTGAAACATGTACGGCTTCCATCATTTGTTCTTCACTCGCCCCATTCTCAAGGCTTTCGGTGGTATAGGCATCAATACAGTACGGACATTGAACAGTATGTGCAACCGCCAATGCGATCAGGGCTTTTTCTCGTTTTGTGAGGGCTCCTTCTTCAAACACTTCCCCATAATAATCAAAGAATTTGTTCCCCATTTTCTCCTGAAACTCGGTGATATCGCCAAATTTTTTCAGGTCTTCCGATTTGTAATAAGAGTCATCCATACTGGCATTCCTTTTTTTTAATAATAGGTTAGTAACTGACGTTTGCTTATATAATAATCTTACGTAATAAATGATCAATCAGATTGATCTACCATTCCAAGAACTCACTATTTTGTATAAAATTGAAACAATTTCTTCCTAATTCGCATTTAAATACACAGAACCCTAATAAATCATTTCTAATGAATAAAAATAAATTATTTTCAGTATTACTTATCATCACAGGATTTCTAATCTACAGCCCAAATGAAGCCAAGGCACAGGCCAACGGAAATGGCGGTAATTTAGGAATTGGTGTTATGCTGGGTGAACCTACCGGTATTTCTATAAAAGCCTGGAATAATAATCGAAATGCCTTTGCTTTTGGAGCAGCCTGGTCTTTCGGCCGTAACGATGCCATTCACCTTCATGGGGATTACCTTCTCCATTCCTGGATCGATGGAGTTGAAGAAGGAGATCTCGCTTTTTATTACGGAATTGGTGGCCGACTGGCTTTAAGTGATCCGGATGCACGAATAGGAGTAAGAGTGCCGCTTGGTTTAAACTATATTATTCCAAACTCACAATTGGATCTGTTTGTTGAAGCAGTACCCATTTTGAACCTGGCTCCTGATACCGATTTTGATGGGAACGGATCTTTAGGCATCAGATATTACTTCTGATCCTAAACCTATTATTTATTTGACACTTACCTTATCAGCTTTAGTGAGGGGCAGACTTACAGTTTGCCCTTCCTTAGCTAAACTAATTTCTTCAAAGTTTGAGTTGGCATACGAATGCATTACTGCTTCTATGTCCGAAAGTTTATCATCATCATTATCTGGATCGTGATGAGTAAGTAATAATCGCTTTACATTTTCTTCTGCAGCAATATCTACCACATCTTCCCAGGCTGAATGACCCCACCCTATCTTATTCTGATATTCTTCTCTTGAAAATTGTGCGTCATGTATCAAAAGGTCTGCATCTTTTATGAATGACCTGAATTCCTTCTCAAATTTTTCTGTAGCATCACCTCTATCTTCCATCAGCTCATTATCGGGAGCAAAGATGATGCTCTTGTTACCCACACTGATCTTATAAATAGCGGTGGGCACGGTATGACTCGCCCACATATATTCAACCGTAAACCCATCAAAGAGTTTCTTCCCAAGCTGAAAAGTTTCACAATCTAAGTCTGCTTCCAGCATATCCATGGATACAGGAAAGAAAGTATTGGACATATGTCCCTGTAGTATCTCGCTGCACCCAATGTCCCCCTGCGGAGGCATATAGATCCGAAACCAGCTTTGTGCTTCATAGAAAGGCTTAAAGAAAGGAAACCCTTGTAAATGATCCCAGTGAGGATGGGTAATAAATATCCGTCCCCGCAAATGCTCATTAGAATTTATGAGTGAATTACCTAAATTTCTAAATCCTGTTCCACAATCAAATATGAGTAATTCATCCAAGCCCGATACTTCGATTTGAACACAGGTGGTATTGCCACCATAGTGCATATTTTCACTATTTGCACATGGTGTAGAGCCTCTGACTCCCCAAAATTTTATGTTTATGGAATTACTCACTCTTTTAGTTTCTACATAATGTTACTTGCAACAATCTTAATAAGATCTTTACAACCCCAACGCTATCTACCGCCACAGATAATTTATTTCACTTTTTCTCTCGAAAGAAAGTGAGTTTTAATATCTCGAAGTGTTTACAAGTGTAAAAAATTATTAACTAAAAAGTTGAAGAATTTCACTCTTCTTCATCATCAGCTTCGCTACTGCGCTTAAGCTGATCGATCTCTTTCTTCAGTTCTGTAATGCGATCTTGCTTCTCCTCGATCGATTTATCTGCTTTATCAATTTTTTCCTGAAGCTCATCTAAGAGTTTATTTCCGCGATTGGTTGGCTTGAAGTATGTTTTTGCTTCTTCCCACTGAATCACGTCACTTTCGATACCGGAAACCTCTTTCTTCAGCTTATCCCGTTCTTTCTGATACTTGATTATATCCTTTCTCGTATCAGGATCAATACCTTGATTTGCCAGTTTTTTCTCCAAACCAAGATCGGAGCCTAATGCACGATAGCGATCATAGATCACATCACAGGCTTCACGATACTGTTTCCAGATCTTGTTCTTCATTTTGATGGGAACATATCCTATGCTCTTAAACTCTTCCTGAAGCTCTTTTGCCTCTTGAACAGCAAGCGCCGGGTCCTCATGCTTTCCTAACTCATTAAGCTTTTCAAGAATCTCTTCCTTTTTGGCAAGATTTTCTTTCTGATCTTTCCGCTCCCCTTTAAATGCTTCGCGACGTCGGTCATAGAATTCATCCATAGCTCCCTTGAACTGCTTCCAGATCTTGGAAGATTTTTTACGGGGAACAGGACCTATTTTTTTCCATTCATTCATCAGATTTTGCATAACCTGATGTCCACGGTCAAAGTTATCCGTGTCTTTTTCTTCGTTGGCCTTCTCGATCAATTCATACTTTTTCTCGAGATTCTTCTCTTCTTGTTCACGGAGAACATCAATGTTCTCAGACTTAATTTCATTAAACTTATCTGTAGCTGCCTTAAACAGGTCCCACATTTCGTTCTCATCTTTCTGAGGGAGGTTTCCTGCTTTCTTCCACGCTTTGTGCAATTTGTTCACTTTACGGGCAGCCTTTGCAATATTTTCCTGATCCACCAGAGCTTCTGCTTCTTTGATCAGTTTTTTCTTCTTCTCGAGAGCTTTCTCGATGACCTGCCGATATTTTTCATCGAACTTGAAACGAGTTTCGTTAAAAGTATCCTGCACAGCATTGAAACGATCCCAAAGTGCCTGATTTTTTTCTGAGGGCACACGACCAACTTTTCTCCATTGAGAAATAAGCTTATTGAATGAATCCTCAAGTTCTTCAAAATCCGGGCTTTCTTCCTCCAGCTTTTTAACCAACCCGTCCATCTTATCAAGCAGAAGAAGTTTTAATTCCAGGTTTTCTTCTTCCTGTTGAAGTTTTTTAACAAGTCGGTCTACTTTGTGATCTTCAAACTCATCCATTAATTCTTTAAAGCGTTTCTCTAACGCTTCCACTTCATTTTTAGGAAGTAACTTAATGGATTCCCACTGACCTTTGATCTTACCTACTTCCTTTGTAGCCGACCATTTTTCTTCACTTATAATTTCAGAAAGTGATTTTAGCAGATCCTTTTTCTTTGCTAAATTTTCTTCTTTCTTCCGGTTTTGCTCTTCGTAATATTCGTTTTTCTTCTGTTCGAAGTTATCTCGTAATTCCTCGAACTCACCGATCAGCTTCTTACCTTTCTCGCTTGCTGTTTCAGGGCCTTCCGTGACTTTTTGAGCAAGATTGGATAACTCCGTAGTCACAAAAGCCCAGTCGGTCTGAACTACCAATTCCTTTGCACGCTCTACAATGTCAGCGTAAAAAGATTCAGCATCTAACTCATCTTCGGCATCTTCACTTTCTGCTTCTTCTGAAGTGACCTCTGATGATTCCGGCTCACCTTTTTCTTCAGCTTTCTCAACATCATCCTCGGATGGAGCTTCTTCAGACTCTGCATCTCCCTCAGGTGTAGCTTCGGTTTCTTGAGTTTCCTCTGCCTTCTCACTTGATTCCTGATCAGGTTTTGATTCCTCTTCTTCAGCTTTGGGCTCTTCTTCCTTTACGGACTCAGCTTCTGCTTCTTCAGAAATAACATCCTCAGGCGTGTCTTTTGCTTCTTCTTTAGTTTTTTCTTGTTCTTCAGAATCGATCTTGTTTTGCTCCAGGTTCTCCACAGTAACCTTCCTTTCCTCGTAGTTCTTTATGATTTAACGGCTCGAAGCCTTCTTTGATAGATCAGTTAAGATAATATATCTGCTCAATCTTTGGCAATTTAAAGCAAAACCACAGCAAAGTTTTTTAGATCAAACAGATAGGTGTGCACTACCGGTTCATGAAACTTAGTTCAAATTATACATTAGGCCGTTTAGCGGAGTGTAATCCTAAAAAGTTCTCGGCAGCCAGTATATATCAAAATAACTACCTGCTGAAGTCTGAAGGTTAAATCTACAGATCAATTAATCTTCTTTAATTAGGTGTACATCGCGTTGAGGAAATGGGAGTTCAATGCCTTCCTTATCTAATTCTTCTTTCATCTTCTCAAGGTTATCCCAGAAGAAGCCCCAATAATCTTCCGTTTTTGTCCAGGCCCGTGCGGAAAGGTCAAGCGAGCTGTCTCCAAGATTTGTCAACACAACAATCGGTTCCGGGTCTTTCAAGGTGCGTTCATCTTCATTTAAAACTCTCAACATCACTTCCCGTGCTTTCTTCATATCAGAAGTATACCCGATCCCTACAGGAAATACCGCCCGCCGAGTTTCTTTGGCAGAATAATTGGTAACCGGAGAATTAGCCAATTGTCCGTTGGGAATTGTGATCACCTGATTATTTGGGGTTCTCAGAACTGTGTGGAGAATATCGATACGTTCTACGGTACCGGACTCGCTTCCTCGTTCAATAAAATCATCTACTTTAAATGGTTTGAAGAACAGAATAAGTACTCCGCCTGCAAAATTGGCAAGGCTTCCCTGAAGAGCAAGGCCAACAGCCAAACCGGCAGCACCCAATACAGCAATGAAGGAAGTCATTTCAATACCCAGCATCCCCAGTGCAGAAATGTACACCATTACTTTTAACAGTATTGAAACCAGGCTTTTCAGAAAACTTTTAAGAGCATCATCTACGTTGCTTTTATCTAAGCCTTTGCCCACCCCTTTCACGATCAATTTTACTATCCAAAGTCCTATAACAAGTACTGCAATTGCGGCCAGTAATTTTGGGCCAACGGTAGCAACAAAGTTCAAAATATCATCCGGTGTAATATTGAAGTTTTCCATTATGCGAAGGTGTGGTTCTGATTTTGCAGTTGAGAATTAATACCAGTATTTATTAGATGTAATAAAAAAAGGAAGGACTTATCCCTTCCTTCGTTCCTTTTAGCCTTAAAGTTTGGCTAATTCTTTTTTGATCTCGTCTTTGGTTTTACCGAGCTTCTTCTGAAGCCGGCCAAGCAATTCATCTTCTTTACCTTCAGTAAATGCAAGATCATCGTCTGTCAATTCTGAATATTTTTGTTTGAGTTTTCCTTTTGTCTCGTTCCATGTTCCTTTTAGTGTTAGATCATTCATACTGTCTCTCTTTCTTAGTTATAGGTTATTTGTTATTGGTTAATGGGGGCATTCCCGATCAACCAATAACCGTTAACTGCATCTTATTCTTCAAGGTGACTTCTAAGCATCCAGGCGGTTTTGGAATGAACCGTTAACCGCTCAGTGAGCAAGTCGATCGTGGCTTCATCTTCGGCTTCATTTGCCGGCTTTAAAGCCTCACGTGCCGTTCGTATTACCTGCTCATTTGCTTTGGCTAACCGCTTAACCATCTCCATGGCTTTGGGCTGATCGGTGTCTTCCTCCATGGAAGTAATCTCATTAAACTCCTTAAAGCTTCCCGGTGCCCGGAAACCAATGGCACGGATGCGTTCAGCGATCTCATCAATGGCTTCTGCCAATTCGGTGTACTGCTCTTCAAATTGTTCATGCAACTGATGAAACAATTCACCGGTTACATTCCAGTGGTAATTGTGAGTTTTCAGATATAACAGATAAGAGTCTGCTAATACCTTTGACAACCCTTTTGCAATTTTCTCTCTGTGTTCTTCAGAAATTCCTATGTTTACTTCCATTTTACTTACTCCGTTTAGTGTTTCAATACTCATAATTAAGAAACCTTTTTGTGAATATTCTACTAACTAAACAAAAGTGAGCTACTGCGGTTCCATCCCCTAAGTAATTATTTAAAAGGATTTACAATCAGCGTGATTGAGACTATCGATCATAAAAAAACCCCGCACTTGATATGAGTGCGGGGTTTTAAATTTTTAATGATCTGAAGAAGGTTTTCTATCCGTCTATATCATACACTTCTTTAAGAATTCCTTTGGCATTGGCATCGCCATCTTGCATTACGCGGTGTTGCAGGTTAGTAATGATCTCCTGCTCTGACCGTTCGTAGGCTAATTCCTTGGCGCTCTCGTCGGTATTGGTGCGCACCAGTTCATAAATATCATCGGCTCGTACTACGCTGTATATCTTATCATCATTGAAAGCATGAGAGCGCAGATCTTCAAATTCCTTAAATACCCGCGGAAAGTCTTCACTGTCTTCTGCGCGTGTGACTATTTCGACATGCTCCGGTCCCTCAGCACTTAATGGGATCTTACAGAGATAAAAGAAGTTTTGTTGGTATTGCATCTGCTGTCTGTGTGTAGGTTGAATTTTTTAGCTGTGCCAATATAACAAATCAGCTGAATTATTGTGAGGTATAATGGATAGGTTTTAGGATTGCTACTAAAACCTAACACCTAATAACTCGCACCTATCTTTTTCAAGATCTTCGGGATCATCATCCATTTGATCTGACAGGTATCGGGACTGATAGATTGCCATGTCTCAGCAAAGCTTTCCAGACAAACCAGGGCTGCAGTTGGCATACGTAATGAAGCTTTTTGTCCTGACCCTGCTAAAATACCAGCTGTATGTTCCATCAATGGGTTATGCCCTACCAGCAATACACGATCATATTCTTCCGGCGTAGATTGTATAGCAGCTGCGTAATCCTTTACGGTTCCAAAATAGAGATCTTCATTCCAGCTGATCTGTTCCTCATTTACCTTTGCCGCCTCCATGCTTAGCATTGTTGTTTCTTTCGCACGCTGCGCAGGAGAAGAGATCACCCAGCCTGGCTTGTGTTTACTGTTACGCATGAATTCTCCCATCATGGGTGCATCGTGTAAACCTCGGTCTGCCAGAGGGCGGTCAAAATCTTTGAGGTCAGGATGTTCCCAGCTCGACTTTGCATGGCGCATCAACAATATCTGTTTCATGTTCAGGACTCCTTTTTTTGTGCATCTGTTTCCACCATTCTCATCTTTCGGGCAAACCGTCCGGCTTTAACTTCTTTATCCCCACGTTCAGCCATTGCTTTGACCAATTCGATCCCAAAAAATACAATAATACTTGAATAGTACACCCACAGCATTAAAATAATTATGGATGAAGACGCTCCGGTTAACTCATTCAATGAACTGTTCCCAATGATCACGCCAACGCCAAACTTCCCAAGTACCAACAATATGGCGGTTACCAGGCTACCTATTACCCAAGGCTTTCGACGAGACCTCACATCCGGAAGGATGTATAACATGGTTAATATGGCAAAGAAGATCATAATAAAGGTAAGCAGGTTTCCACCTAATGATGTCAGCACAATTCGGACAGACTCATAATTTTCTGAAAGAAGATCAAAAAGTCCGATCAGTACGGAATCCACGATCAACGAAAATATCATAGCCAACCCCAGCAGAAGGATCATCCCAAATGATACCGCCCTGTCGAATAGTATTTTTAGGAATCCGGCCTCCTTCCTTGGAACGATCCTGAAGATCCGGTTAAAGGAATCTTTGAATTGGACAAAAACAGTAGTAGCTGAGATCAAAAGAAATCCAAAACTCAAAACCAGATACAGCACGTTTCTCGTGTCAGTTTGTATGGTCTCTACAAGCAATATCACCGCTTCAGTACTATCGGCCCCGACTGTTTGATTTAAGAAACCGGTCAGTTCAGCCATCACGCTTTCATTTCCTGCAAATAATCCGGCTGTGTACACGGTGATCAAAACAATGGGTGCAAGAGAAAACAAAGTATAGAAAGAGACCGCCGCACTGTACTGAAAGCAATTATCCTCTATAAAACCATGTACGGCTTTTGAGATCACTTTAGAAGTGTTCCTTATGAATTCCATTTCTAGGTTCCTGATGCTGTACTTCCGAATATTCTGGAAGGGGCATATAGTGTTAGTATTACTCCTCGTGCAACCATGAAGGCTGTCATCGCCATCCATAACGCATGAATGCCCGCAAACGGTTCACTTACATAATATACGGGTATGAATACCAGTATAGTGGCAATAAGCATAGAGTTTCTCATCGCTCCTGTAGCCGTTGCACCGATGTACACTCCATCCCAGATAAAGCAGACACTGTTTACAAGTGGTGCAGCAATCAACCAGATAACAACAGTCAGGGCTACTGCAATCACATTGTCCTTATCGGTGAAAAGGGCGATGATCTCTGCATCAAAAATGGCGTACGTTGTAGTACCCAGTAATCCAAGAGCAAGCCCCCAAAGCATATTTGCTTTTACTGCAGCCTTTAGCTGTTCATTATCCCTTGCACCTTTGAACCTCCCCACCAGGCTTTCCGCAGCATAGGCAAATCCATCCGTCCCATACGAGCTGATATACCACATTTGAAGTAAAATGGTGTTTGCGGCCAATACCACATCTCCCATTTCAGCAGATTTAGCGGTAAAAAATGCATAGGAAAAGATGAGACAAAGGGTACGTATTACAATATCCCGGTTTACTGAAAAGAATTTCTTTAGCTCCTGTGTTTCGATAAGCTCATCTAAGCTAATGTTCAATTTCATACCCCCATATTTTTTCTTGTAGAGTATAATAGCCAGAATCAATGCGAGGAAACTTGCGATCAAACTTCCGGTAGCTACTCCGTCTACAGTCATGTTAAACCGGAACACAAAAATGAGATTCAGAATAATATTTACAATGTTTAAGAAAATAGTGACGATCATGGGATAGGTGGAATTCTGCATTCCGAGAAACCATCCGTTCAATCCAAAGAGAGCCAATGTAGCCGGTGCTGCAAAAATGCGGATGTGATAATACAAGCGCGTATATTCTTCTACTTCAGGGGAGGCATTTACCAGAAAAAGTGAAGCTTCAATAAGCGGGTATTGGATGAGTAAAATAAAAGCACTGCTTATGGCAGCTACCAATAGAACCCGAAACAGTATGATTCGGGTTTTTCGCTCCTCTTGTGCTCCATAAGCTTGAGCCACCATTCCTGTAGTTCCCATTCTCAGGAAGCCGAACCCCCAAAAGATAAAGTCAAATATGATACTTCCTACCGCTATTGCTCCCAGATAATAAACGTGCTCAAGTCGCCCTACAACAGCAGTATCTACCGCTCCAAGTAACGGAACCGAAAGATTACTTATAATATTTGGTATTGCCAGACGAAGTATTTGCCGATTCAAAAAAGATGTATTTTAGGTTAAATTTGACTGCTAAAAATAAAAGCTTAATAACTATTATAAATTCATATTTTAAGAATAGTCTAGAAAGTTGCATATCTATGGGTGTGCGTGTATTTTCTTTCTCTAAATTTTCTTAGGAATTAAACTTAATTACTTAACATACTTGCTTTTCACATGGATATTGATTCGCGTAATAAAATTCTGACAATAGTACTTGGTATCGTAATCTTAGGACTTTCTTACTGGCTTTATGATTCGCTTGTAACTCCTTACCAAGAAGTTAAAGAGCGAGAAGCTATGACTGAAAAAGTGCGGCAACGATTGGTTGACGCTAAAGATGCCCTCATTCAATACCAAACCCGTAAAGATACCTTCCCTCCAACTGAAGGTGGGTTAGACAGTCTTGTGAATTTCCTCAAAACAGATTCTTTGATGATCGCAATGGGCGACAGCCTCTTCGGTACTACATTTGATGTATTCAACCCGGATTCGTTGGTATATTCTCCACGCCCGCCTTTCCCAAGGTTCGAGTACACTCTGAATGACACCCTGCGTCCTCAGATCTATTTACTTGAAGACCCGGGAAGTGATGACTCCATTGGTAGTTTGGAACGAACTACGATGCGTAATGCACCAAACTGGAATTAATGGGTGACGCTTCTGCAAATTTAGGTGTTTGTTTTTTCTCGGATCGCCTTTTCTACTCGATCAATGATCCGGAAAAAGACAAGCACCTTTTTCGTATTGGCTCTTTTGACTTCAATTTTGATGTCATAAACGCCATTACCAGACAGCATGAAGATCACTTTCCTCACATCCTTTCTACTTTCGACCGATTCCGTACTGATCATAACATAAAATCGGTTCGCGCCTTAACACACCCTGCTCATGAATGCTGGACGGTTTTCCCAAAAGTAGTTTATGACAATGCCGACGAACGGGAAGATCACCTTGCCATCCTGATGAAAGGCGTTGATCGAGAACATATGGAACCCACCTGGCATACGCTTCATAACAATGAATATAAATTTCTGTCTGTACGCAGACGAAATCTGATGGCAGGTTTTGATGAGTTAACCACTCAAGTTGCAACAACCGACTTCAACAGTGATTTTGAGATTGCTCAAAAATGGTCTTCATTCGCAAAACCCGGCGGTTCTTTTTTGATGATTGGATGTCATGAGAACGTACTTTCCATCACCTCTTTTTTGCTCGGAAAGTTCAGAGCCGCTACATATATCACATTCGATCAAGCTGAAGACCTTCCTTACCATTGGTTGCAACATGCTAAGAACTCAAGCTGGCTGCGAGGACTTCATGAGACTATTTATCTTTTTGGGCATCAGTGTTACGATGTTGAACAGGCACTTCAGGGGTTTTGGGATGACTCAGCTGAGATCACAAAATTAAATTCCCTGAAAAATATTGGCGTAAAAGCAGAAGAAGAAACCTATGGATTCGATCTTGCTGCTGCTTTTCCCGCAATTCTACTCAGCCTCGATTTTTAATTTGAAATGTTAAATGCTCCGTTATAAATGTTAAATTAAGGGTGAAATCTTATTTAACATTTAACCCTTAAAATCTAATCATTCCGCCATGCGGATAATTACCGGAAAATTAAAAGGGCGACACTTCAACATCCCTAAAGGACTGGAAGTACGCCCCACTACCGATCGAACCAAGGAAAGCATCTTTAACCTCATTGAGGCCCGTGTTTTCATGGAAGGGACCATTATTCTTGATCTGTTTGCAGGATCAGGGAATTTAGGGTTCGAAGCTATTTCACGGGGAGCAAAGCATGTTACTGCTGTGGAGATCGATGCTGACAATGTAAAGCAAATTGAGAAAACAGCAGCTCAATTTAACATTGCTGACCAAATGCGTATCGTCTGTTCCGATGTACAACGATTTTTGAATGGAATGGCTACCCCTCACCATTTTATTTTTTGTGACCCTCCCTATGATTACCCCTTCATGGATGAAATGATCGAACAGATCCTGTCTGAAAACTGGCTTACTGATGAAGGGTGGCTGATGCTGGAACACGACAAATACAAAGATTTTACCGATCATCCGCACTGTACTTTTTCAAAAGCTTACGGGCGAACCATTGTTAGCATCTTTGAGAAGCATCCGGTAGATTCAGAATCAGAATAAATTCACTCCTATGAAAACCATTGCCCTTTATCCCGGATCATTTGACCCCATCACCAATGGACATCTCGATATTCTAGAAAGAGCTACAAACCTTTTTGAAACTGTTATTGTAACCGTTGCTGTAAATAATAAAAAGGATGCCGTTTTTTCCGGGGATGAGCGGGTTGAGCTTATTAAGGAGTGCATCAAAGACAAGGAATGGGCTAAGAATGTCGAGGTAAATCAATTTACCGGTTTGCTGGTTGACCACGCACAGGACATGAATGCAGATACCTTAGTGCGTGGAGTACGTCAAATTTCTGATTTTGAATATGAATTCAGGATGGCTCTCACCAACAAACGGCTGGCACCTGAGGTTGACACCATCTTCCTGATGCCTGATGAAGAATTCACTTTTATCTCTGCTTCCATCGTTAAAGAAGTTGCTTACTGGGATGGTGACCTTAGTTCATTTGTTCCTGATATTGTGGCAAAAGCTTTAACTGAAAAGTTTAAAGACAAATAGCATGATCCTATTTTTCTTAGTGTAAGCCCTTTATATTCCATTCGCTTTTATTACTCACTTTTATCACTACTATTTTAGTCATTATGATCTCAAAACGAGCACAAAATTTACAGCCGTCAGCAACCCTTAAAGTAACCGGACGTGCAAAGGAACTAAAGCGTCAGGGAAAATCGATCGTTTCCCTAAGCGCCGGAGAGCCCGATTTTAAAACTCCAAAACATATCTGTGATGCCGCTATTAAAGCCATAGAAGATGGTTTTCACGGCTACACCATGAATCCGGGAACTCCTGAATTGCGGGAGGCTATTTGTGCAAAGCTGAAACGAGATAATAATTTTGAATATGACCCTTCACAGATCATCTGCTCTAATGGGGCCAAGCAGTCCGTTGGATTTAGTATTCTGGCCTTAGTTGATCCCGGTGATGAAGTCATTATCCCGGCGCCATACTGGGTTTCTTATCCTGAAATGGTTCGGCTGGCGGAAGGAAGATCGGTAACGGTCCGAACTTCCTTTGAGAATAATTTTAAACTGACTCCTGCTCAGTTGGAAGAAGCCATCACAGAAAAGACCAAAGCGTTGATCCTTTGCTCTCCTTCTAACCCTACCGGAGCTCAGTATTCTGCTGAAGAACTTGAAGGCCTAGCTGAAGTACTAAGAAAATACCCCGATATATATGTGATCTCTGATGAAATTTATGAATACATCGTTTTTGAAGAAGAACATGTGAGCATTTTGAATGTAGCCCCCGATTTGAAAGATCGTGTGGTGGTGATCAATGGATTCTCAAAAGGATTTGCGATGACCGGCTGGCGATTGGGCTACCTTGCTGCTCACAATGATATAGTTAGTGCTGTTTCAAAGATCCAAAGCCAGGAGACCTCTGCCCCTTCATCCATTTCCCAGAAAGCCGGAGAAGCTGCCTACAAAGGCACCCTTGATGAAGTAAAATCGATGCGTGAGCAGTTTAAGAAACGTCGTGACTATTTGGTGGAGGCCTTAAATGCCATTGAAGGTGTAAGTTGTTTTACTCCCGGTGGTGCATTCTATGTGTTCCCTGATATTTCACATTATATCGGTACAAAAAAACCGGAAGGTACCCCCATTGGTTCTTCTACCGATCTCTGCCTGTATCTTCTGGATGAATTCGGTCTGGCCCTCGTTCCCGGTGATGCGTTTGGTGAACCAAACGGTATACGTTTGAGTTATGCTGCTTCAATGACTGACCTTGAAGAAGCAATGAAGCGACTCAAAGAAGGGTTGGAAAGTTTGTCTTGAAAACCCATAAATGGCACAAAATTTGTATCAGTCATTTAACATTCATCATTAACTAATTTAACATTTCCGAAATGCCCACATACGAGTATAAAAGAGAAGACGGAACCACTTTTGAGATCGTACAAAAAATGAGTGAAGATGCCCTGATAACCTGTCCAACCACAGGACAGAAAGTTAAGCGGATCATTTCCGGTGGAAGCGGAGTCGTGTATAAAGGAGAAGGCTGGTACGTGACTGATTACAAAGATGGCGGACGAAAGTCAGCTTCAACACCTCCTGCTGAAACTTCTGATAACGGAAGCAATGAGAGTAAAGCTGAGACACCAAAACCAGATGTCACTAAGGACGTAAAATCGTAACTCGTTAATGGTTAATCGTTATTCGTATCTTTCAAGGCACGATTAACGAATAACCCTTGTCTATGGATCACAGTCAGGCATATCAGGAAGCGCTAGACCAATTTGTCCTACTTTGGGGTGAAATGGCATCCGCATGGGGCATCAATAAAACCATGTCTCAAATACATGCATTGCTATACGCCGAATCTAATCCGCTGGACACTGACACCATCATGGATACGCTGGATATCAGCCGTGGTAATGCCAACATGAATCTTCGCAGGCTCCTTGATTGGGAATTGATTCACAAGGAGAGTTTCCCGGGAGACAGGAAAGATTATTACTCTGCTGAAACCGATGTATGGAAAATTGTATCGACCATCATTCGTGAGCGTCAGCAGCGCGAGATCGCCCCGATTCGTGAAAACCTTCAGAAATGTATAGAAACTCTTGAAGCAGGTGGGCTCAATGATGAAGAAAGTAAAGAGTTCAAGGTACGAATCGAGAATTACATGGAGTTTCTCGAAATGTTTGAGCGATTTACCGGAGCCTTACTGCCTTATATCAACAAAAAGAATTTAAAATTTCTGAAACAGCTCGTAAAGTTAGTAGAAGTAAAAGAATCATTGACCGGATCAAAAAAAGAGGATGACTAAAAGATCGCATCGCAAAATTGGAAACGAAGGTGAGGAACTAGCTTGCGCTTACCTGGAATCAAAAGGCTGGAGAATATTAGAGCGAAATTATTTCTTTGAGCGCGCTGAAGTAGATATCGTTGCTTATGATGATACCGCTATCGTTTTCGTTGAAGTTAAGATGCGCTCATCTACAAAGTACGGTCATCCTATGGAGTACGTTACCGAAGACAAAGTGAAAAACGTGTTCAAAGCAGCTGAAGCCTGGATGTATGAGCGCAAGATGGAAGGCTCGCCTATGCGTTTTGATATCGTCGGGATCATTCAAAAAAATAACGAGGCCCCGGAATTTAATCACATCGAAGATGCATTTAGATAGGTGTGAGGTGTTAGGTTTTAGAAAAGGCACTAACACCTAAAACCTAACACCTCGCACCTGAACTCAACATTTATAATTTCCCAATTCAGAATTACTTATGCCCTATACCAACAACCAAATTGCTGATCTGCTTAGAGAAGTTTCCCAGCTTATGCAACTTGCTGGTGAGAACCGGTTTAAAGTGATCGCCTTTGATAAGGCTGCCCAAACTATCGAGGGACTTCAGGAAAACATAGACGATCATATTCAGAATAAAACGCTTACTGATATCAAAGGAGTTGGGAAATCAATCGCAGAAGATATCTATGCGCTGGAGGAAACCGGGGAAATGCCCGTACTGGAAGCCTTCAAAGAGAAAGTTCCGGAAGGATTGATCGAATGGCTGAATATCTCAGGACTGGGTCCAAAAAATGCCTATAAAATTCACAAGGAATTAGGCATCAGTACCATCGGGGAATTGAAAGAGAAAATTGAAGATGGCTCCGTAGCAGGACTTTCAGGGTTGGGACAGAAGTCAGCTGATAAGATCATGAAATCCATAGAGTGGATGGAGAAGTTTGATGAACGCTGCCGGCTTGATCAGGCTCAGGAAATTGCAACGGCCATTTATGAAAGTCTTAAAGGTCTGGAAGGCGTTCAAAAGATAGAAGTTGCCGGTTCATACCGCCGCGCGCTCGAAACTATTGGTGATGTTGATATTCTTATCGCTGCAGAAGAGAAGCATATAGAAGGTCTATTTGATGTATTTGTGAATCATGAGCGGGTTACGGATATATTGGGCCGTGGAGATACCAAAAGTTCCGTTCGTACCAAAGAAGGACGACAGGTTGACCTTAGAATTGTATCACCTAAAGAATTTTCAGCGGCACTGATGTATTTCACAGGAAGCAAGGAACACAACATCGTACTTAGGCAAAGAGCCAGAGATCGTGGGATGAGCTTGAACGAATACGGCCTTTTTAAGCTGAATGATGAAGGTGATACCGATTTTGATCAGCCGATTGAGTTTTCCAGTGAGACTGATATCTACGAAAAATTAGACCTCCATTTTGTTCCTCCGGAACTGCGGGAAGATCGTGGTGAATTTGAGATCTACGAAGAACAGAAAAAATTTGATCTGGTCACGGATGAAGACATCCGCGGTGTCATTCACGCCCATAGTACCTGGAGTGACGGTAAGTATTCCATCCGGGAAATGGCTGAAGCATGCATGGAACGTGGATATGAATATCTGGGACTTACCGATCATTCCAAAACAGCCGCTTATGCAGGTGGGCTTTCAGTAGATGAGATCAAACAACAATGGGAGGAGATCGATCAGCTGAATGAAGAATTCAAAGAAGCAGGTAAAGATTTCGTGATCTTTAAAGGCATCGAATCAGATATTCTTGCCGATGGTTCCCTGGATTATGAAGATGAGATCCTGGAAGGTTTTGATTTTGTGATCGCCAGTGTGCATCAATCGCTGAATATGCCTCGTGAACAAATGATGGAACGAATGAGTAATGCGATCAAAAATCCTTACACTCGTATTTTAGGACACCCAACCGGGCGATTACTTCTTAAGCGAAACGGCAGTGACCTGGACCTTAATGAACTGGTTGCTTTGGCGGCCGAGCACAATACCGCTATTGAGATCAATGCCAATCCACACAGACTTGATATTGACTGGAGGTTCGGGAACAAGGCCCGTGAGGTTGGAATGATGACCTCCGTTAACCCGGATGCTCATACTATTGAGGGTATTGATGACATTCCTTTTGGTGTTCGGATAGCACGCAAAGGGAAGTATGGGAAAGACCGGGTTTTGAATGCTAAAAGTGCAGATGAGGTCAAAGCTTTTTTCGATGCACGATAGCTCTTCATCTCTGCCTTTATTATGCAAGATTTCCAAAATTAGCTACATTTGGCACTGATCTTTTAATTCTAAACTTTGGCTATTGTGATCATAGAAAAATCTGACTTTCCACATCGGCAAGTAGCAAAATTAGTAAAAGGCACTGTGGTTCCACGTCCTATTGCCTGGGTTTCATCTATCGGGAAAAGTGGAATCCCCAATCTTGCTCCGTACAGTTATTTCCAGGTCATTTCACATGACCCGATCATGTTTATTATTTCCATTGGACTGGGCGCCAAAGTTGGTAAAGACGGAGATAAGGATACCCTTGCCAACATCAAAGAAACCGGAGGTTTTGTCATCAATATGGTTTCGGCATCCTTAGCCGATCAAATGCATAAATCCAGCCTGATCTTTCCAAAGGAAGTGAGTGAGTTTGAAAAAACAGGATTAACCCCTGTTCCAAGTAATCTGGTTAAAGCACCCCGCGTTGAAGAAGCTGTCATCAATATGGAATGTGAACTGAAACAGGTCATGGAATTGGGTGACTTCAACCAGGTGATCGGAGAGTTGGTTTGTTATCACATCAAAGATGAAGTGTATTTAGAAAACGACAAAGTGAATTACGAAAAATATGACCCAATAGGGCGCATGGCAGCAAATTACACTCATGTTCGGGATCTATTCTTCCCAAAAGATATTTAAGGTTCAAATACTTCTCTGTTTATCTCATTACCCAGACTATCGTATTCGATCCATGTTCCATGTTGTTGTCCGTCTTTGTATTCCCCGATGGCCTGAAGTTGACCGTTTGCATGCCAGCGTCTTGCAGTTCCGTCACGGGATCCACCTTCTTTATATGGAAGCTTTAAGCGCGGCTGACCATCCGGATAATAAAATGTGATGGTCGTATCTGTAAAAATTGTATAGCGGGTCAGGTTCCCCTGCATATCAAAATAACTTTGAATGGTATCCCTCCTGATCTCTTTTATCCGCTGAGTCCCTTGAAAGTAATAATAGGTTTCTTCGGGAGAGATGGATGCAACCAACATTCCTGACGAATCCCAAAGTTGGGTCTCTTTGGTTTTAAAATCCGTATCCATTCCAAGAGTTCTGTTTGGATGCCAGTACCGTAACCTGAAAATTTTACCGTCCTCATACTCCCCCTGAAGGTTATAGGTATTTCTGTGGAACGTGCGAATATACCCGGAGTAAGGCTCCCCTGAGCGCCTGTGGACAAGGGTTAAACTCGTATCTCGAATTTCATAACTTCTAAATCCATTGGTGCGGGTTGTACTATTTATATACTGTGAAGGAGGTACGGGATTACCTAAACTATCTTTGAATACCAACTGATCATATCCCTTTAAATAATAATGTTCGCGCTCTGAATCTGTGGTATCCGTACATGCCATCAGGTTCAAAAGTATGAATCCGGATATTAGAAATATTTGGACTTTATTCATGGTATTTCACACTGTTTCCTAATAAATATCCATAGGGTTTCATTTCAGGTATTTGGTCAAAGACTACTTTTAAGATACCAATCAACGGTACGAACAAAATCATTCCCGAGATACCCCATAACTCTCCACCAATGATCAGCGCTACCATTGCTATAAATGGGTTAATAGATACCTTAGAACCAACTATTCTTGGCGTGATAAAATTTCCTTCCAAGAATTGTACCGTTGCAAATACAACGATCACAAAGACAGGAGTAAGCAATGAATCAGTTAATAACAAAGCAAACAAGAGTGGGGGCAATGCGCCAATGATAATTCCGATGTATGGGATTATCGCCAGTAATGATGCAAAGACACCAAAGAATAAAGCGTGATCCAATCCCACGATCAACAATCCGGTTGTATTCAGGACAGCCAGTATACCGATCACTGTTAACATGCCTACCAGATAATTTTGAGTTACTTCCTGTATGCGGTCAAGCAGTTTATCTACTTTTGAATCTGTTCCTTTTACTTCAAATAATTTCTGAAAGAATGTCCTGAACATTTCCTGATAGTAGAGCATGAAAAAGATAAAGATAGGCATGAGTGTCATTACAGTAAAAGCATTGGTAGTAGCACTAACCAATGAACTCGCAAAATCTCCACTTTTATCGATCAGGTTATTAATGCCTTGTTGTAAATATTGGCTTTGTTCTTCCTGTGAAATTCCAACCGTTTCTTCCAACAATATAATGGCATCATTCGAGACTGATTTGAGCTTTTCAGTAACTTCGGGGATTCGTTCAGTAAACTGTATGAACTGAGCAGAGATCAGTGATAAAACACCTGCAACACAAATTACTATAACCAGTAGTGTAAGAATAATACTAAGTGCCCTGCCCATTTTCATTTTTTCGAAAACTTTAACGAGAGGGTTCAGAAGCATGGCAAAGAAAGCAGAAAATGCCAGTGGCATCAGTATAAATTTTCCATAGATCAAGACCACGACAAGGAGGCTCAGCCCTACTAATATAAGGGTTGTCTTAAGCCAATAAGGATATTTTTGACCTGACTTTAGTCGATGATGTTTCATAAGGATCAGTAGCTGTTAATATAAAACGTAGAGTTGCACCCATAATAACCAATACCCTCTTAAGATGGTAAAGAACTCAAAAGGAATCCAACCTATTAATAGATAGATCTTGTTATCAAAAGGATATCTATTTAGTATCTATTACTTCGGAATTATTTATACCTTTCTTACTCTGCAAGCCAGAGCCCTGGCTTCACTAATCAAGTTAATTCTTAATTAATTTTTTTATGCACATTGATCACATTGGCATTGCGGTTAAAGACATAAAAGCCGCTACCGAAACTTACTCAAAGATCTTAAACGCATCTCCTACTAAAACCGAAGTTGTTGAAAGCGAAAAAGTGGAAACTGTTTTCTTTGAAGCCGGAGAATCAAAAGTTGAGCTATTGGGACCAACTTCAACTGATTCCGTAATCGCCAAATATGTGGCTAAAAAAGGTGAAGGACTCCATCACGTTGCATTTGAAGTAGATGACATACACTCAGAATTAGATCGGCTAAGAGAAGAAGGTTTTACTGTTTTGAATGATAAACCTAAAGATGGGGCCGACAATAAACTGGTAGCCTTTGTACATCCTAAAGATAATCATGGAGTGTTAGTTGAGTTGTGCCAGACAAAGAAATGATTGAGTTTTGCTTGTAATGATGCGTATCTTCATGGCCTATTGAACGGGGCGTGGCTCAGCTAGGTAGAGCGCTCGGCTGGGGGTCGAGAGGTCGCAAGTTCAAATCTTGTCGCCCCGACAATACTATTAAAGGGACGTTATTGATAACGTCCCTTTTTTTATGCTAAGTAATTTTAATTGGTAGAAGTTTTATTTCTACAATAGCTGATCAGCTTTGAATACCAAGTTTTACACAAGCTTAAGAAAGATAAAAATCTCTCTCGTTTTAATGTTAAAATTCCTTAACATTAAACATCATCTACCGAAAGGTTATAGTACGGAACTTTTATAACGGCTTTCAGTACATATTACAAGACCCCATTATTTATGTATATCCTTAATAACAAGAGACAACTCGAGCGAATAAATGACATGGTGCCTGTTCGAAAGAACATGGATACATTCGAAGTCTTTTATCATGACCCTACCACCGGTGAGCTTTGGAAAAGCTTTTTCCCAAAGGGATTTAAAGAACATAAAGGCACAAAGTTACTTCGACCGGAACCGCTCCCTAAGAGCCTTGAACTTCAGCTTGAGATCTGTTTAAATAGTCCAGACGATGCGGATGCAATTGGTTTAGGAATTGAATGTTCAGTAAAACCAGAAAACTGGCCAGACATTATAGATATACTCGATAATAACCGTAAGAAATATTTGCGTTCTCACCTTAATACGTTCATTAAGCATCTCGGTGTTCTCAACCCTGAAGAATCTTTAAAAGAAATTCAGGTTGATCCAGCTGAAGCCGGACTGGACAAAGAAACTCTATCCCTCCTTACCAAAAAAGCTAAGAGAATAAAACTGAAGCGATTTTTCAGGATCTGATTCTCGACTTTTACAAGTTTTCATACCTTATTTTAAGAGTTTTTAGGACAATCGCTCCTTAATTATTAGAAAGACCTAATTTCTAATAAAAGTAAAAAACAGATTCCATAAGCTATAAATGGCCTTTTTCATAATAGAGAGATAGTATTTTGCGTTATTCAAAATATTAAAATTTTTTAATATTAATTAATTTTAATATTTTGGAGATGAGTTAAAAAAAAAGAGAGCTCACATGAGAACTAAAATACTTCCCGTTTTAATCCTTTTAGTTATCGGCTTTTGTTTTCAGGCAAACGCTCAAGTAACTGCGGTTATGCAAGCAAAGGTTGAGATCGTAAGCGGAGCAGGATTTACCTTTACGGAAAGTGCTGTTATCGACCTGAACTCGGAAAACTTAAGCAAAGAAATAAATGCAGGTTCATTTTCTTTGGTTTCCTCCCCCGGCACTGATATAAACGTGCACATTCAAGAGGAGTCTGTTATTAAAAATGAACTTGGCCAAGTTATAGTGTTTGAGTCCTTTGACCTGGAAAAGGAAAGCACAGAATCAGGTCAACTCCACATCTCAGTTAACGGAAAGGTTAAAAACGGCCAACTCTTTAATGGCAACTACAAGGGTTCAATAACCGCAGTAGTAGAATATCTGTAGGAAGAACATTTCTTTAGCCTCCATATAGGCAGCCTTTCATATCGTTCAAAATTTTTGCAATGAATACATTACATTGCATGATATTATTGAACATTTAACCAACCTTATTTGATATGAAAAAAATTGGGCTACCATTGCTTTTGGCCTTCGCTTTAATAGGCCAAGCTGTTGCACAAAATTACACACCTCTTAATACTCCAGACTGGCCGGAATCGGATACAACTATGTATACTGTTGGCGGTGAGCGGCACGGGATTAGTTTTTTTGAACAGCACCGATTTCCGGAAGTTGAGTACAAAGCCGGAGATGAGCTAACTTTTGACACTTACCATACCGTGAATGTAATGTATGAATGGTATGAGAGATGGGCGGAAAAATATCCCGATATTGTGGATCTCTATGAGGTTGCTAAAAGTTTTGAAGGCAGACCTATTTTGCAAATGACCATCACTAATAAAGAAACAGGGGAGCATACTGACAAACCTGCCGCTTATTTTGAAGGAGGTCGTCACAGCGGAGAGATCACCAGTAGTGAATCCATTTTATGGCTGACTAAGCACCTGCTTGAAAACTACGGAAAAGACCCGGAGATCACCGAATTAATTGATACGAAAGCCATCTACCTTCGTCCTCAAAATAACCCGGACGGATCAAACCTTTATCTTCATACCGCACAGGCAAATCGTAGCTCGGTCAGGCCACACGACAATGACAGGGATGGTCTTTTAGATGAAGATTCTTCCGAAGACCTAGACGGTGATGGTGTAATTTATTCCATACGCAGGAAAGCAGGCCCCGATGAAATGGATGAGGCTAATTACATCATTGATCCAAGAGACCCTGAAGGACGCTTAATGAAGCGAGTACTTGCCGGAAAAGGGAATTGGTTTGTTTACTCTGAAGGCATAGACAATGATGGTGATGGTGATATAAATGAAGATGGAGTTGGTGGGTTAGACCTGCACCGAAATTATGCCGAAAACTGGCGACCTGACGTTGGCCGTGAGCTTACCGGACGTGGCTATACTCAGTATGGCGCAGGTGATTACCCGCTAAGCGAACCCGAATCAAGGTCTGTTGTAATGTGGATGCTTACTCATCCCAATATATCTGTTGTAAACTCTATGGATACCCGCGTCCCGATGCACTTGCGCCCGCCATCTACTTCAAAAAGTGAAGAACGCATGTACCCGGATGACCTCGCTTTGTACGAAAAATATGATCGTCTTGGGCTGGAAATCACCGAGTACCCTTGGGCCGGTGATGTTTATGAAACCTACATGACCCGCTACCCTACCAATCGTGTTACAGGAGATCCTTCCAGACCAAGCCCTCTTTTTGGTCACGGCCCTGATTTCGGATATTTCTATTTCGGCTCCATCTGGTATGGTGATGAGCTCTGGAATAACGGTGCGATGGAGGACTATAATAACGATGGCATTTATGATGACTATGATGCCTTGCAATGGGATCTTCGGGAAAATGAAGGCCGAGGTTTTAAGCCATGGACTAAATTTGACCATCCCGAACTTGGTGAAGTTGAGATCGGTGGGTTCCATCCCAAATTCTTTAGCCAGAACGGGCCACCTTGGCAACTTGAACGCTGGGCTGAGAAACAAGCCTTATTCAATCTGATGATGGCAAAAGAACTACCTCAAATTACTCTTGATGAGGTAAACGTTGAACGATCCGAAGACAATATCTATAGAATCTCTGTGAGCTGGACAAACACCGGAAACTTACCGGTTGCTTTGAAGCAGGCTCAATTGGTTAAAATAGTTCGGGAAGACCGGGTTCTGCTCGATTTTGATTCTGAGCTTACCAAAGGACATGAAGATGCCAAACTTAAGATCATTACTCCAGAATTATATGACAAAACAATTCGCGCCGGTTATACGGATGCCGGAGAGTCACAGGAAGTCGTCTTCGAAGTTGAGCTGAACGGTATTGAAGGAGCACGGGGAACTGTGAAGATCCTTTCTACCCGCGGCGGTTATGTTGAAGAGGAGATCGAATTAGGCAATCCACCTGATAAGGACGAAGAGTAACTTCTCTATATATTCTTATTTTTCAGAAGCCCGGATGAGTTTTCTCATTTCGGGCTTTTATTTTTTTGCCTTGATCAGGAAAAAATTCCAATAATTATATTTCCACTTTTCACTTCTATATACTTTAAACGAAGAGGTCTTCAGCATCTTTTTTACATCATCAGCACTACTTGTTCGGATAACCTCTCCAGTAACAACATTGATGAACATATTGATGAATCGAAAAACTCCCTTTTTATTCCAGTCCAGGATATAGAAACTTCCTCCGGGCTTTAATACCCTGTAAATTTCCGATAGCGCCGCTTCCTGATCCGTATAATTATGAAAGGCACTCATTGAAATAACAGTGTCAAAGCTATGCTCTTCAAACCCAAGTCTTTCTACAGGAAATTCAGTGAAAGAAACAGTTTCATTCTCACTAAATCGGCTTTTTGCCATACTTAGCATTTCTTCAGAAATATCATTCAATACCAGTTCAGAAAAAGCATTGTCTTCTTCAAGCAGATGCTGTGCCAATAAACCCGTCCCTGCACTTACATCCAATATTCTATGCTCTGAGTCTGAGCTAAAGTTAACCAGCATTTTATGATGTGTATGAGATAAATAGTTCTCCCACTTTTCCTCATACATTTTTGCCTGCTTGTTATAGGATTCGGCCGTACGACTCATTCTTTTATTATCAGTATACAATATTCAGTCTTTCCTCATTTTTTTGTGCCCTATTCTTTCAAGATACATGAACCATGATTCTCATTAAGAGAATTCATTCCAATCTGCCTTCCGAAAGCTTTCGTATTCAAAAGTGACTAGCAAATAAAATCAAACAAAACACTTTAAATATGAAACTAACAAATAAACTATTCATTCTTATTGTGGCTTCCCTTTTTACCTTAGCCGCATGCAGTAACGATAATAATTCCTCCGGTGAGAACATCGAAGAGGAAGACATTCCATCCGTTGAGGCCAATACTCAAGGCACAATGAACGGGAATCAGGTCGTGATATCTGAAGTTGACTCCCCTGTAGATGGCTGGATCGTTATTCACCGTTCCAACGAAAGTAATGATGGTCCTCAAGTTCCCGAGATCATCGGTAAGGCTTCTGTTGAAATGGGAGCGAATTCAAACGTAAGTATTCAGCTTGAAGAAGGAGTCGCCAACGATGAAACCTTGTGGGCCATGCTTCATGAAGACACCGGAACAATCGGTGAGTATGAATTTGACGGCGAAAACGGGCTCGACCTTCCTGTCACTTTCAACGAAGAGATCGTCATGAGTTCATTTATGATCAGCCAAACCGATCCTTCTATTACTGCAGCAGATCAGGTTAACCAGGGAAATATATTTACCGTTTCTGTAAATGCTGCTGAAGACGGATGGATCGTGATTCACGGACCAAATGCTACTAACGATGGACCGCAAATTCCTGAAATTATTGGTAAAACTGCTGTAAGCGCAGGCATGAATGAAGACGTTGAGATCATCCTTAACGATGGTGAAACTGCAGAAGCAGGCGACAACTTGTTCCCAATGCTACACTATGATACCGGTGAGATCGGCGCCTATGAATTTGACGGGGCCAACGGTTTAGACCAACCGGTATTTTTTGAAGGAGATATTGTTCTGGAATCATTTACCGTTCTTGAAAATACTTCAAGCCTTACGGCCAATGATCAAACCGTTATAAACAATTCTATTATGGTTGATGTGGAATCTGACACTGACGGATGGGTGGTGGTACACCGTTCGAACGAGAGTAATGACGGTCCCCAAGTTCCAGAGATCATTGGAAAAGCTCCAATTGAAGCCGGAATGAATACTGATGTTCAGATCACCTTCAACGATGGCGAAGTAGTGGAAGACGGAGAACAACTGTGGCCTATGGTTCACTTTGACACCGGTGAGAAAGGCAGCTATGAATTTGACGGTGTTGGCCCTCACGATCAACCGGTAGTTACTGCTAATGGTATCCTTATAACAAACATCATTGTCAATGGTTCTACAACACCTTCGGTTGTAGCCGAAGATCAGTCTGTTCAAGATAACACCCTTACTATTTCTGAAACCATGACGGAACAGATCGGTTTTGTGGTTCTGCACAGGGATAACGGCAGCGATGCTCCCGTTGTACCGGCGAGTATTGGACATGGACAAGTATACCTCGGTCAAAATGATGACTTGGTAATCACCCTGGACGAAGGCGAAACGCTTGAGACAGGAGATAAAGTTTGGGCCATGCTTCATATCGATAACGGAACCATCGGTTCTTACGACTTTGATGGATCACAGGGGTCAGATGACCCTCCCGTATCCGATGCCATGGATAATGTAGTAATGGTTCAGTTTACTATTCAGTAAACTGAATGTTAAGTGATAAAAGGCTTTCGGGAAACCGGAAGCCTTTTTTATTTTGTCCTTATGGCTTAACCTGCAATACTGTTGATACCTTACCTGCCAGCTTCAGTTCAAGCTCTATACGAACAGAATCACCTGCACTCAGGTCTTCACGAAGATCCATCATCATCACATGTAGCCCTCCTTGTTTAAAAACCACACTTCCTCCTGAAGGAATGATCACTTCCTTTTGCTCTCTCATTCCCATCATACCATCTTCTGTTTCATAACTCTCATGTACCTGCGTTTCCCTTGCAATCAAGCTGTTAACTGAGATCAGCGTATCAGGCTTATTTAGATTATTGGAATAGCTAAAATAAGCAGCACTTGTCCCACCGGAAGCGGCCGGACGAACCCGTTCTTCTACCACTTCCTCTTCCATCACCTGTTCTTTTTCTGCCCCACAAGAGATCGTTACCAATAGTATTAAAGCTGTAAAAAAGTGCGTTAGATATCTCATCGTATTTTATTGAGGTCTTCTTTGACTAATGATGGTATCATAGGCTGACTTCCCCCATATTCGAATACGATGCGTGATTGCTTGTCAAGCACCATTATCTTGTCAGAATGATTTATAAAATATAATTCACGTCCATCATCTGTTGTGTCTCTCATCGAGATCTGGCTTCGGACTCTTGCGCTATCCATCAAAGCAAAAACTTCTGTCGAATCGCCTGTTAAAAATGTGAAATTCTCGTCTACCCCAAAAGCTTCCCCATATTTTTTCAACGTGGATGGAGTATCTCTTTCAGGATCAAAAGTTGCCGCTATAAAATGCACGTCATCCGGATAATTCATCTCTTTTTGAATTCGTACCAGGTTTTGTGTGATCAGTGAACAGATGTCCGGACAGTTGGTATAAATGAATCCCATCACTATAAATTCACCTTCAAAATCATCCGGGAAAGTAACTGCTGTACTATCCTGATCAAGCAATTGAAAAGATGTACCGCTCAGATCATCGATCACATCAGGACCGCTGTTACAGCTAAATAAAAGTACCGGAAGGAGTAGAAATATTAATTTTTTCATGATTTGAATGTATCTAGGTTAGGAAATAACTTAGGCATTGTTAGAACAAGTAATCAATTCATATTTATCCCTCATGAAAAATTCATTTAAAGTCGGTTCTGTATTGCTCATCACTTCTTTAATTTTTATCGGAATTGCATGCCAACCCAACCATCAGCAGAGGGGCCGTATGGATACTGATGAGCACTATATGGATGCCGTTCCCTTGATCTATCACATGTCTTTCATGCAGCGTTATAGTGTTAAGTTATATTTTGCAGGTATAGAAGAAAACTGGGGGCTGGCCGATATCTACGCTCATGAGATCGAAGAACTTACAGAAACTATCGTTGATGGAAATCATATGGATGATGATGTGGATGTAAGCGGGTTACTTGAAAGTATGTTGCCACCTCAGATCGAACAAATTGAAGCCGCTATAGATGCAAAAGATCGAAATATGTTCGAAGAAAATTATCAAACGATGATACAGACTTGTAACCAATGTCACCAGGCAGCAAACTATGGACTTGTTCAGATCACAGTACCGGAGGCCAATCCATTCAATCAGGATTTTTCTGTAGAATGAGATCTATAAAGCACCTCTAATGCTGATGAGCAACTTCGTGCTTATGATCGTTACAAGGCTCGAACTCGAATTCCAGTGTACTATGGTAGATCTCAAACTTATCATGAAGTAATTTCTTGATAGATGACTTTATAGTCTCCATTTCATCAAGGTCTTCTTTTTCTATCACAATATGGCTTTCTAACAGTGTGCTGTGTTCATCAAGACGCCATACATGGATATGATGTACATCACACACTTTATCTACACCTGCCATTTCCAGTTTCAACTCATCGATATTAATATTTTCGGGTTTAGCCTCCATAAGAATATCTATGGTTTCCCGTAGCATATGATAGCAATGCCATAGAATATAAGACCCGATAAACAAAGTGAGGATAGTGTCAATAATATACCAATTGTATTGAATGATCAGCCACCCACCAATGATTACTCCCACCGAAGAGAGCGCATCAGATAGGATATGGATGAATGCACTCCTCATATTGATATCATCTTTGGAGTTCTTCCATAGCAAGGCTGCTGTAATCAGGTTTGCAGCCAAACCGATCATAGCCACCCAAAACATGGTCAGCCCATCAATAGGCAGGGGATCTACAAATCGCTCAATCCCCTCTTTAATTAAAAATAATGCAACAATAACTAAAGTAATCAGGTTTGCGAATGCTCCTATAATCTCAGCCCTCTTGTACCCAAATGTCTTGGATGAACTGGCTCCTTTTTTAGCAATTTTCTTGGTAACCAAAGTGGTTACCAGCGACATTGAATCATTGAAGTTATGAACCGCATCAGACAACAGAGCAAGGCTGTTGGCTATAATACCCCCAATCACCTGTGCCAGTGTTATAGTAAGATTTAAAAGTATAGACACCCAAAGTTTCCAAATAGAGGAATCGTCTACATTTGGATGATGGTGGTGGTGATTATGGCCCATAGCTTTGAATTAATGTTCTATTACTCTTCTGATGAGGTTAAAATACGACACATTTATAAGTAGCACAGAATTTATTGACCTGAAAGGTGCCTATTTCTGAAGAGTTTGTATCGAATTATGAGCCTGAAAATGAAAAGTGCGAAAAATGAGCTTTTAGCCAATGTACCAAATGCTAAAACTTCCCGCTAAAGATAAGAGGAATAAAAAATATGCTTGTTTTACAGGCTTATCAGGAAGATAATTATCTAAAGGATTTTCAGTAAAAAACTCTTCAAGTTGCTCACGCCTGGTTTTTTCTTCTTCATCAAGTTCTTCTTCTTTTTTTACAAGTACTTCTGCGTCTCCCTGTACTTCCTGAAGACTCTCATTTAAAAAACCGGCGATCGTATATTGATCAACTTTACCCAGATTGCTTGCAATAAGATATGCCGGAGTACCTACCATAAAAACAGCAATGCTAACGATAGTTTTATCCATAACCGTAAGCTCCACAAACTCCCCCAATACCATACTTATAAGCCCGGCCAATCCCATAATGTATAACAATGCACTTAACACTAAACGTAACTTCCAGTTTTGAATACCTTCATGTAAAATATCCGATCCTTTCACTGCCATAGCCATAACATTCTTGTTTTTGTATAAATATGATTAACCCACTGTTAGTTTTCAAGAGCTATTTTATCCCATTCATCCAACAATAATCGCATTAGCGACCTAGCTGCTGAGCGTGAAACGATATCAAGCTGCTGCTCCCCAATACGGTCATCAACTTCGTAGGTAAGGGCATCAATACCAAAGGTATGATAAAACCAATTCTTAGCAATAGGGGATGATGTATCAAATTCTTCAACAGTGAATTTTATATCCGGATTGTCTCCCATAATCTCCTTTATCCATTTCTGAGTAATATTATCCGGATTGGTTTGTATTTCTTCATTTATTGGATAAAAAATATTTTCGTTGGTAGAATGAAAGTCTATCGCATAGAACATTCTCCTCAATTCATGATCTTTGATCCATGAAAAAGCGTCTCGTACGATCCTTGTTTCCGGCTGATTAAAATTCTCCCAATCCCTGTTTAGATCGATACCCCCAGCGTTGTGGCGCCAGTGCCCAAGATCAACACCATCAGGATTTATCATTGGAAAGGCTTTTACAATAAATGTTTCTCTGAATTCCCTGGCTAGATCAGTGTCTGAAGTCAGCTCCTCAAGAAAGATCAAAGATGCCAAATACCCCGTAACTTCAGGAGGATGCTGCCGACTTAAGATAGCCAAAACAGGCGCTTTTTGTTCTTTTTTAACTTCAGTGATCTCCACTTCCCAAACAGTCCTTCCTTTTTTTGAAAGCCCTGCCTCCCTGAACTTTGTAAATTTCTTACCAATAACACCCCGACTACTAAGTTCTTTTTTAAATAAGGGTGTGGTATTTAATGGCTGAGCACTTATTATAATTGGGTCTTCTGCGAGTAAAACATCAAAAGTAGCGGTACCGCTGGCGGTATCATACTCAACAGGAAGCTCAAACTGTTCTTGCCACATGCTGTCGGGCCAAACCCAACTTTGTAACTTGGGAACATATCGGTGGGTGGCATCCTGATAATTTAGCTGTATTTTAGCCATACGTACTGAGTCGCTCCAAATTTTAAATCCATACCAAGGGCTGTTATTGATCGGAGCATTCTCAGGTGCTATAAGTATTTCAAAAGTAGAATCATTAAGAGCGTAAAAATCATTTAGACGAGCACCATCAAATTCATTACTTACCCACACTTTAGGTGATCCTACACCAATAGTTCTCCTGGGCTGCGGGGAGATCTCCTTATCAATGGTATTGGTTACATCAGGCGGATCATAAGAAAAGCCTGAAAACTCTTCCGTGCTCTTGCAAGAAATCATTAAAAACACTGTTATAAATAACCCAACTACTTTATGCATAAATTGAACTCTGAACAAATCCCAAAATTTTGGCTTTAATTATAGTATGAAGGCTTCAAAGATAGTGAACAATCCTTTATACTTGTTACACTCTAAAGATATACCACACATTTGATTACTTCTATTAATTTTAAACAATTCATACCTTTATTGCTATGTGTAGGATTTATTCTCTTACCCTCTAAAGTCATTCTGGCACAAGACGAAATGGTGACACCACGGGTATGGGCTGTAAAGATCCAAGGTAATGAGACTTTTGACGGGCTGGTACTCCGAAGTATCATTACCAATGAGCCTCCTTCCACATTCAAAAAAATGCTCTTCTGGAAAAAATCGGGAATGATCCTGAATGAAAATGATGTGCGGAGAGATGTTATAAGGATAGAGCGTTTCTATAAAAGAAGAGGTTTTGATGATGTGATAGTAAATTACAGTATTGAAGATCTCTCCAAAGAGTGGAGAAAAATGGTTGTTTTCGAGATCACTGAAAATAAGCCTATTCGGATAACCAGCGTAAAATTTCAGGTTAATGCAGCAGAACGCGACAGCGCTATTATTTTTAATAATGAGAGATTCAATACCATTAAAAACCGACTTCCCTATCGTGAAGGCAATAGATATGAAATAGTAACACAGTCAGAGGTAGAAGGAAACCTGATCGGGGCATTGCGCAATATGGGTTACCCTTATGCCAGCAGTGAAGTTTCCGCCACCATTGACAGTGTCTCAAAAACAGCGGAAGTTCTTCTTAAGAGTATTCCGGGACCCCGGGCCCGGTTCGACTCCATCCTCGTTGAGGGGGAAGAAAATCTCCCAGCAAAATACATTGCAAGAGAAACGGGTATTAAAAAAGACAAATATTTCAGTGAAGATCAGCTTCGCGAAGCTCAGCGGGAAGTGTTCAACCATCATATGCTCCGTTTTGCTTTGGTATCGATCCCTGAGCAACCTGAAGATTCCCTCATTAATATTCAAGTTCGGGTACGAGAATCTTCCCTAAGGTCTATTCAGCTTCGGGCTGGTATTGGTAACCTGACACGCATTGATAATGGCTGGGCCGATGCCTACAAACTATTCAGAGGGCAGGCTACATGGATCCACCGTAACATGCGTAACCGAGGTGAACGAATTACAATATCCGGAAATGCTTCGGCAATAGAGCAACGTGTTGGTATTGATTATCTGTTTCCCTATCTATTCAATACTAAGTCTTCTCTTATTACCTCGCCCTTTTTGAGCCATCAGCTGGAACCTTCTTATGAAATTATGCGAGGCGGTCTGATAAATAGTTTTGTGTATCAGTATAGTTCAAATTTTACGGGCACTTTTTCTTATGAGTACACCCTTAATAATGAAGTTACCACCGGCTCCCAGGAAAGCCTTCCTGATAGCATTCAATCTTATAATGTTTCTTCCTTCAACCTGAATGCTTTTTATTCTACCGGACAACGTCGTGGAGAAAGCGGATGGTCTCTACAACCTTTCTGGGAGTTATCAGGTTTATTCGGTGAATCTACATTTAGTTTTCAGGAAGCGGGTTTGGATATACGAAAATTTACTCCGCTGACCGATAAGATCATTTTTGCAAAAAGGATCAATCTTGCCGGTATTTATTATTCCAAGCAAGATTCCCTGCCTTCCGATATTCGGATATATAATGGAGGAACTAACTCGGTGCGAGGGTGGAACAGGCAGGAGTTAGGCCCAAAACGTCCTATTTTGGATGAAGAAGGAAATTTCGACCGCTATGTCCCTATTGGGGGTAAAGCTACATTAAGCTTCAATGCAGAATTTAGGTTTAGGCTCAACCAACTTATAAAGGGATTTGGTGTCGCTGCTTTTTTAGATGGCGGACAGGTTTGGAAGGAATTCAACGACATTGCCACTACCCCCATGCAATTCGGGCTTGGGGGAGGACTTCGATATCAATCACCGATTGGGCCTATTAGAATTGATATTGCTTATAAAGTAAACCCTACCGATCAGGACTTGCGTATTTATGAAGGACATAATTTTGGAAGCAGTTGGGATAAATGGGGAATTCACTTTAGCATAGGACAAGCATTTTAGTGAGTGATAAGAAAAACCATATTGTCATCAAAATACTCAAATACATCGGGTGGAGTCTGTTTGTGCTAACCCTGCTTATTGTTGCAGCCCGCTATTCACTCAAAACATCCTGGGTACATTCATTTGCAAAAAATGAAATTGTTTCGATTGCCAATCAAAACCTAAATGGTTCACTTTCAATCGACCGCATCACCGGTGACCTTTGGAATGACTTTAAGATTCATGGCCTTCATATCATCCAAACTGATACAACTGTTTCATTGGATTCATCCCATATCAAATATAACATATGGGCATTACTAAGCAGTGAGTTCTCAGCTTCTGAGATCTCCGCATCCGGTCTCAGAGTTAAGCTTTCTGAAACCGAAAACGGAGCTTTCAACCTACAGGAAATTGTCAAAAGTGAAACCAGCGAAAAACCTGAAGAGTCAACTTCAACACTTGGAATTGATATACAGAATCTTTTGATCGATGGAAGCTCCATACAAGTACAATCGCCGTCTTATTTACCCGATTCTACCCTTTCTATAGAGCAGCTTTCTGCCCATGCCGGCTTTAGTTTTGACAGGGAGTTATCAGCCTCACTTTCATCCCTTTCTTTTAAACTTAAAGAAGGCCGGCCTCCACAACCTGTTTTGTTCTCCAGTTCAGCTTCCTACAAAGATGAGACCATTTCTTTGAATGAACTCGTGATTGAGACGGGGCGTTCTTTGATCAGGGCAAATGGTTTTACAAACCTCAGTGACTCTACCTTAGACGTTGAAGCCACAACCATGCCTTTTTCCTTAAGGGATTTTCAACCCTATCTGGATTACGACCTCCCCCCTGAAAACCTGCAGCTTTCCCTTGACATAGCCGGAAGCCTTGATGATCTAAAATTAGAACTGAAAGGGGAGGGAAATGGGTTCGATGACCTTTTAATCATTTCGAATGTATCCTTTTCAGAAACTCCTACATTAACGAAGTTTGGGCTAAACGGCCGTAATCTTGATCTCGGTTATTTCACTAACGACTCCACTGATGCTGAGGTAGGTGACTTCCAATTTTCATTTGAAGGACAGTTGAGTCAGCAGCCTGATTCCATCGATATTACCTGGGGATTTACACTCAATAATATCAGATATGAGAACTATATATTTGAAACACTCTTTGGCAGCGGAACGGTAATAGATGAAAACCTCCTGGCTAATATTCAACTCAGCGATGGTTCTGATACCATTGTTCTAAACACTGATGTCGAAAGCTTATTTTCTGATTACCCGGGCTGGAGTGTGGATGCTCGTGTTTCCTATATAGACCTTGGTTGGTGGGCAAAAAATCCTGAATTAAGCGGAAATATCCATTTCAGGGCATTGGCAGAAGGAAAGGGTTTCCAACTTTCAAATGAACCGTGGACTTTTTCAATTTATCCTAACAGTAGCTTAAAAGGTGTAACCAGAATTCCAGACAGTACGGGAACTAAAACGCCTCAACTCAAACCTATCATAGCTAAGGATACGTTGATCATTGCCGACCAACCCTTTTCAGATTTTGACCTTAAGGGAACGATCTCAAAGGATTCAGCGAAAGCAGAGGGGTTTCTTCAGCTTATTGATAACAGAATCAATTTCTCCACAACTTTTGCAGGGCTTTTTTCTGAGGTCCCCACTTTTAATTATCAAATAGATGCTAAGAAATTTGATCTGAATGAAATAACCGCTATTGATGATATTCCGAGTTCTATCAATGTCAAAATTCAAGGAGAAGGAAGGCACTTCGATACCGAGAAAATTCAGCTCAATACTGCTTTATTAATCGACTCAAGTTATGTAAATGGAGCTGACTTTGAACTCATGGATATCAATGCCAACCTTAACGGAAACATACTCACGGTTCAAAATGGCGAATTGATCAGTGAAGTTATTGAAGGGCGTTTTTCCGGACGCAGAAATCTTACTGACCAAACGGATCCTGACAATAATTTTGCCCTTGATATGCAGGTTAAGAACCTGCAACCCCTAGCCTCTTTCGCAGGTGCTGAGATCCTCAATGCTTCAGGAAACATAACCGGGAACGTGACTGAGATCGCAGAAAATGAACTGCTTTTTGATGGAAATATTGAACTCAATGACGTTCAGTACGACACCCTATTTTCAGCTAATACCATCGAAGGCATCACGAAAATATCGATTCGGGATGTATATGGTTACGACTTCTCCTTAAGGATAGATCAACCGCTAATATCAGGAATCCCCCTGCAGGATATTGAGTTCTCCGCAACGGGAATTTCAACCACAGACTCCCTTTCCGGAAACTTTAACCTGGACGTGATCAGCGATGAGGACGGGGAAATTTCACAGGCCGGAGAATATAAAATAAACCTTAAAACTCTTCGCACCTCTCTGTTATGGAATACTTTTGATTTCAGGACCCCGGCAAGGTTACTCTCTTTACAAGCTCCTTTCAACTTAAATTACAGAGACTCCTCCATCTATACGGATACACTTATGCTTAGTTCTGAAGGAGGAACCTTCCTGAATATGGCTATTCCCTATGCCGATTCTACACAACAAGAATTATGGATTGAAGGAGAAGAGTTTGATTTTGGTATTATGCAGGATATCCTCTTTAATGAACGCTTTTTAGACGGCATTTTATCCGGAAATTTTAAGGTTGACCGCTCTCCGACAGAATTAACTGGAAACGGAGCTCTCAACATCGAAAACCTTACATATCAAGGAACAGTATTAGAAAGATTTTCTCTCAATTTTAACTTGATTTCAGAAAGATTAAATGCAAATATCGCGGCAACCATAGATGGTCAGGAAGCTCTGACGGGAGAAATTGATATCCCATTTGTTGCACAAGCTCGGGATCAATTAGATGACTCCTTTTTTGAAGAGCCTATAAGCGGATCTCTCGTTATCAACCCGGTTAAATTATCTTCATTTGAAAATCTGCTTCGTTCTTTCCAGATAACACAAACCAAAGGGATTTTAAGTTTTAATGGCAACTTAAGCGGTACAGCCGGAAACCCGGATTTTGACGGGCGTTTTAACCTGGAAGACCCTACTCTTTCTGGAATTAAGATCGATTCTGCCTTTGCGAGTTTTAAATACCTTCACAATGAAGAAAGGATTACGGGAATAACTGAGATCAATGCACGAGGACAAAAAGCTGCTTCCATCAATGCAGAGATTCCTATCGCCATGAACTTCCGTACTTTTGAGCTGATCATGCCTGATGAAGAAGATGTGTTAACTTTTAATTTGATTACTTCTGACTTCAACCTTTCGGTTTTCAATGATTTCTTGAATAAAGACTATATGAATCGTCTACGGGGAACACTGAATGCGAATGTAAATATTTCCGGAACCAAAGATAATCTTGCTCCAACAGGTTCCTTGCAACTTACAGGTGGAGAAGTTGCCGTCCCCATCGCCGGTATAAATCTAACCAGGATCAATTCTGAACTGGGATTCTCTGAGAACGGAGACCTTTTACTTAAAAACCTCAATATGAATAGTGGCAGTGGTAATTTTACAGCCAATGGTTCTATTGAGCTTGAAGGTATCACACCCGCAAACCTCAACCTTTCTGCAAAGGCAACACGGTTCCGGCTGGCAAATACTTCCGACTACAACCTTACGATAGACCTTGATAGTAAATTGACAGGCAAACCATCTCGCCCGGAAGCATCCGGTATTTTAACTATCAAGAATGGGTTTGTATATCTGCAGGATTTTGGTGAACGCTCAGTTGAAGCCGTAGAGCTGGAAGGTGACGAAACCTCCTCATTCAGCCCATATGATTCACTTAGCATGGACATGCAGTTCGTCATAGAGCGTGACTTTCTGATTCGAAATCAGCGTTATCTTGATATGGAAATTGCACTAACCGGAGAATTAGATGCTCAAAAAGAAACTGGCGATGACCTCCAGCTTTTTGGCACCTTAAATGCAGAACGTGGTTATGTCCGCCCTCTTGGAAAACAGTTTAACCTGGAAGAAGGTCGGTTCACATTTAGCGGCCCATTAACTGAGCCCGACCTATACATCAATACCAGCTATATACCTCAATCTTCCCAAAAACAGGGGGATCCCATTATTCTGTATTATATCATTGAAGGGAATGCAATGGAACCCGAATTCCGCTTCGAAAGTGACCCTCAAATGGAGCAACAAGACATAATCTGCTATACCTTATTCAATAAGCCATGCTATGCTTTGGAGTCTTGGCAGCAGGTAGTGAGCGGTGGCACAGGGTCTTCCCCTAGTGATCTTCTTGTTGGAGTATTGCTGGATGAATTTGAAGCCCTTGCAACACAAGAATTAGGGATAGATGTGGTGCAGATCGAGAATATGCGTTCAGGTAATAATAGCGGAACTTCCATAAAAACAGGCTGGTATCTAAACCGGAAAACGTTTTTTGCAATTGTAAATGAGATAAGTGGAACGACTCCAAAAACCATGTTCATTCTCGAATACATGCTAAAGCAAAATCTTGACCTTCTCATTACTCAGGGTGATGACAACAGGCAGGGAATTGACCTTCGGTGGCAGTTTGATTATTAATTGATGGTGTTTGGTATTAAGCGTAACAAATTAACAGGACACCATAACACTAAAAATCACACTGCTCTCCCCTACAGCATTCCTCAGCATTTGTACCACAAGCCGAACATTGTCCGTGTCCATGAACCCAAACAAGCTCCGCGATTTGGCCACAGAACTGACAGCGCCGATGATTTTCCCCTTGTGAAAAGGACACCGTTTCTGCTCTTGGTCCTGGATCAGTTTTCTTCGGTAAGTTCTGCATAAGCGACTTCAACATTAGCACTTAATGGGAGTCTCCAACCTGGAGCTTTAAATTCTTCAAACCCCGGTAAAGTTTCAATGGCTGTAAGTTCTTCGACCGTTTTCCCATCCTCGATTCCCTTTTGAGTATAATCGAGTAAGGCAGTTAGAAAATCAACTTTTAATACCAAATCTTCTCTGTCCCCGGTTATGCCATAATTCGAATTTCCATGGCCGAAAATATAGATAGCATCAGAAGGTAACTCGTCCATTGTAGAGTTCAATGTATTGATCCAGTTTGAAATGTTTGCACCGGAGCCACGGTCAATAAAAGGGTGAGCCCGGTTGAACATAAGGTCTCCCATGTGGGCCACATTCGCTTTTTCGAAATAAATCACAGTGTCTCCACCGGTATGGGCAGGGCCATAATGTTTCAGGTGAACTGTTTCATCTCCTATAGTTTCACTCCAGGAAGTTTCATAAGTGGTGTCCGGATAAACCTGGGAATCCAGTGCCTCTTGTCCGCTACGTTCTGCAGCTGCTTTCTGCAGATCCGGAACGTTTTGGTGGGCTATAATTCGTTTTACTTTTTGCTTAAAGGCCGGATTGCCTGCAGTATGATCTCCATGATGATGAGTGTTGATCAACATATCAAAAGCGAGATCTGTTTTCTCTTCCAAACCAATGATACAATTACGGGCAGAATCAGGAAACTGAGAATCTATTACGACAACACCACCACTATTAACCAGCCAGCCAATGGTTCCCCCTCTTCCGGTAAACGTTCCGACATTTCGACGTAGTGTTTTAAAAGGACTTTCCTGAGCGGTCGCGAAAAGCTTCTGTACCGGCAGTGTTGCTGCTGCACCCATTAGCATTGATTTCAGTAAAAATTCTCGGCGTTTCATTGGCTTTGGATTGAATTACGGATTTTCATGCCTGAATTAACGAAAAATTTCGCAGCTTTCATTCCCCGTTAATTTACCTCAAAACCATTAACTCATTCCTCTGTAGCGACCCGGTTTATGATTAATAGCCAGAATCACATTTAAAGATACAGCTGCAAGCACTGAAAAAGCCAAAGCTCGCCAATCAACGACGAAAAAAGCACATAGTATGATTAAGGTATCAGCTACCATCTGAAACTTACCGGCACTGATCTGAAAATATTCCTGCACATAAATAGAGAGAATATTCAAGCCTCCTAAACTCGCTTTATGCCGGAAAAGCATCAGCAAACCACTTCCGATCAGAAAGCCGCCGAAAACAGCAGCAAACCAAGGATTGATCTCTCCGAATTCAAAGATCCTGGGAATAAACTCGGTCAGAAAGGAAACACCGGATACAGCAATAAAGGTCTTGATGGTAAAATCCCAACCCAGCTTTTTAATAGCCAACACATAGAAAGGGATATTTATCACAAAGAAAACCTGACCAAAAGTAAAGTCAGTAGTATACTGCGTTAAAAAAGCCGCACCGGCCGTTCCGCCGATCAGGAAATTCATATGGGAGAAAATGGCAATGCCAAAAGCTGCCGTTAATGACCCAATTATGATCCCCTGAATGTCGTCTATTACAGAATGTTTCTGGGCTTTTTCTTCTTTGTTCTCTTGATTTTTTTTGTCTTCGTTCTCGTACTCTGTTTCGTTCTTCATTTAAGTAGTTTCTTCATCCCTGATAAGCAGCAGAATAGCTGCGTGTGGGACGATCAGATATTTTTCGTTTTCAAATTCAATTTCATAGGCCTGCTTCTTGAGGAAAATGGCTAAGTCTCCCTCTACTGCTTGCATTCCTATATATTTTGTATCTGTACTTCCTTTCCAGGTTTCCTCTATATCAGTATTGGGTATGGGATAGCCGGGACCGGTCTTAACGATATACCCACTTTGAATTTCTTCCTTCTCCTTAACAGAAGCCGGCAAGACCAACCCGCTTCGGGTATGGGTTTCCATTTCACGGGGCTTGATAAGGACTCGGTCACCAACTACAACAAATTTCTCAATTGAGTTCAGATATTCTTGTATCATTGCATTCTTGATTTTTGCTAAAGATACGGAATTTGAAACTTTGGTAAACCGTTTGTGTATCTCTAAACTTAAAATGATTTTTTAACCAGCAATTCATGAACAATAAATTATGTGTGATTACCGGAGCCAACTCCGGAATTGGATTTGAAACCGCGAAAGCCCTTGCCCAAAAAGGTGCTTACCTGGTAATGGTATGCCGAAATGAAGACAAAGCTGAAGCGGCTCGTCAGGAGATCATTGAAGAAACTTCTAATCCGGGCATTGATATTGTGTTATGTGATTTTGCCATTCAGGCCGAGATCAGGAAAGCAGCAACAGAGATCAAAAAGAACTACGAAAAGATAGACGTACTGATCAACAATCATGGGTTTTTGGCCTCTGAACAAGAACAAACCGTTGATGGACTTGAAAAGACCTTTGCTGTAAATCATATTGGCTATTTCATGTTTACAAACCTTTTACTGGATCTGATCAAAGCTGCAGATCAGGGGCGAATTATTAGTGTAGCTTCGGAGGCTCACCGCGCCGGGGAATTCGACCCCGAAAATATTCAGCTCAATGAGAACTTCAGCCCCTGGAAAGCTTACGGTAATTCTAAGTTATTCAATATCCTGTTCACAAAAGAACTTGCAGATCAATTGGTTGACACCAGTGTTACCGCAAATTGCCTGCATCCGGGAGTAGTAGCATCCAATTTCGCCCAAAGCGGGAGTTGGATCATGCGGATGTTGTTCACGATCGGAAAACCATTTTTTATATCTCCAAAAAAAGGAGCAGCGACCTCTATCTATTTAGCGACTTCAGATGAGCTGGAGGAAGTAAATGGGGCTTATTTCAGAAACAAAAAGGTCGCCACACCAAGTAAAACAGCCCGCAATAAAGAAGCGGCCGCAGAACTTTGGGATATGAGCAAAAAGCTTTGCAGTGTATAAATAGTGTGACCTTAACCGGGCCGCGCTTCTATTTTGATCATCTAAAATTAAATTTAGTAATCACTATACCGGCTAGCATTACTACTGCTGAGATTATTATTGGTGTATAATCACCGGTACTAACAGCTACATCAGCCCCGAATGCTTCAAAGGACTCCGAGTCCTGAAAATATTGGTATCCATAATATACCACACCTAATACACCGCCTATCATCAATATTCTTCCGATCGTCTCTTTCATGGTCTTTCTCTTTGTTTGTATTCTTTCCTTTTAAACCCCATCGACAATAAATTGTTTCCCGCTGAATGTAAATAGACGAAAAGTTAGAATAATTAAATTTTTACCTGTTCCCATCAATAAAAAAGGCTCAAACCATTTGGAATGAGCCTTTGAAAAAAAATTATTTTCTCAAATGTCAGTGAGAGGCAAACACGCTGGTGGTTCCGTCTTTATTTACTAAAAGTACGTCATAGCTGTCAGCAGCACGGCCCGGCGTTTCCATTCCCGGAGAACCAATAGGCATTCCCGGTACGGCAAGTCCGATCGCATCAGGGCGTTCGGCAAGGAGACGTTCAACATCTTTTCTTGGCACATGGCCTTCTACTACATAACCGTCAATAATAGCGGTATGACAAGAAGCCAATTCCCGGGTGATACCGTTATCTCTCTTAACCTGCATCAATACAGGAACGGGAACTTCTTCAACGGCAAAGTCACCTTCCATCATATGATCGCCCCACCTGGTACAGCATTGGCAACCTTCATTTTTATACATTACCACTTCGGTATTGTCGGAAAGCATGTTACTGGCAGAATTACCCGGCCAAAATAGAAATACAGCTACACCGGCTGTAAATAACAGGCCGTAAATAAGAATCTTTTTGTTACTCATAATAATTGATTGTTTTGATATATGATCGATAATCTGATCTAAGATAACCTTCTTCGCGGAATTTTGTTTTGTAGAGTTTTTCTTTAACTATCAGGTTAATCCAGCCGTGCTTTTCCCAGCCTTTTGGAGTTAAAAACCACATTTATGGAACTGAAAGCCATCGCAGCTTCAGCAAGCAATGGGTGAAGTAACCCAACCACTGCCAGTGGAATCATGATAATGTTATAGAAAAAGGCCCAGAACAAATTCTGCTTTATCTTGGTGAATGTTGCCTTGCTCAACTTAATAGCACGCAGCACCCCGGGAAGGTCTCCCTTAACCAAAACAATGTCTCCCGATTCAATGGCTACATCGGTTCCCGTTCCTATTGCAATTCCAACATCTGCTAGAGTCAATGCCGGAGCGTCATTGATGCCATCCCCAACCATCGCCACAACTCGTCCCGAATCCTGCAATTTCTTTATCTCATGCGATTTCTGATCGGGCAGCACCTCAGCAATTACCTCATCAATACCAACGCGTTCGGCTATGGCATGTCCTGTTTTACGGTTATCTCCGGTAAGCATAACTGTTTTTAAACCCAGCTTCCTGAACTCTGAGATGGCCTGCGAACTGTCATCTTTAACTTCATCCGCAATTCCTAATATCCCCAATAAATTTCCTGCCTGGCTGACATACACCGCAGTCTTAGACTGTTCCTCAAGTTTTTGCTTCTGCTTAGAACGTTCTTCAGTGACCTCCGCGCCAAGTTCCTTCATAAACGAAGCGATTCCCACTCCAACCGCTCCATTTCCGACTATGGCTTTTACTCCTTTTCCGGTGATGCTCTCAAATCCTGTAGAATTCTTCAGTTCAATGCCCTTTTCCGAAGCTGCATTAACTACAGCCCGCGCAAGCGGATGTTCCGAATTATTTTCTACAGAGGCCGCAAGATTAAGTAACTCAACATCTGAGATATCCCCAAATGTGATCACATCGGTCACCTCTGGTTTCCCTTTGGTGATGGTTCCCGTTTTATCCAACACAATAGTATCTACATCTTTCATGCGCTGAATAGCTTCTCCTTTTCGGATCAATATGCCGTTTTCTGCACCAAGTCCTGAGCCGACCATGAGCGCTGTAGGTGTTGCTAATCCCAATGCACATGGACAGGCTATTACCAACACCGCGATCATTGCATAGAAAGCAAGTGCCGTTGAACTAAGTTCCGGGTTTACCCATGGGATAAATGCTGAAGCCCACTCCACTACCCCACCAAAGAATTCCGGGAATACTAACCATGCCGTAAGTGTGGTTAAAGCAAGTGCCAACACCACAGGTACAAATATATTGGTTACCCGGTCAGCAAAATCCTGAATAGGAATCTTACTTCCCTGTGCTTCTTCTACCATTTTTATGACCTGATTCAGGAAAGTCTCCTTCCCGATCTTCGTAGCTTTCACTTTCAGTACGCCATTGGTATTCAGGGTTGCTCCGATCACTTCATCTCCCGCTGATTTCTCCACCGGCATTGATTCTCCTGTGGCTATCGACTCATCAACGCTGCTTTCCCCTTCTGTCACTTCCCCATCTGTAGGAACTTTTTCCCCGGGGCGAACCAGCATTATATCACCGATCTTTAATTTACTTACCGGAATTTTAACTTCCTCTCCATTACGTATCACCGAAGCTTCTTTTGCGCCAAGCGTTAATAATTTTCGGATAGCCTGAGAGGCGCTGCCCTTTGCTTTGGTCTCTATAAAGCGCCCGGTTAGATGGAACGCCATGATCATACCCCCGATCATCGCAAAGCTGTGAAACTCTGGCCCGTAACCAAGATGATGAAGTAGAACCACAAATCCGGTTGTCAAGGAAGCCAATGAGCCCATTGCAATCAGTACATCCATGTTAGGGCTGAGGTTAAGAGTTGATCTCCAGGCGCTCCTAAGAGTTTCCCAACCCGGCACAAAAATGGCAAAGCCGGACAATAAGATCATTCCCAGCTCCATTCCGACATGTCCCATGAATAAATAGTCCGCTATCCACATGGGAAGCATCCAAAGCACCATCAGCACAGTAGGAATCCAGGAATAAAGCATATTACGACGGGCAGTATCATATTTACGTTGCTCCCTTTCTTCTGCTTGCTCTGCTTTAGTAGTGGTCTTTGTATCATCCCGAACCAGCGTGTACCCGCCTTTTGATATTACCTCGGCGAAATCATCCATGCTGATATCACCTTCATATTCCACAATAGCGGATTCCGTTGCCAGATTCACCTGAGCAGATTTCACCCCTTTCAGCGACTCCAGCTGTTTGTCAACTGCATTAACGCAGCCGGCACAATGCATCCCGTCAATCTGTAGTGTAGCCTTTTTCATGAATTAACCCTGCATTCCGGTCATAGTATAACCGGCTTCTTCCACCGCTTTCTTGAAGTGTTCTTCATTAACCTCTTTTTCGTCAAAATTTACTTCAGCGATACCTTTTTCGAGATTCGCGATAGCGGTTTTGACTCCGGGAAGGGCTGCAAGTGTATTTTCGACAGTATTCACGCAACCTGAACATCCCATGCCTTCTATGTTTAGTACTAATGTTTTCATCTTCTTTATGTTGAATTAATTTTCACCCAAATATACTCTTTAGGCCTTATCCTAAAATGCCAAATAACAACATATGCTTATACAATTTTGATATATATGCTGAATACCAACTTTTGCAATTTTTCTCCTTCAAAATTTTTATCCTCAGTCCTTAAATAAGTTCATCACTATCTATCATCTATGAAAAAATACGTTACCGTTGTCTTCTTAATGCTTTTTGTTGGGGTTGAAGTCAGTGCTCAACAGTTTCCGGAAAAACTAACCATAAAGGATATTTTTCATGAGCCTTTTATTCCAGGCACCCGCCCTTCTTTTTCTCACTTTTCACCAAATGGCAAAACCATTTATTTCAATTGGAGTGATTCAGCAACTTCAAATACTGAACTTTTTCAGGTTGGGTTAAGCGGGAAAAATCAAAAGAAAGCTCCAAAGGATATTGTCCGAAATTATGAGCTTTCTCCTGACGGATCTAAATTGTTATATACCGAATCGGGTGACCTGATGTTAGCTGATGCTAATTTTGAGAATGAACGCCTCGTGGTCGCTTCCAAAGGTTTTGATTACAATCCGGTTTGGAACCCCGATGGTACAAGATTTGCCTTTGTACAGAATGGAGATGTTTGGATCTCAGGAGTTGAGGAAGCTTATATAGAACAGATAACAAATAAAGAAGAAGGCGAACCAAATTACAGCGTTGCAGGCTGGGCCGGGGATAAGATCGTACTCAGCCAATGGGATACTTCTGATTATGAGGAATATTATTTCCCCGAATATGCGGGAAGATTAGTAGAGACAGGGGCAACCCGCAGAGGCATACCAAGTCGTATTATTTCTATTGCTGCCATTGATTCCGGTGAAGTTACCGAGATCTTTGACCATCACGGATATTTAAGCGTTGATGTTAGCGCTTCAGGAAAATTTGTAGCCATTGACGCTACCGACCCCCCACAAAAGAAACGAACTATCAAAGTTTTTAACATGAAAGATCTTTCATCCAATGTTTTGTTCGAAGATTCTACAAAGGGTTGGATCTACAATACCAATATGGAATTTGCTCCCGCTACAGATAGGTTGATGTTCCAAAGTGAACGAGACGGCTGGAATCACATTTATACGGTAAATCCTGATGGCTCCGGTTTTGAGCAGCATACTTTTGGTGAGTATGATATTCCATGGGCTTCATGGATCGATGAACGCACCATTGCAATGGCAACAAGTGAAATGGATCCTGGTGAAATTCACCTTTATAAATTGGACATTATTCGAAACCTACCCACAAAACTTACCGCTGAAGAAGGGTATCGGAGAGATTTCAGAATGAGCCATGACCGAAGGTTTATCGTCTATAACAAAACCTTCTTTAATGAACCTTTTGACCTGTATGTAGTGGATACTGTTATTCCACTTAGAGAAGTTCAACTCACAAATTCAGTTCCGGAATCTTTTTACGAATATGACTGGCAAAAAGAACAGTATGTTCGGTTTACAGGAAGAGATGGAAACACCCGTTTATCAATGTCGGTACTAAAACCTGAAAAAAGAAACCCAAAAGGAAACCCTGTAGTAGTATTTGTACACGGAGCCGGCTCACTCCAAAACGTGTATAAAGGTTGGTCCAATAATTACTGGCGGGAATACATGTTCCACCAATATTTAAATCAGCAAGGCTATTATGTCATCGAAGTTGACTACCGTCACAGTACAGGCTATGGCCGAAAGTTTCGTGAAGATGTCACCAATTGGATGGGTAAATATGAGACTGAGGATATCGAAGACGGCCTGGCATTCCTTGCTGATAACTTTGAGAAGGCAGACACTTCTCGCGTTGGTATTTATGGAGGAAGTTATGGCGGTTTCATGGCGCTTTATGCCGTTGGGGTGTCTCCTGAAAAATTCGATGCTGCTGCAGGTTTACGTTCCGTTACAAATTGGGAAAACTATTACTATGCTAATCCCGGCTATACCCTGCCCCGCCTCGGAAAACCTGATGTAGATTCACTTAACTACGCACGCAGCTCACCGATAACCTACGCCGATTCACTGCAACAGCCTGTAATTCTATTGCATGGCTTGATCGATAACAACGTGGGTTTTCAAGATGCCGTACACTACATCGAGCGATTAATCCAAAACGGAAATGAAGAGTTCGAAATGATGATGTACCCAACCGAGCGACACAGTTTCCGGGATGAAGATGCCTGGTATGATGAATACCGCCGTATCTACGAGTTCTTTAATAAACATCTTAAAGAATCGTAATTGTAGAAACTATTTTATTTGCCGTAATTCGTTTTCACGATTATGGTTGTAATAGATTTGTAAAGGCGCTTTGAATGGCGCCTTTACTCGTTAATTGATCTACAGACAACCATGTACAGGTTTATCTCTTATTATTGAACAATTTGTTATGGATTTATTTAAAAAAATTATGATCTGGATCAGTTTCCTGTTGCTATTAGCTGCTGCAACTATAGCTTCGATGGGATGGATGGCATCAAAGCCGGGCTACAAAGGACCTACCTCCGACCACTTTAATGGGACTACCTTTCAAAATTCCGGTAATGTACCTGATAAGACCTTTTTTGACGTAATGAAGTGGTACGTTCAGCGCGATCAGGGAGAATGGACAGAGATTCCTGAACAAGAAGTTACTTTTGCTAAAAAACCGGCTGATAATGTTACTAAAGGAATGGTTATCACTTATGTCAATCACTCTACATTCCTGATCCAAACCTCAGGGGTAAATATACTTACCGATCCGGTGTGGAGTGACCGGGTAAGCCCAGTTAGCTTTTTAGGACCAAAAAGGTACCGACCGGCAGGTATAAAGTTCGAAGACCTTCCGAAGATTGACGTCGTTTTGATAAGTCATAACCACTACGATCATTTGGATCTTGAAACCATCAAGAAGCTGGACGAAAAATTCCGTCCTCAATTCATCACCCCGTTAGGTGTTAGTCAGCTTTTAAAGCGATCGCTTGTTAGATATATCAGTGATCTGGATTGGTGGGAGTCGAAGGTCGTTGACAGCGACATCACGGTTCATTCTGTGGAAGCACAGCACTTCTCAGCACGAGGCTTATTTGACCGTAACAAAACACTGTGGTCCGGTTACGTGATCGATACTCCCTCCGGCAACATCTATTTCGCAGGCGATACAGGTTATGGAGAATTCTTTAAGAAGATCAGGAAAGAACACCCTTCCATAAAAATCGCCCTCATACCTATAGGAGCATATCAGCCAAGATGGTTTATGAAGCCAATGCATGTAAATCCTGAAGAGGCTATTCAGATCCATAAAGATGTGAGAGCACAGATCAGCTTTGGAATGCATTTCGGAACGTTCCCACTCGCCGACGATGGCATGAAAGAACCGGAGAATGATTTTATGCAGGCCATTCGGAAGCCGGAAAATTTAGGGGTGAATTTCAAATTACTTAAAGAAGGTGATTCTTTCAGGATCAAGTAAAACGAACCAAATTCATTCCCTTTTGTTCCTAATTTTTTACCTCACATTTTGTACATTGTTTTGATTGTAAAACCGATGTATCAATGTCAGAAACTTACCGCGCACTTACCCGAAAATACCGCCCAACTTCTTTTGAGGATATTGTCTCGCAGGAACATGTGAGCAACACCATAAAGAATGCCATCAAACAGGGACGGCTTTCTCACGCCTATATGTTCTGTGGTCCGCGCGGAGTTGGTAAGACCACAATGGCCCGGGTGCTAGCCCGTACGATCAATGAGATCGACATCAGTGTAGATGGTGAGTCTCTGAATCAAACCCTGAACATTGTGGAAATGGATGCCGCATCCAACAACAAGGTGGATGATGTTCATCACCTTCGGGAAAGTGTTCGTATCCCTCCACAAAATGGTCGTTACAAGGTATTCATCGTTGATGAGGTTCATATGCTCAGCAAGGCAGCATTTAACGCGCTGCTTAAAACGCTGGAAGAACCCCCAGAGCACGCCATTTTTATTTTTGCGACAACGGAACCTCACAAGGTCCTGCCCACCATTCTATCCCGTGTGCAGCGTTTCGATTTCAAGCGTATTTCGGTTGATGAGATCGTACAGCGACTCCGAAAAATTTCCCTCGACGAAGATATTTCTATAGATGAAGAATCGCTGCATGTAATTGCCAAAAAAGCAGATGGAGCTTTACGTGATGCCCTGGGATTAATGGATCAGGCTATCGCCTTTTGCGGAGATACCATCACCCATAATGAATTGCTTCAGGCACTTAATGTAGTGGGAACCGACCGCTTGTTCGAGTTTATGGCTTGTGTGAAAGAACACGATGCAGACAAGGGACTCGACCTTATCAACACACTTTTGCAAGAAGGATATGATATTCAGGAATACCTGATCGGGCTGACCGAACATCTTCGGAATTTGTATATCGCCCACGAAAGTTCAAAGCTTTATCTGGTGGAAGAATCGGAGGAAACCAAAAAACGGTATCTGCAAACGGCCAAAGATTTTTCACGGGATGATCTGATGAGGATGCTGCATATTATCAGTGAAGCTCAGATAAAATTGAAGGATGCGAGTCAGCCTCGGATTCAATTTGAGATCACCCTACTGAAGCTTATTCATATGGAGCGATCTGAGCAGTTATCTGAGCTGCTTGCCGGACTTCAGGAATTAAAAAAAAACTCCGGTAACTTCGTAAGCACTTCTCAAAACGGTTCAGCCCCTAAAAACGGTGCTACTGAAACCGATTCAACTTCCCAGGAAAGTGAACATAGCGGGAATTCAAATGGGGTTCAAAAAGAGGATGAAGATGAGCCGGAGCTTTCGATGGAAGGTTCAGAAGAACCAGAGGAAGAAGAAGCTTCATACGATCAGGATATAGAAGAAGAAGAAGATGATTTTGATATGGGAGCTCCGGCTTTAGCGACAAGCCTTTCCAAAAAGATCAAAGCTTCTCAAAAACCGGTTCAAAAAAACGAACCAACCATTTCAGAATCTGCTTCCGAGCAAGAAGAAACTTCTCCTGTTAAGATCACTACTGAGTTTGTTCAAGAAAAGTGGGATGAATATGTGAACTCATTAAAAGGTGACTTCCCTATGCTGCTTCATCTTCAGATGGAAAGGGTGAAGGTATTGAAAGTAAAAGGCGGGGAACTGTATCTGGAGTGTGAAAGCTCTTTTGCTCAGAAAATGCTTAATGAGCAAAGCACCGACCTTCAGATAAAACTAAAGGAATTTACAGGAAGTGTGCTGCGTTTTAATATCTCAGTGGGCGAACCCGATGAAAGGAATAAACCCATGAGCGTATATGAACGCTTCAAACAAATACAACAAAAGGACCCCATTATCCGTGATATTGTGGAAATATTTGGAGCGGAACTTGAATATTGATATCCAGAACTAAACAAAATTTTTTAACCAAAAATCAGAATTATGAGTGATTTTAATATGGCCGATATGTTTGGCAAAATTCAGGAAATGCAATCAAAAATGCAGGAAGCCCAGGAAGGGTTAAATGAAGTTATTGTAGAGGCTGAAGCAGGCGGAGGCATGGTAAAAGTGAAAGCCAATGGAAATAAACAGATCGTATCCATTGAAATGGATAACGATGTAGTGGATCCTTCTGATAAAGAGATGTTGGAAGACCTGATCGTGGCCGGCGTAAATAAAGCTCTTGAGAAAGCTGAAGAAGCATCTAAGGAAAAAATGCAGGACATGTATAAAAACATGATGCCCGGCGGCGGAATCCCCGGAATGGACATGTCAAAATTTGGACTTTAGTAATTTTAAATGCTTCAGTTTTAAATGTTAAACGGGGGCTCCCATTTAACATTTACGCATTTAACACTTAACATTATAAATGCAGATAACTTCAGAATTTTTAGAACGGGCTATTGAACAGCTCGCTAAATTACCAGGTACGGGACGGAAATCGGCCCAACGCATTGCTATTCATCTTCTTAAACAGAATGATGACTATGCATTCAAACTTGCCCAAGCCATCGTAGACCTTAAGGAAAAAGTAACACGGTGTTCCATTTGTGGGAATGTAAGTGATTCCGATCCTTGCAAAATTTGCGACAATCCAAGACGTGACCCCTCAGCCATTTGTGTGGTAGAGGAATTCAACGATGTCTACATCATTGAGAAATCGAATGAATTCAGGGGGCGATACCATGTGCTTGGCGGAGTGATCTCTCCAATGGATAATATTGGTCCGGATAAACTTCGTATTCAGGAATTGCTTAAGCGTGTCGGAGAAGATGATCAGATCAATGAGATCATATTGGCGTTAAATCCTGACGCGGAGGGTGAAGCTACTTCATATTACATCAATAAACTGCTGAAGCAATATGAAGTAAAGGTCACCCGTATTGCCTATGGCATTCCCATGGGGACTGAACTTGAGTTTATTGATGAGGCCACGTTAAGCCGAGCCTTCGCCAGCAGGAATTCTTTTGATTGACGATTGTTTTGCCCGATTTTTAATTTTGAATATTTTACACAGCATTAACCACTAACTCTCCGCGAACTTTGCGCTTTCTCGGCGTTATTTGCGATAAAAAATTAAGTATGAAAAACTTACTAACGCTACTAATTGCCACATTTTTAACCTTGCCTGCCCTTCAGGCCCAGTACAGAGATTACTGGCAGCAGCATGTCGATTACACTATGGAGATCGATGTGGATGTTGAGAACCATCAATATGCAGGCAAGCAAACCCTGGAATACACCAATAATTCTCCGGATGTATTGGATCGCGTATATTATCATCTTTATTTCAACGCTTTTCAGCCGGGCAGCATGATGGATGTTCGATCCAGAACTATAGAAGACCCGGATGGTCGTGTTCGTGACCGAATATACTACCTTGATGAGGATGAGGTCGGCTATCAGAGAGTTCGTTCCCTCACCCAGAATGGAACCGCCGTAAATTATGAGGTTGACGGAACAGTTTTGGTCGTAGACCTTAATGAACCCATTCAGCCCGGTGAAACCGTGACCTTCAAAATGGAGTGGGATGCACAAGTTCCCCTTCAAGTCCGGCGTTCCGGATGGAATAATGCTGAGGGTGTTGAATTTTCAATGAGTCAGTGGTACCCGAAACTTGCCGAGTATGACCATCAAGGGTGGCACCCCAATGAATATGTCGGACGTGAATTTCACGGGCCATTCGGTGAATTTGATGTAAAGATCACCATCGATCAGGACTATGTACTTGGTGGTACCGGAACTCTGCAAAACCCAAATGAGATCGGATATGGATATGAAGAAGAAGGTGCTGACGTAAACCGCCCTTCCGGCGATAAAATGACCTGGCACTTTAAAGCCGAAAACGTGATCGACTTCTTTTGGGGAGCCGATCCTGATTTCAAACATGTAACAGCTCAGGTTCCGGACGGGCCAAAATTACATTTCCTCTATCAACAGCCTGCTGTAGTTGAAGGAGCTTCGGATGAAGAGAATGCGCAATACACCAAAAACTGGGAAGAGCTGGTCGATTACACTATCGGTGCTTTTGAGTATGCGAATGAACACTTTGGCGAATATCCGTATCCCCAATACACTAACCTACAGGGCGGTGACGGCGGAATGGAGTACCCCATGGGGACACTCATAACCGGAGGACGCAGCCTCGGCAGTTTGGTGGGAGTAATGGTTCATGAAATGTATCACAGCTGGTTTCAAAATGTATTGGCCACCAATGAAAGTCTCTATGAGTGGATGGATGAAGGCTTTACCAGTTTTGCATCCGCTGAAACCATGGATCATTTATTTGACCGGGGATCTGACTTTCCTTATTCCGGCTCTTACCGTGGCTATCAGTTTATTGTGGAAAGCGGAATAGAAGAACCTTTGACCACACATGCCGATCACTATAACACAAATCGTGCTTACAGCGTGGCAGCATATTCCAAGGGAGCTGTTTTCCTTGGGCAGCTCAGTTATATATTGGGGGAAGAAACGTTCCGCAAGGGAATGCTTAGTTACCACGACGAATGGAAATTGAAGCATCCTACTGATCTTGATTTTATTCAGATCATGGAAAAAGAATCAGGAATGATCCTGGACTGGTACTACGAATACTTTGTTCAAACCACCAAAACCATAGACTATGGAATTGAATCTGTTGTAGGTGATGATGACAAGACCGTAGTTAATCTTGAGCGGATCGATCTCATGCCAATGCCGCTCGATGTCGTAGTTGAGTATGCCGATGGAAGCAGTGAATTATACTATATACCTTTACGCATGATGCGTGGGGAAAAACCAGCTGAAAACAATATGAAGCGTACTGTGCTGGAAGACTGGCCCTGGGTTGATCCTGAATACAATTTCACCATTAACAAGCCCGCTTCCGATATTAAACAGATCTCAATTGATCCAAGCCAGCGATTGGCAGATATCAACAGAGAGAATAATAATTTCGATATAGCTTCAATGTTGAACGAATAATTTCTTATTTTTAGCTAATGATCCAAGGCGTTGCAATTTGCAACGCCTTTTTTGTTGGAAGGAATTTTACATAAATAATCATAGCAGAGAATTTTGGTGTCTTATATTCAAGGACTCCTTAACAAATATCACTCATGTCGAAGAAAGATTACGCTAAACTAGCCATCGAAGCACATAAAAAGTATAAAGGCAAGATCTCCATTGAGCCAAAAATGCCACTTGAAACCAAAGATGACCTGAGTATCGCATATACTCCTGGAGTGGCAAAGCCCTGTGAAGAGATCGCTGTAGATAAAGAAAAAGCCTACCTATATACCACAAAAGGAAATATGGTAGCAGTGGTAAGTGACGGGTCAGCCGTACTCGGCTTGGGAAATATCGGGCCTGAAGCCTCGCTCCCGGTGATGGAAGGAAAAGCCGTTCTTTTCAAAAAATTTGCAGGTGTTGATGCCATGCCTATCGTATTGGATACCCAGGATACTGATGAGATCATCCGTACCGTAAAAAATATAGCTCCGGGCTTTGGCGGAATAAACCTGGAAGATATTTCAGCTCCACGTTGTTTTGAGATCGAACGCCGACTAAAAGAAGAGTTAGACATTCCTGTTTTTCATGATGATCAACATGGAACTGCGATAGTCACCCTGGCCGGCATTTATAATGCGCTGAAGATCACTAACAAAAAAATAGAAGACCTTCAGGTGATCATAAACGGAGCCGGGGCAGCCGGAGTAGCCATCGTGAAGCTCTTATTTGAAGCCGGTGTGAAAGATGTGATCATGTGTGACAGCCGTGGTATCATTTACAAAGGACGTAACAGCCTGAATGATACGAAACAGAAAATGGCAGAGATCACCAACAAGCAAATGCGGAAGGGCAGCCTGGAAGATGCCGTTAAGGATATGGATGTATTCATAGGTGTTTCTGTACCCAATGTACTTTCCAAAGAAATGGTAAAAAGCATGAACAAAGACCCGATGATCTTTGCAATGTCCAATCCCATCCCCGAGATCATGCCGGAAGATGCCCTCGAAGCAGGGGCTTCTGTGGTTGCAACAGGCCGCTCCGATTTTCCCAATCAGATCAATAATGTACTCGCATTTCCAGGCCTATTTCGCGGCGCGCTCGATGCAAGGCTAACCAAGCTAACTACTAAAATGTTCATCACTGCAGCGAAAGCGATAGCCGATTGCGTGGAAGTAGTTTCAGCTGAGAAGATTATACCAAGTCCTTTTGATGAGCGAGTGCCACAGCGTGTAGCAGATGCGATCAAAGAAAGTGCCTGATTACTTATAGGTTCTAACAATCGCTGAGCTGTAGTCAAGATACTTACCTGATCATGCTATAATTCAGCTTTATACACCACGTATTTTTTGTTCTGCTCTACAATATCCACCCGGCTAAAATTCTTCGTAAGATGTGATTTATAATTCAGATGCCTATTGGCTACACACATAAATCGCCCGGTGGGTTTCAAAATGTCAGCTATCTCCTTAAACAACCCGATCGATACTTCAATATTAGTTTCATGCCCGAGATGAAATGGCGGATTTGAGATGATCAGGTCAAAGTAATTTGCCTCAAAATCCTTCAGGGTATCATTCCAATGAAAGTGTGTATTTATAGGGTCAAGGTTTAACTTTGAGGACTCGATAGCTAATAACGAATCATCCATTAAATGGATCTCTGCTTCAGCATTTTTTAGCTGTATGGCTCTTGCAATAACCCCATTGCCTGAAGCAAGGTCCATTATTTTCTTGTCTTCACTGCCAAGCTTCAACTTTTCAATTAATAACTGGGTGGCATAATCAATATTTCCACTCGAGAATACACCGAAATACTGACGAAGCTCTTCCCGTCCTTCTTCTTCAAAAGCAAAAGGAATAGTATGGATAAGTTCTTTCTTTGGCCTTTTGGTTTTCTTTTTTAAGATCAGCAACCGTGCCTTTTTACGGGCACGGCTTTGTTCTACCTCTTCAAAATATTTTTCGGCTATACTCAGCATTTGTGGTGAAAAATATTTCGTCATAAACGAACAGATCACAATGCCATCCTCTGAAAGTGATCTTGAAAGATGATTTAGGTATAACTCAAAAAGATCCATGGTTTTCGGAATGTTGATGATCCCAATACCCACTTTTTCCGGAAGTTCAGTAAGAGGGCCTTGCAACTGCTCCTTATCCCATTGAAGCTCGTTGATCTTCATATTTTGCTCAATGGATCTCTGCTGACTTTTTCGATCCACCACCACCATTGGTTTATACCCATTCAAGGTACAGCTCAAAAAGCCAAAGCGATCATTATAAATCGGGATCTTCTTTGAAGCTTGTTCTAATTCCTGAAACTTCAGCAGAACATATTCATCGGCGGCACTCCATGCTCTTAGTGATTTGTTGGAGGTTTCAGGATATCGGATGAATTTATACTCGATATCTTTTTGTGTAAATAAATTCAAGTCAGGAGGGCTTAAAACAAACTTGTTTGTTCTTTGTCTTCTTTTTGAGCCTGCTCAATTTTGGGCTCGTCTTCAGGAGTAAATGTACCTAGCATTTCCGGCATAAATCGCTTTTCATAGATGCGCCGTGCGATCCCATGCAATGCTTTTTCTCCCCTTGGCGGGATTCGCAGGAAGCCACTGTCATCCTCATTCAAAAACCCAAAAGAGCGCAAGTCGTTGACGATCAGGTAAGCAAGTTTTTCAGTAACCCCTGAGTTTTTCTCTACATATTCGCGATGGGGAGGCTCATTTTCACTCATATACACCATACCTAACACATTCAGTTCTACATCGGTAAGTGGAAACCCTTCACTGCCTTTAGTAAGCAGTTCATCCCAGGTTTTTTGAGAATAGTAGAGTCCAAACCACCACTTGGCCTCTCTTAGTAAATGACCTCCGTGAGCACAGGCAAACTGCTGGCCCGGACCCGCCTTTCGCGGCTCACCCCGACTGCGATACATATTCACCATCGTGGCCAGATCCAACTCGTGGATATTCGGCGGGTATTTAAAATAAAAATCGCTGCGTTTTTGCATGGATCTTAAAGCTGTCTTTGAATTATTGACAGTAGTGATTATAAATCTACAAAAAAAATATTAAACCCACCGCCATTCCGAGAACACTTCCGAAGAATTTCCCGAGATGATCTCTTCGCTGTTCTGCAGCCTACTTTCCCTTCTCCTTGATCAGGTCTACAGCTTTATCCATAGTGAAATCTTCTGGCGTCTCTCCCTTAGGCAAACTAATGTTCTTTTTTCCATGCTTTATATAAGGGCCATAACGACCGGTCATTACTTTGATCGGTTTGTCAGTCTCAGGGTGTTTTCCAAGGTCCTTGATCTCATTGCTTCCCCGGCGTGAATTCGACTTTTGTTTCAGCAGTTCAACCGCTCGATCAAGTTCAATATCCAGTACACTGTCTGATTTTGGAATGGACTTGAACTTTCCGTCGTGAACTACAAAAGGGCCATAACGGCCAACTCCGGCTTTCACCACTTTCCCATCTTCGGGGTGATCTCCCAATGGTCGTGGAAGCTCTAACAACTGCAGAGCCAGATCTAAGTCCACATCTTTTGGCTCCATACCTTTTAGCAGGGAAACCCGTTTCGGCTTTTTATTTTCTTCTGTCACTTCACCGCGCTGTACATAAGGACCATATCTTCCCGAAAGCAAGAAAATTGGGTCACCGGTTTCAGGATCTTCACCGATCGGCTTATCCTCTTCCTCCGATAACCTGATCAACTCATCCAGTTTTTCCCTGGTTATATCGCTCGGATCCATATCGTTGGGCAACGATGTTGTTACATCCTCACCATTCTTTTCCATGCGGGCATACGGCCCGAATCTTCCAACGGCTACTTTAATTCCTTCGAGTCCATCCAGCGGAAGGTCCAGTAATTTAGCCTCCTGAGGATCGATCTTATCTTCCTGGGTATCTACTTTGGCTTTAAGGCCATCTTCACCTTTATAATAGTCGTCCAGATATTTAACAGGATCTTGAGTTCCGGCTGCCACTGCATCCAGCTTGTCTTCCAGTGCAGAAGTAAAATCACTATTCACCAGATCAGGAAAGTGTTTTTCAAGAAGAGATGAAACTGCAAAAGCGGTAAAAGTAGGAATCAGCATTTTACCTTCTCCTTTGGCATAACCGCGGTCCTGAATGGTGCTGATAATAGAAGCGTAAGTACTTGGCCGGCCCACACCGCGCTTCTCTAATTCTTTAACAAGAGTCGCTTCGGTAAATCGTGCCGGTGGCTTGGTTTCATGACTTACAAAGTTCAGATCGTCCAATGCCGTGGCATCTCCTTCATTCATTGCAGGAAGGTAGTTTTCCTGATTTTCCAGCGCTGCTTCCGGATCATCACTTCCTTCCACATATGCACGGAAAAATCCCGGGAATAAGATCTTTTTACCGCTTGCGCGGAAATCAGCATCCGTTCCATTGTTTGTTGCACGGATGGTCACGTTAGTGAACTCAAGCTCAGCTTCTGCCATCTGGGTAGCAATAGTTCGCTTCCAGATCAGATCATATAATTTAAATTCACGATCACGTAATCCTGCTTTGTCGGGCTTCACAAATCTTGAACCTGAAGGCCGAATTGCCTCGTGAGCTTCCTGTGCCGACTTCCCTTTCTTGCTGTAATTTCTGACGCGTTCAAATAAATATTCTTCACCATATTCTTCCGTCACTGCATCACGGGCGGCACCGATCGCCTGCCCCGACAGTTGGGTAGAATCAGTACGCATATAGGTTATAAAACCTTTCTCATATAACTTCTGAGCAACACTCATGGTGTCACGAGCAGAGAAGCCGAATTTACGGTTGGCCTCCTGCTGAAGAGTGGAAGTAATAAATGGAGGGGAAGGGTTTCGCTTCTGTGTTTTTACATCCACATTAATGACAGACCAGTTGGCTTCTTTCAGATCATCAACAAGAACCTTGGCTTTATCTTCATCAAGCAAAACAACGGAATCCGGCTTTTTAAGCTTTCCGGTATTTTCATCAAAATCCTTACCGCTGGCCAACCGCTTTTCGTTTAGATGTGTAAGGTCCGCATCAAACTTATCTTTATCTCCTTCCTTATGAAGCTGTGCCTTCAGATCATAATAGGTCGCGCTTTTGAATTTCATGCGTTCGCGTTCGCGCTCAACCAGAAACTCAACGGCAACCGATTGTACACGTCCGGCAGAAAGACCCGGAGAGATCTTTTTCCACAGCAATGGTGAAACGGTATATCCTGCAAGCCGATCCAAAATTCGCCGCGTTTCCTGAGCATGAACCAAATTCATATCGATGTCTCGGGTATTTTCAAGGGCGTTCAACACGGCCTCTTTAGTGATCTCACGAAACACCATCCGTTTTACCGGAACTTTGGGTTTCAGTATCTCTAACAAATGCCATGAAATTGCTTCTCCTTCACGGTCCTCATCCGTTGCGAGGATCAACTCGTCGGCATCTTTGAGTAATTTTTTGAGTCTCGTTACAACTTTCTTTTTGGAAGAAGGGATCACATATAATGGATCAAAACGGTCGTCCACATTGATTCCTAAATTAGACCAACTCTCTTTTTTATACTTGGCCGGGATTTCTTTGGCCGAGGAAGGAAGATCACGAATGTGACCCATAGAGGAGTCCACTACGTACCCATCGGGTAAGTATTTTTTGATGGTTTTGGTTTTCGTAGGGGACTCTACAATTACGAGACTTTTCATGTAAAAACAGGGATTAATTCAATTGTTCGACCAGCTCTTTCAACTCTCCGGCGTGGTCTTTGGTATTCACTTTTTTGATAGTTCCCAAAATAGTACCATCTGTATCAATAACAAAGGCCGAACGAGAAGGAGCTTCATATTCATTGCCAAACATCTTTTTCTGTACTACAGAATCTGTGGCTTCCCCAAATTTATACTCGGGATCTGATACCAGTGTAAAATCAATGCCCTGTTTCTCTGCATACCTTTTATGCGAACCACAGGTATCTTTACTTACAGCCACCAGATTATATCCCTTCTTGGAAAACCATTCCGACTCATCGGCCAGGTCTTTAGTTTGCCGGTCACAGCCACTGGTATTGTTTTTCATATACACAGATACAATGGTTGGTTTATCCAGCAAGTCTTTAAAGTTGATCTCTTTTTCTTCTCCGTTTTGAACAGCTTTTACAGTGAAATCAAGATCCGCTTTTGCGCCTTGTTCAATCATAATATCAGTTTATTTATTCTTTCTGTTGATTGGATGTGATAACTAAAAATAAGAAGGGAATCGTTCGGTTTCAGTGTTTTTATGATCTGATCTGTTGATATAGCAGATTTGTTTTGTTGATGAAAAGCCATCATCAATCCGTGCCAATGCACAGTATTAGATCCAAAAATCCATCCATAACCATGTCCCGGCAGGGACATTATGTTTGAAAAAAAAAGAGAGAGTAAAAGACTTTGTGCCGTAGGTACACTACCAAACTAATGATAACAAAACATATCGCACCTCTGGTGCGAAAGCATTGGTAAGAGGCAGGGTTTACAAACATACCGTCCCTACCGGGACGGAGCTAAGGTTAAACACTTTACTCTCGTTCGGAATGCCTGCAGGAACCTCCGGTTCCACATAAGAGCCATTGCAAATATCCTGTCGGCTCAGCGAGCCGAGGTACGTTTCCAAAGTAAAAACTTAGCAACCGACGCTACTACCAGTGAATGATGCACCGTGCCCTCTTTCACCATATCCAGGAAATCATCCAGCGGCATGGTGTGGACATTAATTCGTTCGTTGCCATCCAGTTCCTGCTCCTGAATTTTGCGGCAATTTCTGGCTACATACAGATGGGTGTGATTTGTTAAGAAAGCGGGATTTGAACTCACATTTCCCAGATAATACCATTCCGTTCCTGAAAACCCTGTTTCTTCCAACAATTCACGTTTAGCTGTTTCATCATGAGTTTCTCCGGGATCCACCATCCCGCCGGGAAGTTCCAAAGTGGGCTCTTCTGTTCCATATCGGTATTGTTCAACCAACACTACTTCGTTCTCAGCAGTCAGAGGGATCACATTCATCCAATCGGGAGCTTCCAAAATTGAAAACGAAGCTTCATGATCTTCTGATTTCAAAAGCATATCCCGATTTAAAAGTTTGAAGATATTCGTCGTATATTTAAGCTCTTCATTTGTGGTGACCCACGGCTCAATCGAAAATTTAAAATTACCTCTACTCATATGTCCGAAACGCTTAAATTAGTTAAAGATCAGTTTTCTACGGAGAAAGAACTTAAAAAAGCTATTGTTAAAGCGTGCGATCTGATGGAAGAAATTTATGCTTCCGGGAAATACCCTAAGCTGATCGTTGAGCGCACCTGGAGTAAACACAATCCGGTTATAGACGGAGAACTTGCTCAGCCGGCAGCGTACCGATGGTATCTGAAGCGTGAAATTGAGCGCCTGGTGGACAATGGGGCAACAGTCTTTGTAAAGCCTTCCCGAGAAGCCTTACCGATGAACAATCCCGACCTCTTTGACAACCTGGATGAAAGTGACTGGGACATCACCCAAAAGAAACTCTTCTTATTCCGGGCAGAACGGATCGATATCTCACTCGACCGTCTGCAACATTATACCGGCACCAAGCCCGAGGACTTTCAGCGATATATCCTCTTTACCAATTATGATATGCACGTGGAAGTTTTCCTGGAGATGTTCCCCGATTGCGAAAAACCTGCCCGGGAAGGAGTTCAGATGCCGGCCTATCATCACAAGATGGAGAACAACTCAGGACTTACGTTAGTGAATATCGGAGTAGGGCCTTCAAATGCTAAAACCATTACCGATCATGTTGGTGTTTTACGGCCGGATGCCATGGTGATGGTCGGCCACTGCGGAGGATTGCGCAACCACCAGGATATCGGCGATTTTGTGCTCGCCAATGGATATTACCGCGCCGACAAAGTCTTGGATGATCTTTTTCCAATCGGCATTCCCATTTCACCTAATTATATCCTGAACCGATACATGCAGGAAGTGATGGACCAAAATGAAATGACTCACCGCATTGGAACCGTGTATACTACGGCCAACCGAAATTGGGAATTTTCCAAGGCGCGTACCGTTGAGGAAATTCATATGAGCCGAAGTGTTGCCATTGATATGGAGTCTTCTACCGTTGCTACCAATGGCTTTCGCTACCGTATTCCGCATGCCACTCTCCTTTGCGTAAGTGATAAACCCCTGCACGGAAAGCCCAAACTTTCCCAACACGCCCAGTCCTTCTACCAAAACTCTAAAGAGCTTCACCTCAAAATGGTGATCGATGCCCTTCAGATGGTGAAGGACAATTACCCGGAAGGCTTACCCAACTCCAGTATCCGTGCCTTTAATGAACCATTGATGGGCGGTACGGAGTAAGAATATCCAATAGCCAACATCCAACACGGAATGATCAAGTAAGATCACTTGGATATTGGTTATTCCGTGTTGAGTATTGGATATTCTCCCTCATGGTCATTCTCGCGCAGGCGGGAATCTGAATCTCATTATTGGAAACTTACCTGTACTCAGGTTACCAATTAGATCTCAGGCATTCGCCGCGAGATGACTCTTTACTTTGTAGGGCTATCGTTTACACAAGTCTTTCGGATGCCCCTCGTCCTATGCTGGCCCGGAACTCCCAGTATAAAGCAAACTATAATTTCTTTATTCGACAATTATTTATTGATAAACAATAAATAATTGTTGCTTTTCACCTATTCTTTGATTTTCTTTTATGAGAACAGAAATTGACTTTACCATTATGGAATTCAAAAAAGACTGGTCGTTAGCCTATTTCCTGTACTACATCTGCCAAATTGGAATTTGGCTGACCATTATCAATGCAGTAATCATGATCTCCCTAAACTCCACCCGATATATTTCTGAGGATGGCACTTATCTTATCCACAGTGTTCCTGTTATCCTAAATATTGATGGATTAGATGGCTTGGATGATATTGAAACAGACAATGTAAATATCAATATATACAACACGCTAAAAGCCAATGTTGGCATACGAGCTAACTTTCAGGATCATTTACCGGCTTTCTTATTCTATAATGGCTTAAAGGCCTACAGCACGATCCTTGTTTTGGTGGTACTATACTTCTTTGCCAAAGTTTTGAGAAATGTAGCTGAGGGTAATCCTTTTGATATAACCAATTCTAAATATCTATATATAATTGGTTGGACACTATTCCTCACTTCTGCTCTAAATGTTTTCATGAGATTTCTACCGCTGCCTCTTCTTGATAGCCTATCATTGCCTGATGGATACGAGTTTTCCTCACTTCAGGGATTTGATGACTTCATGTTGATCGGGATTTTTATCATAGTTCTTGGTTACGTTTTCAAAGAAGGAAGCCGAATCTATGAAGAACAAAAATTAACGGTATAATCATGGCCATAATCGTAAATCTTGATGTGATGCTGGCCAAACGGAAGATGAGCCTTACCGAGCTTTCGGAGGAAGTGGGAATCACCATGTCAAACTTGTCCATCCTTAAAACAGGCAAAGCCAAAGCCATTCGGTTCTCTACGCTGGAAGCTATTTGCGAAGTACTGGACTGTCAGCCCGGAGATATTCTGGAGTATTCGGAAGAGTAGCATTTCATCAATCTTATGGGGCTCAGATTGAGTGGATAATTAATGCCTTGGCGCCATTGACCCTCCTCTTGATCTCCTCCCAGGAGGAGAAACACTTATATAACTTCAGGGACATTAATAAGCATATAAACTAATAAAAGCGTCCTTCTCCTAGCCAAGGAGAAGACAGAAGAGGTCGAAGCTTGAGACAGCCAAATTTAATACCACTACTTAGGACTTTACGGCTATATAAGTAGCACTTTTAAAAAAATCTGTAAGGAATTCCTTTTTCATTGCTCTAACTAAGAAAGCAAAACAACCTTAGTTATTATGAGCCATGAAGAATCTTTTTCCGTAGAAAACTTTCACAAGCGCACCGTCAAAGAAATGCTTCCCGATGAACAGCCTCGTGAAAAACTAATGAATTACGGGGCTGATTCCCTCTCCGACTCTGAGCTCCTCGCCATCCTGATCCGCACCGGAACCAAAAAGCTAAATGTGATCGATACAGCCAAGGCGTTGCTTGATCAATTTGGTGGATTGCATAATTTGGTCAGAAAAGACTGGCAGGCCTTAAAAGTGATACCGGGCATTGCTAAAGTAAAAGCTATTACATTGGAAGCGGCCTTCGAGTTGGCGAGAAGATTACAAGTCGCTGCACTCGGAGAAGAAATTCAGATCACCAGTCCGGAGGATGTAAATGCTTACTTCGCCCCGAAGCTCCGCCATCTCACCAAAGAAACCTTCATCGTCGGATTTTTGGATAATGCCAAAAAACTGACCGGTTTCTCCAGGATCAGCAATGGCGGAAAAACAGCTACTATTGTAGATACAGCCGAGGTGATGCGCCAGGCCGTGTTGAACGAAGCCAACTCCATCATCCTTATCCACAATCACCCATCAGGACATAACAAAGCCTCCACCGCCGACATCCAGCTCACCAAACGCATCGCCGAATGCGGGAAGTTATTTGGCATCCCCGTGGATGATCATGTGATCATAGCCGGATATAATTTTGTGAGTTTGAGGAGTGAAGGCTTGTTTTGAATATCCAATAACCAACACGGAATATTCAATATCCAAGTGAAAACTTGATCATTCCGTGATGGATATTGGGTGTTGGATATTCATACCTTCCTATTTATAGAACAATCAACTCAACCTTCTATCCATGATCTACGAATTTCTGAAAAGTTCTCCACAATTTGATGAAACCTGTTTTGTGGCACCAAGTGCTGATATCATCGGCGATGTAACCCTTGGCAACGAGAGCAGCATATGGTTCAACGTCACTATTCGAGGGGATGTGAATTACATTCAGATCGGAGACCGGAGCAATGTGCAGGATAACGTGTGTATCCATGTGATGAACCAAACCGGGCCAACCATTATTGGTAATGAAGTGACCATCGGTCATGGAGCTGTTGTCCACGGCTGTACCATCAAAGACCGGGTGCTGATCGGTATCAATGCTACCATTCTGGATGAAGTGGTGATTGAGCCGGATGTGATCGTGGCTGCGGGCACGCTGGTTCCTCCCGGAAAAACCCTGGAAAGCGGCTATATGTATATGGGATCACCGGCTAAAAAAGCGAGAAAGCTCACCGATGAAGAACTGGCTTCCATCCCAAAATATGCCACCAATTACGTGAAATACTCTCGTGCCTATCAACAAAAAGACCAGTACGACAAAAACCCTTTCTACTCTAAGTAATTTTAAGTTTTAAGTGTTGAGTTTTTAGTTAACTCAACACTCAAAACTCAACACTCAAAACTCCATGGCAGGTCTTTATATCCATATTCCATTTTGCAAACAAGCCTGCTCGTACTGCGATTTTTATTTCGTGACCCGACAACAGCATAAACAGGATTTTGTGGATGAGCTGATCCGTGAAATTCATTCCAAAGAAAACACACGATTTACCGAAGATCCCATTCAAACCATCTACTTTGGCGGCGGGACGCCCTCGTTACTTACTCCTTCACAAGTGGGATCCATTCTGGATGCGATCAATTCAGTTTTTGATCTTGACCTGAAGGAAGTCACCCTGGAGATGAATCCCGATGACGTGACCAAAGAATATTTATCAGGATTGAAGTCGGCAGGAATAAACCGTGCGAGTATGGGAGTGCAAAGCTTTGATCCCGAGCTCCTGAAATTCATGAATCGAGCGCATACTTCAAGCGAAGCCCTTAAATGCCTTGAGCTTTTGAAGTCCTCTCGTATAGATGTATTCACCGCCGACCTTATCTACGGGAATCCCGGACAATCATTGGACTCCCTGGAAAAGGACATCGACACGCTTCTTCAATTCGATCCGCCTCATATCTCCGCCTATTCTCTGACAGTGGAACCTCAAACCCGGCTTGGAAAACAAGTGGAACTGGGAAGGATAGCACCTCCTGAGGATGACACTGTATCCGATCATTTTGACCTGGTAGTTGAAAAATTGAAAAGCGCCGGTATTCATCAATATGAAGTCAGTAACTACGCCCTTCCGGGTAAAGAAGCATTGCATAACTCCAGTTACTGGAGCCATGAGAATTATCTGGGATTAGGTCCCGGGGCTCATTCTTTCTGGTGGAGTGAGGAACAAAAATCAGCTCAACGGTGGAGTAATAAGCCGGATCTTAGATCTTACCTTAAAAGCAATTGGAATACACCATTTGAGAAGGAGGTACTGGATCTAGCGGACCTTGCAGAAGAGCGACTGATGCTTGGCCTCAGAACCCGAAAGGGACTTTCCAAAAAAGAGCTACTAAGTCGGTACCATTTCAGCTTCAGCCCAAAACAAACAGACTATCTGCGCCAATTAGAAGCATCAGGCAAAGCAAACATTGATGATCGGATCCAACTCTCAACACAGGGATTAAAGATAGCCGATAGTATTCTGCTCGACCTTGTTACCATGAAACCGGAATAAATTACTCCTTACTTGCTCTTTCCCACTTACGGGAATACCTGGCATACTCAAATGCCTTGTCCTCTCGCCCGGCATTATGATAAGCTTGTGAGACCATCATAGTCGCTTTAAATAAATTGGTGTAATCCGTTTTTGTCAGGTCATCAGCAGACCCCTGAAGTGATAGTATCGATAATATGGTATTCGCCTTTAAAGAATCCGGATGGTGGTTTGCATTAAAATTGCCCTGAAAGATCAGCGGCCAGAACTGTGAATCTTCGTACATTTTCTTAGCGATCACCCAATACCATTCATTTTCTTTCACCTGATAGGTACTTCCATTGATAACCTTATTGGAAGAGGACTGCTCTGTTGGGGGTTCTTGTTGTTCTGTTTCAGCCTGCGAAGACATCTCTGTTTCGTTAGCTGATTCTTGCGCCTGAAGGACTTCCTGCGTGCCGGCTTCCATTTCATTTTGTACAGACGAATTCATAGCTGATTGGGCGGGATCATCTGTTCTCAATAAGAACCAGGCTGATGCTAACCCCACAACTGCTAAAATCAATATAGCAACCATGATCAAGCCGGTATTATTACCACGGGCTCGCTTTCTTCGGTCAAACGACTTCGGTTGTTCATCAACAACATCTGCTGTCTCAAGCTCAAGATCTGAAGTTTCTTTTTCTTCTGATTTAGCAGGCGCTACTTCAGGTTTAGCCTCCTTCTTTTCGCTTTTCTCCCCGATCAATTCACTTTCGAGATGAGCATATTTGGCATTTACTTCTTCTCTTAATGCTTTATATGGGGTGAAAGTAACGCGCTTATGCGCCGGAATAATAATAGGTTCCCCGGTTTGAGGGTTCTTTCCCTGTCGCTCAGCTACTTCCTTTACTTTAAAACTTCCAAAATTGGTAATGGAGGCCTTGCCTGTCTCCTGCAGTTCCTGTTTAACCTCCGCGATCAGCGCTTTGGCAAACGTTTCACTTTTCTGTTTACTGAACCCTGTTTTTCGGGAAAGGGCTTCAATGATCTCTGCGTAGGTGACCTTATTACTCATCATTCTCCTCATTAATTTCACCCTTTAGAGTGCTGCTTTGACTAAAATGCACCACTTTCTTGGGTGGAATCATCATCATTTGCTCGTAATGGGGATTGTAAGATTTATGTTCAGGCCGTACTTCCGAATGAAAACTCCCAAGACCGGGAAGGGTAAATCCCTTGCTCCTGGCAAGTAAGGTCGTAGCCCCATCCACGAAAGAATCATATAGTTTTTCCGTATCCGCCTGCGTGAGATCAAGCTGATCTGCAAGTTTTTTAAGTACCTCCGTTTTAGTCATATCGTACCTGTACTGAATGTTTAACCAACTTTGATTGGAATAAATGTTAAAACGCTGAAATAAGCAATTTAATAAACATACTCATCCTTTGGTTTAATTATAGATTTTTCGGTTCATTAAGGATGCTTATAATTGAGCACCTTATTTCAAAAGCGTTAATACCTGAGAAGATGCTTAGATCCTTTATCCCGGTTTCAACCGATTCCCACTTTCCTATTCAAAACCTCCCCTACGGAGCCTATAGAACCGAACATGGAGAGATTCACTTATGTTCTGCTCTGGGAGATCATATCATAGATCTTTTTGTGCTGGATGAAGAGGGGTTTTTTGACGGCCCTGAACTTAATGATCAGTTTGCGTTTCAGGATTCAACCCTTAATTATTTTATGAGTCTCGGTAAAGCCGCCTGGATGGAAGCGCGCCAAACCCTTCAGCATGTACTTTCTGAGGACACTCCAACACTCAGGGATAGTAAACTGCTTCGGGAAAGGGTATTCAAAAAACGAGAAGAAATTGAGCTTACTATGCCGGTTCAAATTGGCGATTACACCGACTTCTATTCTTCCGAACAACACGCTCGAAACGTAGGGTCCATGTTTCGTGATCCTGAAAATGCGTTGTTGCCAAACTGGAAACATCTTCCGGTAGGCTACCATGGAAGGGCGAGTTCCATTGTATTAAGCGGCACAAGCCTTCACCGCCCAAAAGGACAAACCATACCCAAAGATTCGGAGCAACCCATCTTCGGCCCTTCCAAAAATCTGGATTTTGAACTGGAAGTCGGTTTCCTGACCGGCCCCGGGAATGCTCTTGGAAAACCAATTCCTATCGACGAAGCCGACGATCATATTTTCGGTTTAGTATTGGTGAATGACTGGAGTGCCCGTGATATTCAGAAATGGGAATACCAGCCGCTGGGGCCTTTTCTCGCAAAAAACTGGGCGACCTCCATTTCACCCTGGGTCGTAACTACCGAGGCACTGAGGCCTTTCGAAACTCAGGCTCCCGAACAGGAGCCTCAACCACTTCCATATCTTGAACAGAAAAAAAGAACCACTTTTGATATTCAGCTGGAAGTGTTCCTGAAAACAGAACAATCGGAAACCGCACATAAGATCTGCACTACCAATTTTAAACACCTTTACTGGAGCATGGGGCAGCAACTCGCCCATCATACCATTACCGGGTGTAATGTTCAGCCGGGTGATCTCTACGGTTCAGGAACCATCAGCGGGCCAACAGAAGATTCCTATGGCAGTATGCTGGAGCTTGCCTGGAAAGGAACCAAACCACTCAAACTTCCATCAGGAGAAGAACGCACTTTTCTTGAGGACGGTGACGAAGTGATCATGACCGGATTTGCTCAGGGTGAGGATTACCGGGTGGGATTCGGAGAAGTTAAGGGTAAGATCTTACCCCCTTTGTAATAGTTACCGTTTTAAAGTGTTAACGTGTTTATTTATTGCCAGATAATTAGTGATACGTAAACACATTCACACTTATATACATTAACACGGTCCAACTATTTAACCAGCGTCATTTTTTTTGTATAAACCTCATTATCAATTCTTAACCGGTAAATATATACACCAGAACTCAGTCCTTTTGCATTGAATTCATATACATATGGTCTGCTTCTTAATTTTAGTGTTTCATTTGCTAAAGTTTGTATTTTTCTACCCATTATATCATAAACTTCAAGAGTAATTTTGGAGGTTTTTGATAACTCAAAACTAATATTAGTAATAGGATTGAAAGGATTTGGGTAATTTTGAAACGCACTTACTGACTCAGGTAGATCTGCGTATTCAGGATCACGTAAATCGACAAGCCTTCCTGACTTTCCAAACTGTAACAAAAGACTCTTAGTATCTACATCAGTGCTAAAATTAGAAACCACCACACCTAATCTCTCAATATCTTCCCAATATGACGTACTGGGTAAAAACACCTGTTGTTTATCTCTTCCGGTTGCCAACAATTCAACAGTTTCTCCGGATTTCAAATAGATCAAGAATCCCAACCCAACCTGTGAACTGTCAAAATCCACCGCAACTTCGATTGGTCCATAATCATTTTCAGAAGGACTAACCTCTAAAAAGCGAGAAGCCATCGGCTTAATATTTCTGATTAACACCTCCTCGTTTGGTACACTGAAAAATGATGCCTCAGTATTTGCTTCTGGATAAAATTCTTTTTCCTCAAAGCCATAACCATCATTTCCTGATCGCGATCCTGACACAAAATGCCACATATAAGATCTGACCACTTCTTCGTCAAAGTCATATCCTCGTGAACTCAACTCATCATCAACTGCTTCCAAAAATTGTATAGAGGGTTGTGCTTCTATCCGCTCCCAAACCTCTACCCAAAAATCCGGCCCAATATATTCTTCGAAAAAGAGTGCCCACGTGATGTCTTCATACGAACCAGGGATCAGTGAAGTTGAAGGGCTTGAAAACAAGTCTGACGAAAAATTATAGATATAGTTGTAGTAATCGTTTACGTTATCATACACTACCTCCTCCATTAGGGTGGCGTCCATTTCTAACCAAAGGTCGGACTCACCCGACCAGTTATTTTGAATGTACTGAATAGCGTGTTTGAACTCATGGGCCATTGTAACGTAAATGGCTCCTACTGTAATGCCGGCGGGATGAGTATTATCGGGGAATCCATCGAAATTGTTATTAATTGCAATAAAAGTATCAGCAGCTAAATTTCTCTCAAACCCATAGTCTGCGAATCCATAAATACCACCCATACTTTCTATATATACAGGGTAAGGATTCGTGTTACCATAAATTGGATCAGGATATCCCAACGTATTTACCATGTGCCGATAAGAAGAGTCCGCAGCTTCAGCCACCCGTTCTACATAATCGGGGGTACCATTGTTGTCGTTGTCTTCCAGAGACACCGAATCGCCACCGCTTGTATAATAAATGACCTCGAACTTGCCGGAGGGTGAAATATAGCTTTCCTCTGCAAGCATAGCTGAGGACTTTATTCTACTTTTCCGGTATTCCTCCACCTTACTCCGGGTTTGCTCAGAGAGTTCATTCCGGTGACGGTGCAAAAACATATGAGCCGGTGTCGCACACTTTTCTATCAGCTTTTGTCCATCCTTAAGATTTGTCGGTTCATACATCATCCGAAATTGTTCCAGAACCGCCCGATCCACATCAATTTCACCCCGCTGATACGACTGCTGAATATCGAGTAGCTTCGGCCTTTCAGTTTGAACTTGCCCAAACACCAAAACAGGGCCAAAAGTCAGCATCGCGACTAAAGTAAATGCCGCTTTTTTAATTTGATTCCGGACCTTATGCATTGTTTGGATTTTCCTTAACTTTGGGATTCGATAATATTGAACGCAAGAGTTTATCAGTTCTTACAATTTAAGAGAAAAATGTTTCAAGTTATACTTTACTACAATTTCCAGCCCATCAATGAGCCGGATCGATTTTGCAAAGCTCACAAAAAATTCTGCAAGGAGATAGGCCTGAAGGGAAGAATCTATATCTCTGATGAGGGAATCAACGGCACAGCGGCCGGGACTGATCAACAGATCGAAGAATACAAGAACTACCTGTGGTCACTGCCCGGATTTGAAGACACCGAGTTCAAGCAGGACGAATCTGATTACATCCCGTTTCCAAGACTGACGGTAAAAACCCGGGATGAAATTGTAGCCTTGCACGTGGATGACGTTAATCCTGAAAACGGAGGGAATTATCTGGAGCCTCAGGAATGGCGGCGAGTGATGGAAGAAGAAGACTATGTGATGATCGATGTTCGCAATAACTATGAATCGAAGATCGGACACTTTGAAGGAGCCATTCAACCTGATGTTGAGAATTTCTATGACTTCCCGAAATGGATGGAAGAAGCTGAGATCCCCAAAGACAAAAAAGTGCTGATGTACTGTACCGGCGGAATTCGCTGCGAGAAATTTTCTGTACTGATGAAAGAAAGCGGCTGGGAAGATGTAAATCAGCTGCATGGCGGAATTTTGCGCTATGCCAAAGAGGAAGGCGGAAAACATTTCAAAGGAAAGTGTTTTGTATTTGATGACCGTTTGGTGGTTCCGGTAAATCCTAAAGATCTGGAACCGATCGCCCGATGCGAGATCACAGGTAAACCGGCAGACACGTATATCAACTGCGCAAATATGGAATGCAACAAGCTGTTTGTGTGCTCCGAGGAAGGTGCCCACCAAATGGAAGGCTGCTGCAGCGAAGAGTGTCGCCAAAGTGAATACAAGCGCCCGTTTGATCCTAAGAATGCCTTTAAACCATTCCGCAAGTGGTATAATTATTTTGGAGAGGATTTCAAGGAACGAGAAATGAGTTCCGCTGCTGAGTAAGGGATAAAAAAGCTCCGATAAGTTGTCATCCTTGTGGATGCCTAGTAATTCATTGACTATGAAATGAAGTGTGCCAGAGCTAATATTGAAAACTCAACCCTAAGTTGTTATTTCGACCGTAAGGAATGAGCCTGAAAGGCGAATGACTGGAGCGGAGAAATCTGCGGGGGATTGAATACAGCGACAATGCTCTTTATGATCTCTTTAGAATTCTCAGCTTCGTTTCCGTTTCGTTCGTTTTCACTCACTACACTACGTTCGAAATGACAAACAAGGGGATGGCAGCTAAAATCAAAGAACCAAATCCGTAATGATCTCTCATCGCCCTGTTCGAATTGTCTCCCCTTACTCCATCACCTATCGGTTTAGGGTCAAGTCAGAGTTTGCCGGTAATAGTTTACTCCATCTCATGCACACCCGTTTTCCTTTTCACGGGGTGAAAGTTTGGGAAACCAAGATCCAAAACGGACATGTTGGAGTAAATGGAGAAGAAGCCTCGGCTGACCACATCCTCCAACTGCACGATGAGATATTTCATCATAACCCCAAAGTAAAAGAACCGTCCGTCCCTGATGAAGTCAGGATTCTGAAAGAGACCGAAGAATACCTGATCGTTTACAAGCCTGCCCCCATGCCTATGCATCCGGGTGGTCGATATAACAAAAATTCTCTGACCAAGATCCTGGAAGAACAGGGATACCAAGACCTCCGCATCGTACATCGGCTGGATGCCGTGACTTCCGGTCTCGTACTCTTAGCACGTAACAAGGAATTCGCCCAAAAGGCGATGATCTGCTTCAGCAAGTCAAGGGTAAACAAGACCTATTATGCAGTAGTCTCCGGAAACCCTGAAGAAGAATCGATCACCATTGATACTCCCATTCGCCGTAAAAACGGATTCGTATTTGAAAGTGAATTGGGGCTGAAATACGCAAAAGAGGCCATCACCCATTTTGAAGTGGTAGAACAGGGAGAACATTCATCCATTGTAAAATGCTCCCCTAAAACCGGCCGCACCCACCAAATTCGTTTGCATCTTGAACAATGGAGATACCCTATTATCGACGACCCGATCTATGGAATTGAGGGCGATAAAAGCAGTAAAAGAGCTCAGAAAGTTGGGATAAGTTTACTTAATGCCGGCTTGGAAATTGAAGAGCTTGGGGTGAAGTGGGAACTAGATCTTGATAGATATAAGATGTTAGACATAAGATTAAAGACTGTATAAAAATCTTACATCTTTAATCTTATGTCTAACATCTTATATCTATCTAACATCTACTTAAAAAAAGCTTCCGCTATCTTAGCAAATTGCTTGGGTTTATCCAGGAAAGCGTAGTGGCCGGCATCTTCAATGATCACCAATGCTGCATTCTCAATTCCTTTCTCGATTCGCTTCCCCTGGTACACCGGGGTGGCGTTATCATTTCGCCCCCACAGCAGAAGTACTTCATGGGGAATATTTGGTAAACTTGATTCCAGATACTCAGACACTGATTTCACGAAGGTTTCTCTCATCACGCCGGATAGTTTGGAGTAATCGGATGAGCCAAGGCTTTTCCAAAGTGAAGTGGATCGAAGCCACCCCAATGCTTTATCACGCATGGACCCGGGAAGGATCATAAACGGAGCTTTCAGGGTCTTGGCGGTATATTTCTTGATGTAGAATTTCATGGAGCGCTTGGGCTTCATTCCTGCTCCGCCTGTGATCAGCACTTTATCAATATGTGTTTTCCCGAAATCGCGGGCGCAGAGTTTTAGAATGATCCGCCCCCCGAAAGAATGCACGAGTACATCAACCTTGTCTTCATCCAAAGATCCGATGAAAGCCTGAACGGCATCGGCATAGTCGTCAATGCTCCAGGAGCGGGAAGGTTCGGGAGAATCACCGAAGCCGGGTAAGTCCAGCACATAGTTTGTTCGGAGGTGAGAAAGGTTCTGAGCCACAGGCATCATAACGCGCTTGCTGCTCCCCCAGCCATGAAGGATCACCAGGGGGGGTCCTTCGCCGGTTTTCTCGTAAAAGATCTGCTGATCCTGATATGTAAAAGTGTGGAAGTCTGACATAATATTCGTTTGGCCAAAAATCCCACATCCTGTATTACCAAACAAATTATTATCGTGATTTTTTAGGGAGTGAAGAGATGTTTCATCCGACGACTAAAGCTCGTCTGATGAATGATCAAGGCTTGTTTTGGTTTTCCCAGGATCGGGAGCCTTGCCTTTCATTCGTCAGACCACTTCGGGGTTTAGGTTTGGCTGGGGTTGCTTGTTTCAGTGGTCGGACGAAGTAAGGAGTGTCTTTTTAGGTCGATCAGTAGAATTTCTTTATGACCTGATCTGGTATTGTTCGATAGGAAAGTTCGTAGAAATCTCTTGCATTATTTGGGAGGTTGAACAGGTCTTTTCCCAAATCTATGTTGCATAGATCTCCGTTTCTTATACCAGCATAGTCTTTAAATGAAGAAAACTCCCAACCCTCAAGGCTCTCTACCAAACCGGCCTTCAGCGGATTTTGATGTATATAGAAAAAACAATTTACAGCAGTGTCTACTCTACTTTTACTCTTATCGCTTAAAATTTTGGCTTTTGTTCTTTGTCTGAATAGCGAGCCAGTCCTATTGTACCTGTTATTAATTGCCTTTGTATATGAACTTTGAATAGAACCTATTTTCCGGTTTAATGGATTTACAATTTTCTCTTTATTATTTATAGCATTTTGATGAGTGTAATCTTCATGCACCTGTATCAAAAAATGAAAATGATTAGGCATTAAGCACCAGGCTATAATGTTACAGTATGGAAGCAATCCCTTTCTAACCTTTTTAAGGAAATAGAGATAATTTTCTGATTCAAAAAACAGCTGCTGTCTATTATTCCCCTGATTATAAAGATGATATGTATGCCCGGGATAAAATTGCATCTTTAACTATAATAAACGTAAATCAAAGCTGAAAATATTCGATTGAATTTTTAGTGCATTGACTTAAAAATCGTCAGACCACTTCGGGGCTTGAGTATGGCCGGGGTTGCTTATTTCAGTGGTCGGACGTTGGAGTGGGTGAGATTGCGGATGAACTTCATCCGACGACTACAGCTCGTCTGATGAATGATCAAGGCTTTTTTTGGTTTTCGCAGGATCGGGAGCCTTGCCTTTCATTCGTCAGACCACTTCGGGGCTTGGGTATGGCCGGGGTTGCTTATTTCAGTGGTCGGACGATGGGTTTTTTGCTTTTTTTTTAAATTACCATTGAGTTTTTGCCCTGTCACGATCATATTAAGCATATGAATTTCAACAATCTAAAACGGAAGGCTTTTTTCTGGCTGGAGAAACTTCAGATCTCCCGCAAAGAACGTATTGCCTTTAGCCTTCTATTGGGCATATTGGTTGTCTTATTTTCCATGTCCATATTTTTGGAACGCTCATTTCAATATGATCAGGCAGAGTATGAACAGATTGTTGCTGAATTTGAAAGACGAAGCGCGGCCATTCAGCAAGAAGAAAAAGAACAAGCTGCAAAATATCTTCCACAGGCTACAGTTGCTCAAGATGATGAGCAATCTTCTGAAGCTCAGGCCAACACCACAGCTTCAGAAATGGCTCCTGAACCCGACGCATCAACCATCGAGGTTTTGATAAATATCAATACGGCAAGCAGCGCTGAACTACAAAAGTTGGATGGCATCGGGCCAAGTTATGCTCAGAATATTATCGATTACAGAGAGGCTAATGGCGACTTTGATTCCATCGACGAACTCATTAACGTTAAGGGAATCGGGGAAAAACGCCTGGAAAATATACGGCCTTTTATCACCCTCGAGGATTAATCAATTATTCATCATTATAAACACTGTATCAAAAAAGTAAGATTTGTAGTGTCTTTCGTATTTTAAGGTACAGCAGTAAATTTTAAGTACAGGAATTCCATGCCAAAAATACTTTGGGCAGACGATGAGATCGATCATCTGCAATCACACATCATATTTTTAGAGAAAAAAGGATTTGAAATTACTCCTGTCACAAATGGTGATGACGCTGTAAGTTTGATCGCCTCCGAAGCCTTTGACATCGTATACCTGGATGAACAAATGCCCGGCATGGGTGGTATCGAAACCCTTGAAAAGATCAAATCCCTGCAACCTTCGCTGCCTGTGGTCATGATCACAAAGAGTGAAGAGGAGTCGATCATGGAAGATGCCATTGGCGGGAAGATCTCCGACTACCTCATCAAACCGGTAAACCCTAACCAGATTTTATTGACCACTAAACGTCTGTTGGAGCGTAGCCGCATTCAAACCGAAAAATCTGCTCAGATCTACTTGCGACAATTCAATGAGTTGTCTTCAAGAATTCATCCCGGCTCGCACTGGAAAGAATGGATCGATGTGTACAAAGAACTGACCCAATGGGAAATTGACCTTGGGGACGGAGATGAAGGGTTGCAACAAGTGCTATCGGATCAGTTTCAGCAGGCCAATAAAGAATTTGGGAAATTTTTAGATCAGGAATATCGCGACTGGATGGGCAAAAGCGATAGCCGGCCAACACTCTCTCCAGAAATATTTGAGAAGTATGTAAATCCCCGTCTCGATAAAGATGAGCACGTGATGTTCTTCATCATCGATTGCATGCGGTATGATCAGTGGCTGATCTTTGAGCCATTTCTTTCCAACTACTTTTCCATTGATACTGATTTCTATTATTCCATTTTACCGACCGCTACTCCTTACTCCCGAAATTCCATTTTTGCAGGATTATATCCTGCTGATATTGACCGGATGTATCCGGACTTATGGCAACAGGGTCAGGACGAGTCATCCCTGAACCGCCACGAAGAAGAGTTACTGAAACGACAGCTTGAACGCCACGGCATCGACATCAATTTTAAATATGAAAAGATGCTTAACGCAACCAGCGGCCGCAGGGTAGCTGAAAAGATACAGAGCTATGCGCAGTCAAAACTGGCTACTTTTGTATTTAATTTCGTGGATACCCTTGTTCATTCCCGCTCCGATTCTGACGTAATCAAGGAGCTGGCTCCCGATGTCTCCGCTTTCCGCTCGGTAACGGAAGCCTGGTTTCAGCATTCTTCTCTTTTGCAGATGTTCAAAGGCCTGGCCAAGGAAAATGTCACGCTTATCATCACCACCGATCACGGGTCGGTACGCGCATTACGGGATACCAAGGTATACGGAGATAAAGACACGGCCACCAATCTCCGCTACAAATATGGAAGAAATTTAAAAGCCAATGAGTCTGATTCGGTCATCTTCATGGATGATCCCAAGCAATTCCGGTTACCTGCGGTTGGTAACATCAATAATTATATGATCGCACGGGAAGATTATTACTTTGTATACCCTACCAACTATCACCGCTATCAAAACCGCTACCGTGATACTTTTCAGCACGGCGGAGCTTCGATGGAGGAGATGATCTTACCCATTGCCACTCTGAAGCCGAAGTAGCTTTGTGTGATGGTGCGACCGTGATATGGTGTTAATGTGTTACCATTTCCAACCTTGGTAACACATTAACACCGTCGCACTTTAACACCAGAAAACTCAAATTTTCGCTAAAGATGTTTGAATTCCATGTTATCTTTGGGCTTTACGAAATTAACCCCATAATTCTCTGATGGATCTGTCATCACCTTTTGAAAGCTCTTCCGTTGAGGAAACCATTGAGGCCGGATTCGAGTTAGGAAAGCAACTCAGACTCGGAGACGTGGTGTGCCTGGAAGGAGATCTGGGTGCAGGAAAAACGCATTTTGTAAAAGGAGTGGCTTCCTTTTTTGGAATAGCCCCTGAATCCGTAAGTTCACCAACCTATACATTGATCCATGAATATTCCGGTAAACTTCCTGTATATCACTTTGATTGTTACCGACTCAAGAGTGAACAGGAAGCCCTTGAAATTGGTGCGGAAGAATATTTTTATGGAGAAGGCGTTTGCCTCGTTGAATGGCCTGAGATCATTGATTCCCTGATTCCTGAAGAAGCGATCCGGGTTCATATCTCACATGTATCGGATTCGAAACGAAGCATCCATATTCATCAAAAGCAGCATGAGTGATGGCACTCTCAAGAAATCGCAAACTATCTTATCGGCTTGACCTCCTCCCGGTGATACTTCCCTACCACCGGCGGGCTAAAAATACACTTCGTACCGGTGACCTGGTTTATTATGGCCCGAGTCCTGAATATTATGGTATCGGTGAAGTGGTGCAAACGGCAGAAAAAGTGTGCATGGTTGATTTCAGAGGAACGGGGGAGTTGGGTATTCATAAAGACGAAATGCTTTCTTCTTATCTTATTCCCATTCATAAGCTGAATTTGTCTGGGGTTTTGAAGGGGCGGTAGTTGCTGCAGTCATCAATGTTTAATTACAAAGTCATTCTGAGGGTGCTCCCAAAGAACCTTACATAGATGAGGCTGCCAACTAAACCCCGGCAACAACTTATCCACTGCAACTGTTGATGTTGCAAACAACACCCATGCTCCGCTAAATGCGAGGTCCTTCGGGGGTACCCTCAGGATGACTCGGGAGGCAATGTTTTGTTCGGCGGCCACTCCCCAAGAACATTTTTATTCAATGAATTCCAATACGGATTACGTTTTCTGATCAGTTTTTCTTTCCACTTTCTGTTCTTCCCCTTTATCCTTTTCTCAGCTTGAATAGCTTCGTTCATGATTGGAAAAACTTCATACCAAATGAGAAGATAACAATAATATTTCCCTGCAAAGGATTTGGAGGCACCTCGGTCCAGATAATGCTCTACAATCCTCCTTCTCAGATCATTGGTTACCCCGGTATAGAGTGTGGTTTTTTTAGGATTGGTTACTATATATGTATAAGCTTCCATAACTAAATATAAATAAAAGTCATTCTGAGGGTACCCCCGAAGAACCTTGCATAGTTTGGGCTGCCAACTTAACCCCGGCAACAACTTATCCACCGCAACTGTTGATCTTGCATACAACATCCTATGCTTCGCTAAGGCAAGATCCTTCGCTTTCGCTCAGGATGACGCCCTTTTTTTTGTTCCCATTGAAAGCTGGTTACTTCTTTTAAATAACATCAACCGGGGATTTGATGTAGTTGCCGCCTTTGTTGATGACGTGGGTGTAGATCATGGTTGTCTTCAGGTTTTTGTGGCCGAGGAGTTCCTGGACGGTGCGGATGTCGTAGCCGTTTTGAAGTAATTGAGTTGCGAAGGAATGCCGGAAGGTATGACAGGTTACTTTTTTCTCGATATTTGTTTTGAATGCCGCTTTTTTAAGTTTTCTTTGAACCTGACGGCTTGAGATATGATAGCGGTGCTCCAGATTCGTCCGAGGATCTTTAGAAATAGTTGAAGAAGGAAAAAGATATTGCCATCCCAAACTCATTTGTTCTTTGGGATATTTACGAGCCAGTGCTTTCGGTAGTATTGCTCTCCCGAATCCTTGGGTCAAGTCTTTTTGATGGATGCTTTTCACTTTCTGTATTTGCCGGCGAAGTTTTGGCATACATTTCTGTGGCAACAAACTTACCCGGTCTCTGTTGCCCTTCCCGGAACGAACCCATAGCTGTCCATTTTCGAAGTCAACGTCTTGCACACGAAGGCGGAGGCATTCAGATATTCTGATCCCACTTCCATAGAGTAGTTCACAGATCAAGAGCGTGCGCCCATTTAACTGCTCCAAAATTACCATTGCCTCTTTATGGGATAGTACAACCGGCAACCTTTTAGGCTTTTTAGCTCGTTTCAAATTATCCAGATCCAGGGTTTCTCTATTCAGAACCTGTTTATACAGAAACACCAATGCTGACAACGCCTGATTTTGTGTACTTGCCGCTACATTTCTGTCATTGGCCAAATGATTGAGGTATTGCTCAACCTCCGCATCTCCTAAATTTTTGGGGTGAACCGTTCCATGAAACCGAATATACCTTATGATCCAATTGGTGTATGCCTGTTCGGTTCGGTAGCTGTAGTTTCTTCTTCGGATTTCTTGTCTAACTTCTTCTAGTAACTTTGATCTGCCCATAACACAATTGCTAAAAATAATAATGTTGCTATATTGTTAGAGCGATGAGAAAGCAATTCCTTACAAAAATAATTGAATTTTATCCGACGAGGTTATGCGACATTTCCTTCGCATATAAACCAAAAGGTGTTTCAGGAGTTATTGTGAGGGATGTTTTAGAAGATTATACGACGTCTTATAAGATACCCCTTGTCGCATATTAATATGTTATACCCATTTTTAAAAACTTGCTATGGAATTCAAGATCGCAGACGTAAGAGAAAAGGAGATTGACTTTTTGCTTGCTGAAGAATTTGCTTCTTCCTCTACTTTTGCTTCCTTATTTCTCAGGAAATTTGAAGCCTTCAAGGATTCCAATTTCACAGTTAAAAAAGTTTACCGCTCTCATACCGATAGCTATGGAGAATCAGATTTAGAAGTTTATCTGACTAATGACGCTGATCAAAGATTGGTGCTATTAATCGAAAATAAGGTAGCAGCGCAATTTCAAACTAATCAACTGCAGCGATATAAAAAGCGTGGTGAAACTTATCTTAGACAGGATAAATGTGATGACTATAAAATAATTTTAGTAGCTCCTAAAGAATATTCCAACGATTTTGAATCCTTAGAAATCGATGCCTGTGTTTTTTATGAAGACTTAAGAAACTGGTTTAAAGAAGGCGCTGTAAATTCACACAGAAGTAAATTTAAAATTGCTCTTTTAAAGAGAGCTATTCATAAAGCTAAACACGGTTATCAACTAATAGAAGATGAAAAGGCGAGTCAATTTTGGATAAATTATTGGCACCTAGTTAATGACGTGGCTCCAGTACTAAATATGCCTCGACCAAACAAAAAGCCATCAGGCTCTTCGTTTGTGTATTTTTACCCACCAAATTTGCTTTCCAGATTAAGTTTAATTCATAAATTCACTTATGGAAATGTAGATCTGCAAATTTCCAAAGCTGCTAATAAAACTGGAATTATTAGAGAATCTATGAGTGAAATAATTACCGACCGAATCTATATTCAACAAGCAGGGAAATCGGCTGTGATCCGAAAGAAAGTTCCCGTTTTGGATTTAAATAGATCTGTAGAATCTCAATCAGAGAAAGCAAAAAAATGTATTCAAGAAGTTAAAAGTATTTATGAGTGGTTTTTAGAAAATAAAGAGTTGTTTCACCATCTCTTTGAAAAATGGGCATAACCAGCGCTTCAAGGGTGACAGGCCTCGCCGTTGTTTGCCAGTTTCTCGTTTTATAGTTACAATTTCTTTAGCAGTCAATTTCAAAGCTCTGGCGCCTGCACCTTAAGCGCCAGGCCGTTATGCTACCTTTTCTTATAACTTGACAATATGTACGGAATGACGTACGTTAGTTTTATAAATGAACTTAAGTTACCAACCCATGAAAACACTAACAGCTACGCAAGCTCGCAAAGAAATTTAT